>DHGC01000020.1:12210-12663 GCA_002402585.1 Erysipelotrichaceae bacterium UBA4808 | reverse complement strand
ACCGAAGATCAAAAAAAGATATCTTTGGGTACATTGCTGATTCAATCGATACTCAGAGTATTTTCCCCGTTAATGTAATTTTCACATGTTAGATGAGGTGTAGCCACCACCATAAATGTTGTAAATGTTGTTGACAGGCTCCCTCATACTTCGAAAAGACTAATAGCCGATTGACCTGTTCTCATTTACGTACGAAATCGAAAATTGGCCCAGATATCATAAAGAATGATTCCGGCCATTTCATTACATGGAAACATCCAAATGAACGGTTTGCGTCACGTCGAGAAGGTCGTATTGATGTCAAGGGTTAATAAGTAAATGTAGTAAGAAGCCTGTCAATAAAGTGTTTTTGAGGTTTAAGCGAGAAAATCAGAAGATCAATAATCGTGAAAATATCAGTTCTTGGAAATAAGTCCAAAGGCATGCTATTTTAGGTGACAGAGCGATTTAGAT
>DHGC01000020.1:0-12140 GCA_002402585.1 Erysipelotrichaceae bacterium UBA4808 | reverse complement strand
CTTTTACAGAATGATGCTATTCATAATATCAACTTGCTTTTGAAACGCTAACAGATGGCTTTCAGAACCACTCTTTAATGCAGTGAATACTTCATATCTATGATCAAGAAGATCATAGGGTAAGAACAATTCATACATCGCAATATTGTCAATTTAGGCTTGAGTACCCGTTTCGGTGACTTCAAGCAGGTTGGTAGGTATAACAATGTGATCCGCAGAAACATCTGCAGGAAAATCAAGACCATATGAAACATATACCTCTTTTAAAATGCGAGATGTGTTTCTTCGGCACTTACATTATTCACGTAGGGCTTTTGGTTGCCAAACATATCTATGATGGCTAAATATTCATCTTGAACAGCATACATCCACATATCGCTGACACTCAAATCCCTATCAGCAGCAGCTCTTTTAGCCCCAAATCTTCTAGGGATAGTGCTTTCTCGTTATCGGTTAATGGAGCTGGATCAATGTCAATGTTAATTGACAAAATTAGCATAAAACCATATAATCAAATTTAAGTCGAACGAACGACCGAATTGCGAGGTGATGTTAGGTGGCTTTTGAAACAAATGAATCGACTCAATCTGAGAAAATATTATTAGCTGCTTTTGACTGTATTTCATCGAATGGTTATGCAAACACTTCAATGCGCGATATTGCAGATGTCGCAGGGGTTGCTTTAAGTCAGCTTAATTATCATTATAAGAATAAGGAGGGTTTGTTTATTGAAGTTATTAATCTTACAACAGAGAAGTATTTAAAGGAAATAGAGTGTCATTTAAATGTCGGGGCATCTCCACAAGAAAAGATGTATGATTTACTTTTATATTTCAGGGGAATGCTTGAGAAAAATCCAAAAACATTTAAGGTTTTGTATGATTTTACAAGCTTAGCGCTGTGGTCTGAAATTTTCGGAGAAAAACTAAAAAATCTATTTAATGATACTTCTGATTTGATTGAAAAGAACATTTTGCAAGATAATCATTTAAAAAAGAATATAAGGAGGTATAGCTCAAGAGAAATTTCAAGAATGCTTTCTGGAGCAATGTTTGGAATAGCTGTTCAGGTACTTCTTGATCCAATGGAAAAAGAACTTCCCAATGCTTTAGATGCGATTGAATTAGTGTTTGACTAAAGCCAGGTTAGTAGTTGCATATCACATATTATGTAAAACATATAAAATATATAAAATCAAAAAGGAGGATTGAAAAATATGAATACAATTATCATGACAGACTCAAATTGCGATTTACACGAAGAATATCTGAACGAAAACAAGGTACCCGTGATTCCGTTTCTTTTTAATTTGAATGGTAAAGATTATGAAGATAATTTCGGGAAGTCGATTAGTTATAAGGAATTTTATGACGAACTTCGTAAAGGGGGGTTATCAACAACTTCGCAGATAACTCCATACACATATGAAGAGTACTTCAAGAAATATGTCAATGAAGGGTGTTCTATTATATATATTGCATTCTCTTCTGCTTTAAGTGAATCCTACAATCATTCTTTATTGGCAAGAGAAAATGTGTTGCAGGAGTTTCCCAATGCAGACATAACTGTAATTGATTCTAAAGCTGCGAGTGTTGGGCAAGGGATATTAGTTCAAAAAGCGATCGATATGCATAAAGATGGAAAGACGAACAAGGAGATAATAAATTGGTTGGAAAACAATAAAATGAAGGTGAACCAATGGTTCACTGTTGACAGCCTTGATTATCTTAAACGTGGGGGAAGATTGTCTACGACCAGTTTTGTTTTAGGTACTTTGATGAGTGTAAAACCTATTTTAATTGTGGATAAAAATGGAAAGCTTAGCCCTATTAAGAAAGTTAGGGGACGAAAAAAAGCAATCATGGATTTGTTTAATGAGTTAAAAAACACAGCTACGAGTATGAATGATGAAACTGTATATATCAGTCATGCAGACTGCTATGAAGATGCACTATACTTGAAAGAACTCATAAGTAATGAGCTTACTGTTAAAGAAGTATTGATCAATAACCTTGGGCCGATAATTGGTACACATACAGGACCTGGGCTGCTTAATTTGGCTTTTATGGGTCAGGAAAGGGTTTAGAGTGGCTTAAAATTAGTAGGTGTTATTCAGTAAATATGGACTTTGGTAAAAGAGCATTGTTTCAGCATGATATTTTCTAAAATTGATTTTAGGGATAATTTTGAGCAATTTTAAATTGGATTTGAAAGTTCTTGAGCCAATTTTATCAAAACCAAAAATCTTCGTAGAAAATGTTCAACGATCTTGGAAGGTTTCATTACAAGTTCTCGTTCGCCGAATAACACCAAATAGAATAGAAAATAACTGAAGGAGAATTTAAAATAATGCTTGAATTTAGAAATATTAAGAAAACATATCATGTAGGTGGTATTGAAACAAAGGCACTTGATGATATCAGTGTTGCCTTCCGAGAAAAAGAATTTGTCGCAATTCTTGGTACTAGTGGATCAGGCAAGACGACGTGCTTGAATATTATTGGTGGATTAGATCATTACGATTCTGGAGAGATGACGATTAAGGGGAAGAGAACATCAGATTTTAGTGATCAAGACTGGGATGCTTACCGCAATAATTCAGTTGGGTTTGTATTTCAAAATTATAATTTAATTTCTCATTTGGGGATTGTTGCAAATGTAGAACTTGGTATGACACTAAGCGGCATTTCAACAGAAGAAAAACATAAAAGAGNNCTGCACAAAAAACCAAATCAACTATCCGGTGGTCAGATGCAGCGTGTTGCCATAGCCCGAGCACTGGCAAATAATCCAGAAATCTTATTATGTGATGAGCCTACGGGAGCTTTGGATACTGTTACGAGTACTCAAATTATGGACTTGATTAAAAACGTAGCGAATGATCGTTTGGTTATTATGGTTACACATAACCCTGAAATCGCAGAGAAATATGCCGACAGGATTGTTCGTTTCCAGGATGGGAAGATTACATCAGATACTCATCCACATCAGGAAAGGCCAAAGCCGGATAGTTTTATCCTTAAAAAAACCAGCATGAATTTTCCTACGGCATTAAAACTCTCTTTTAATAATTTAAGGACTAAAAAAGGTCGGACATTTTTAACGGCGTTAGCCTCAAGTATAGGTATTATAGGAATTGCTGTAATACTCAGTTTGTCTACTGGATTTCAAAAACAGATTGATACTTTCCAAAGTGATGCGATGTCAGAGTTCCCAATTATCATATCTCAGATGTCGATGCAGTTGAATGCTGAGAACATATCAAGTTTGCAGGATAAATTCAAAGATAAGGTGATGGGTACGGAGGAATTTGCTGACTCAAATAAAGTATTTCTTTACGATTCAGCAGAAACGACTATCGCTCATAATAACAAAATAACGGATGAATTTATGGATTACCTGAGTAAAATTGATCCGGAAATATGCAATAGCATAGGTTATACAAGAATTGTTGGGATGAACATGCTGCGAATGGTGGATGGGACTGTTATGCCTGTATCCGTAAGCAATATAATGGCTTCTATGGGCACGGGTATGGACCTTTCAAGTATGTCAAACTTAGCAAATATTGCTAGTATGGATGAAATTGGATTATCTTCTTATCCCGAAAGATTAGGAAATGAAGAGGAGCCATATCTTGTAAAAAATTATGATTTACTTGCAGGAGATTATCCAAAAGATCCAACTGAAATGGTACTGGTTGTCGATACGAAAAATAGAATCGATTATAATAAATTGAAATCTTTAGGATTTTACACAGAGAATGTCTCAAGCATAGAATTTTCAGATATTGTTGGTACGGAATTTAAAATAATATCAAATGATGACTTTTATATAAAAACAGATATGGGAAATTACTTGCCAGGACAAAATTATGAAGCAATGTATGCGTCAAGCAAAAGTATAACTGTGAAAATTACTGGCGTTGTACGTCAAAAACAAGATGTTTCTATTGGTATCTTGGGTACTGGGATAGCATATAGTGATGAACTGTCTCAAATGATTATTGACGATGCCTCTAATTCAGAAATTGTAAAAGCGCAGCAACAAAGTAATAAAAACGTTATGAGCATGGAAGATATCGATGAAGAGACAAAGCAGAACTTCTTATCGTATCTCGGTGGTAACTCCACACCATTTATGGTTATGGTATTCCCAAATAATTTCGAGAATAAGGATTCGATAATTAAATATCTGGATGCTTATAATGAAGGGAAAGATATAAAAGATCAAGTTTTCTTCAATGATTTAGCGGGTAGAATGACAGAACTGACAGGCGGAATCATGGATGCAATAACACTTGTGCTCATCGCTTTTGCGGCGATATCTCTTGTTGTCAGTTTGATTATGATAAGTATTATAACCTATACTTCAGTATTGGAAAGAACAAAAGAAATTGGGGTACTAAGAGCTTTAGGTGCACGCAAGAAAGACATTACCCGTGTATTTGATGCAGAGACTTTCATTTTGGGAATTTTTTCTGGCGTGTTAGGTGTAATTATAGCTTGGCTATTAACCTTTCCGATTAATACGTTACTATATAATTGGACCGAACTTAGTGGCGTGGCAAGTTTACAGACATATCATGCTGTAGCGTTGGTAGTTGTTAGCACCATCTTAACTGTGTTAGGTGGACATATTCCTGCAAGAATGGCTTCTCAAAAGGATGCTGTAGAAGCGTTACGTAGCGAGTAACCTATATTCGCCTATAATTACTATAAAATGTGATTGTAGGTGAATTTTTTACTTGGCAAGATGACTAAAATTAGTATCTAATTTATGTTGTGTAAACTACTTTAAGAAAACAGATTAAACAAAATCCATCTTAAAAACAAAGTGTCTTCCTGAATGAATGTTTGTTTAAAGAAAATTATGCGTAATCTAATGATTAGATAGATAATATAATACGATACCATTTCTACTGTGCAGGGAAAATAGAACTACAATTGTCAATAGCACAGCATGGGTTGTGCAGAATGATTTAGTTAGAGCTTCCGTTCAGAATAATATGAGAGAATAAAGCTACTAATATGAATCCTGTTTTGTGTGAAAACTTTGACTGGAAAACTTATAATAGAGAAAATGAGTGTCAAGATGGAAAGTTTTCTACCTAATAGTGTTAAGGTTAACCTAAATTTATTCCACAAAGACAATTGTTAATTTGAAATGTATTTCCATTTATGATTATTGAGGATGTATTCCTGATAACAGCAGAGTTGGAAACTATTTATACCAGAAATGAGCTGAATGAATGCTATGAACCTAAAAGCTAGAGCAATTCAATTAAAGACAGATATTCCAGCTGTATTTTTATGTTTGAAAAGTAATGAAACTCCGTTGTTGGCAAAGCTTTTGGCTGGCATAACGGTTATTTATGCATTATCCCCCATCGACTTGATTCCTGATTTTATTCCAGTCATCGGCTATCTTGATGACATCATATTATTACCTATTTTGATTACCTTGACGATTAAGCTTATTCCAAAAGATGTTTTTGAGAAATTTAGAAAAGAAGCGGAAGCGTTGTGGTTGAATGGAGAACCAGTTAAATGGTATTACGCAATTCCATTTGCAGTGATTTGGCTGATTATTTTAGGAGGGATCATCAAAGCAATTGTCGATTAACCAATGGGGGCATTCATGAATCTTAATACGCAAACACTCGTCTTTATCTTGAGCCTATCCCTTTTAGCGCAGGTCATTGCGCTTTTTGTGCAGTATAGAGTCGTAAACCGAAGTTATCGTGGTATTGGATTGTGGCTTTTGGGTTCGAGTTTTATGGCACTTGGCTTTGTCTTTATGCCTCTAGTGCGTGTTGATTCACTTCTATTTCTTGCGATGATCGCTAATCCGTTGATGGCTTTGGGACAGATACTGCTCTATTTAGGCATCGTGCAATTTCTTAATAAGAAGGAGCACCGATGGATGCTCAGCCTATTTTTCAGTGTATTTTTACTCGCGTACTATCATTTTATGTTCGTTTTTAATGATATCTCGGGTCGAACGATTGTGGTCAACATTGCTTTAGCGATCATCTCGTTTTTGACAGCTTACACACTTCTTCTTGAAAAGAGGAAGTTCACTTCTACCTCAGTCAAATTTTCTGTTCTCATTTTTATCCTATATGGTGCTTTCTTGGCGATACGTGTGCTTTGGACCATGAACATGCCAAGGCTTCAAAACTACTCCGATTTTACATTTTTTCTCAATGCAGGATTTATCGCTACGACTGTAGCAAGTACACTTTGGACATACGGATTCATTTTAATGGTTAATCAGCACTTGAATGAAGAAAATCGTTTAGAAAAGGAAAAAATGCAATTGGTGTTCAATACCAGTCCCGATGCATCCCTTATAACACGCTTTAGTGATGGCTTGGTTGTGGATGTCAATACTGGCTTTGTCTCTTTGTCCGGTTACACGCGAGATGAAATACTTGGTACTACGACAGTGCAAATCAATGTTTGGTACAGTTTTGAGGATCGTCAGCAATTCTTTGCGAAGCTAAATGAACAAGGCTTTTGCGAAAATATGGAGTTTGCTTTCCAACGTAAAGATGGAAGTCAGTTTAATGGAATGATTTCAGCTCGGATCATTACGATTCAGAATGTATCGCACGTTATCAGTGTCGTTCGTGATATCAGCGAGCGTAAACGGACAGAAGAAGCACTCATTGAAAGTGAAGAACAATATCGTTCGATTCTCAACGCTTCGCCTGATGACATTACAATCACAGATTTAGAAGGACGCATCCTTATGATTTCTCCAGCAGCGAAGGAAATGTTTGGTTATGAATTGAATTTCGACTCGTTTATCGGCATGCAGCTACTCGATTTCATCTTACCTGAAGATGTCGAAAGAGCTCGTTCCAACATTTTACGTATGTATCAAGGAAACAACAACAAGCCCAATGAATATCGAGGCATACGTAAGGATAAAAGCATCTTTGATATCGAAGTAAACAGTGGTTTTGTACGCAATGCGAATGGACAACCAATCCGTATGGTCTTCATCGTACGTGATATAACGGAACGTAAGCGAGCAGAATTACACATCCAAGAACTGGTTCAACAGCTTGAAGCTGAAAGAAATATCGCTCAAGTCAATTCAATAACAGATAGTTTGACGGGATTGGCGAATCGAAGATATTTCGATTTAGCGCTCAATACCGAATTCTACCGTGTTAAACGCACAGGAGAAACGATGTCGCTAATTATGATCGACGTCGATCATTTCAAAAAATTCAATGACAGTTATGGTCATTTAGCCGGAGATGATTGTTTGGTGAAAATAGGATCGATGCTTAAGTCGATCATTGGACGTGCACCGGATATTGTTGCACGCTATGGGGGTGAGGAATTTGTCGTCATCTTACCCGAAACCGAATCTTATGGGGCGAAAGCCCTGGCTGAACGAATTCGCAAAGGTGTAGAGGTACTCGGTATCCCACATGTTTCTTCTGAGACAGCAGCGTATGTAACGATCAGCCTTGGGGTCGTGAGCGTGAATACGACATACATGATATCTCCAAAACAGATCGTAGCGATGGCAGATGAAGCACTTTATTTTGCTAAAAGTTTGGGACGTAATCGAACGATTGTTTCAGATAATCAAGTAACGGTTAAAATTGAACAATAGTTTAAAATTAGGATAGTGTTTCTTGCAATGATAAGACCTTTAAATTATGTTTTATGTTGAATGACTCATAATTTCAAACAGAAGATTTAACCAATGATTCATGACGGCAAATTTCTAAATCATCATTGTTTACATGTATTGATGCAGTGTGAAAAGGAGTTGAAGAACTTGGATAAAATCAAACATATGAAGATTGCAGCGCTTGATACAAAGCATCGAAATGAACATACGGATTATTGCTATGATAAGAAGCCGTTCATTTCCTTTGGTGAAGCAAAACAGACTCTTGTCTCCGTATATGAAATTCCACCCTTGAAATCTGCATATCCCTATCATTACCATCACAAAAATGAAGAAACTTTCTACATCATCAGTGGAAAGGGTCTGTTAAAAACACCAGATGGTGACAAAGAAGTACAGGCAGGGGATTTGCTCTTTTTTCCCGCAAATAGTTCAGGAGCACATAAGTTAACGAATACGTCAACGACCGAAAAGCTCAGTTATATTGATTTTGATGTCGTGCATGAAGTTGATGTTTCGGTTTATCCTGATTCAGGCAAGATCGGAATTTGGGGTAAAGGAATTAACAAACTTTATAAAGAAGACTCAGATGTTGATTACTACGAAGGCGAATAAGTCCGTTTTAAGCAAAGAATAATCAAGAGAAATGGTGATTTCAATGATCAAATTAATTAAATCAACTTTAGAATACAGTGAACAAATCATGAGTTATCGTAATGAATTCATCGCGTTGAATGATTCAATGGATGGTTGCGGTAACCTTAGAGAATGCATGGATGCAGGTACATGGTTTGAAACGAACAGAATGATGGAAACACTTGAAACTTGTCCGGTAGGTCGAGTGCCTTGTGATCGATATATCGCTGTTTGTGAAGAGGATGATCGTGTTGTGGGTATCATTGATTTTAGGCATCACATCGAACATCCAATCCTAAAAGTATGGGGTGGCCATATTGGATACTCTGTGCGTCCAAGTGAGCGCAGAAAAGGCTATGCAAAGGAAATGCTTCGATTGATTCTAAAACGATGTAAAGAGTATGGATTAAAGGAGGTACTTGTAACCTGTGATGGATCAAATGATGGTAGCAGAAAGAGCATAATCGCAAACCGAGGTGTTTTTGAGAAAACTGTTCATGTGGATGGAATGGATATTCAACGCTATTGGATCAATCTAGGATGATGCCGTTTTCGACATCGAATCAAGGCAAATCGTTAGATTGTTCGGAGTTCTCGTTTTGTATTTGTAATAAATAGTTCTTATCATGTTAAGTTTAATACGATGAGAACTGCATTGATTTTAATATAAATAGAACGATAAGTTTATTCGAAAACTTGGGGGTAAGATTATGATCACTATTTTTAATCGTAAAGAATTGCTGATAACACTTAAAATGGATAGATTGACAAAGGTAAGAGAAATTCTTTCGAGCAATCGTATACCTTACATCGTTAAGACAACCAATCTTCAAAGCACTTCTTTCATTGGTTCGAGTCGAAGCAGAACGAGTTCGTTTGGGATAGAACTAAGTCAAACTTATGAATATAGAGTATTTGTTTATAAAGATGACTATAATAAGGCATTACACTTAATTCGATAAAGTGAATTAACGTAGTGAACAACACACTTTATTCCCACAAATTTCCAAAACAATTGTATTTGATGACGCTAATGTCTTTGAAATAGAATTAAGTTTAATAACATTTTACTTTTATTGTCACTTAAGCTTGACTCGATCATTCAATGTAATATACAAACATTGATGATTTTTGAAATAAAAGTAAGATAAATTAGCTGAATCGAGAACAGGAGATGATGAAATGTCAATTCTAATTAGTGCAAGCTCGAATAGTGTAGCTCGTGGATACGCATACTATTTGGAAGGCAATGTAGTTTCAAGCAATCAGATATCGGAGTTTGAGTTTGAAGGTATCGTCCAAGGAAGTCAGAGCAATCCATATGCTGTCCTGATCAATGTAAAGCATCCACGTAAGTCAAGTTGTGAATGTCCATTCGCGAATGGACATACGATATGTAAACATATGGTCGCGCTTTTCTTTTCAGCTTTTCCAGAAGAGGTGGATGAATATGTTGATGATTTACAGAGTCAATATGAAGAAGATTACGAAGATGAGGAAGATTTTGATGAAGAAGGAAGCGATGTTTTTGTCAAACCTTTGTTTTTTGATTCTGCTTTAAATGATTACATTCAAAATTTAACACTTCAAGAACTTAGAGAGCATTTAACGACTGAGCTTAATCGAAATACGGAATATACATTTTCAAAATACTTGAAGGTTAGTTACCAAAAGTACATTCAGAGTTCCAGTTATGAAGTTGCCTTTGTTGAAAAAATACATAAACGTTTTATGCAAAGTATGATCATCTATGATTTTGATGATTATGATTCTTCACAAACACTACTAAGTGTTGAAGATAAAAAGAATATCGAATGTATTTTTGAGAAGAATTCAGCCTACAAAGATACCCTTCAAAGGGTTCTCTTGGATGTTCGAATAGCGATTTATGATGATTATCAATGGCTTGTACAGTTCTTCAAAGATCGCTTGACGCACATTGAGAAGTCAGCTTTGAGTGAAAAACTCGATGATTATTTGAAAATCATCAAGAGCTACTTAGTCCGAAGCACATTACCAAAATCAAACTTACTTATCGCATTGTTTATTTTAAATGACTACTCAAGCGTAGAAATCGCTCAATTTTTGGTTCGAAATGGCAAATACGATGAGTATGTAGAATATGTCATTGAACATGTGAAAAACATTGACCAGCTTTATACGGACATGAAACATGCTTTGAGTACGAGAATGCATTTTAGTGAAAGTTATATCCCTTCAATCTTCTTGCGAATTGCGAAGCGACTTCCAAATCATGAGGAAGTCTTCAAAGAATACCTTTATTTAGATATCCTTTACAACACTAATCTTGATGCTCTGCGGATACTGCGAGAGAAAACTGACTTTGATGTCTACTATGGAAGAATCCTTAAGAATGTTAAGAAGACGTATCAACTCGAAGCGATATTTCGATACATGAATGATTGCAAGGCATTGTATGAACTGTTGAGCAAGTCGGAGAATGCACATCGCCTCATCGCAAACACAGATGTACTCAAAGATCATTATCATGATCTGCTGCTTGATTATTTTAAAAAACAGTTCTATGCGTGTTTAGTCAATCCAGGCAATCGGAAAACATATGCGGAAGCTGCTCAATTCGTTGAAGGCATATTTAAACTGAATGATGGTCCTAAGCTTGTTAAAATTTTGATAGAAGAGTTGAGTAGTTCTGATTATTCTAGAAGAACAGCTTTATTTGATGAGATATATGAAACTTTGGATCGTTTGGAAAGTAGGAAATATGATAAAACTGTTCACGATGGATTTTAAGAATTATGACGCATCTTTTCCACATTCTAAACGTCCTTCTGTACGTGCCATCATCTATAAAGATGGAAAGCTTGCGATGGTACATAGTAAAGCTCAGAATTATGTTAAGTTCCCAGGCGGAGGCATCGAGGAAACTGAGGATCACCCAAAAGCATTGATACGCGAAGTCTTGGAAGAAGTTGGTTTGAACATCATTCCAGAAACAATAAATGAATTTGGTTTGGTCACGATCCTTCAACTGAGTCATATCCATGAGAACACAATCTTTGAACAGGAATCCTTCTATTACACCTGTGAGGTTGAAGATGGAATCGTTGAACAGAATTTGGATGAATATGAGTCAGAAGCGATGTTTACACTTGAATATGTATCAATTGAAGAAGCCATTGCATTGAATCTAAATGCGAATCATCATGGGGTAGATCCAGTTATGATTGAAAGAGAAACACGCATTTTGTCTTTATTGGCAAATGGATATACGGATTAATTAAGAAGGTGAACAATGTTATTCATGTTGATTGTCAAAGCATCTAAACGTTCAGAAGCAGGATATCTACCCAGTGTGGAACTTCGTTTGACGATGGATAAATTCAATGAAGACTTGGTACAAGCAGGTGTTCGCATCATGGCTCGTGGACTTCATCCAAGTTCAAATGCCATTCGCATTTCTTATCCTGTAGAAGGTGGAGAAGCGCTTTTAACAGAAGGACCATTTCCTGTAACAAGTGAACTGATTGCTGGTTTCATTCTGATTGATGTTCAATCTAAAGAAGAAGCGATACAATGGGCGAAACGGATGCCTGATCCACAAGGTTATGGTGAGGGTCAAGTAGAATTGCGTCAGGTTTATTAATATTCATTCAATGATTAAATTTTAAGCAATCGTGGATTTTAGGCGATTGCTTTTAATAAATGTAATGTTTACTTGATATCATAAGGAATGGGATTATGCTTAAGATAAGCAACCATTATGAAATTCAGAGACAACAAGAAAAACCATATGGAAGAAATTCGTAAATACAAAATCAACTTACGTTTTAAATTACGATTGGTGTTATTCGGCAGATGAGGAC
>DHGC01000095.1:5617-7327 GCA_002402585.1 Erysipelotrichaceae bacterium UBA4808 | reverse complement strand
ATATCAAGCAAGCTGCTGCTGCGATACAGCCAGATTCCGCACTCAAAATGCAGGTATAGACTTCGGTAATCCATGTTGATTGTACCCACTAATCCATATTCATCATCGGCAACACACGTTTTTGAATGGATGAATCCAGGTAAATACTCATAGATCCTGACTCCGCTCGTGATCAAAGAATTATAATAGGATCTCGATACTGAGTGCACAAACCATTTATCGTAATGATACGGAGTTATAATTCGAACATCGACACCATTCTTTGCTGCCATGCAAAGCGCTGTTATCATCTCATTATCGATGATTAGATATGGAGTTGTTATATACACGTACCGTTTCGCTTTGTTTATAAAGTTGAGATATACACCTTCTCCCACTGACTCCTGATCTAAGGGACTATCAGAGAAAGGTTGGACAAAACCGTCGTAATCTTGATCAACATCCGAATCCCAAAATTCACGACACGAATGGAACTGTTTTTCGTCTGTCGAAGTCCCTCTGAGATAATCCCACATTGAAAGAAACATAATTGTCAGGCTCCAGACCGCCTGGCCTTTGACCATGATTGCTGCATCTTTCCAGTGACCATGCTTCTCATATTCATTGATGTATTCATCGGCTAGATTGATTCCGCCGGTAAAACCTGTGTGACCATCAATGATGCTGATTTTTCGATGATCTCGGTGGTTCAGTTTATTAGAAATGATTGGCATCATGGGATTAAAAACGCAACACTGAATGCCCAACTTCTCAAGCTTGTGATTATAATTGTAAGGAAGGGTCGTAATGCTGCCCGCATCGTCATAAATAACACGCACATCCACACCTTCATTTGCTTTTTCTATCAGAATTTCCAAAATGCTGTTCCACATGATTCCCTCTTCGATGATAAAATACTCAAGAAAAATGAAGTGCTCTGCTTTCTTCAATGCCTCTTTCAGTTTCTTAAATTTTTCCTCACCGCTGGAAAGGTATTCAGCATATTCATTACAGTATGGCGGATAATTCGAATACTTTCCGATATATCTTGATTGGTTTGCTGCTTCTACACTCTGCTTCCGGATTAATTCCAAGACTTGACCGTCGTCTTTCAAATTCTCTTTCGTTTTTCCAAGAATGGATTCCATCTTCGCTTTTGTCTTTTTCCCCATCCTATTACCGCCAAAGAACAAATAAAACAGTCCACCAAGAATCGGGAACAGCATAATTGGAATAATCCATGCGATCTTGTAGGCAGGATTCATCTGGTTATTTAAAATCCAGATTACCGCAGCAATGCTAATCAAAATACTAATACCGTAAAATACTACGAAGTATCGGTTAAACCATATGATTACGCTAATCAAAACAGCAAGCTGTATCAGAATCGAAATGGCAAATGAAATTACCCTGAAAACCTGCACCATATGAATCTTCTTTATCAGTCATTCCTCCTGTTCTATATGTATATTGGGATTTCGATGCGTACCTGTCGTTCAGCAATGACTATGTTATCACTCCAGTTGCTCACTTTGCCTGTTTTTCATAATGTTTGTACAAGGAATGAAATTTCCCGGTATACTGTTTCTGCCATGGTTTTCGTTTCCCGCAGAAGTGAAGGATTACTGTGTTGTTTATGATTCCATCCATATCAAACTCTCCATTGCTGGTAAGTTTATAATAGTTGTAATACCTTGTATCATAATTGTATAACTTTTCATCAAGACTTTT
>DHGC01000095.1:4588-5598 GCA_002402585.1 Erysipelotrichaceae bacterium UBA4808 | reverse complement strand
TAAATCTCCCGATCGTCTGCTTCTAACCTGAGAAGTTCAAGATTCATCAGCAGTACTCCGGAGTTATGATATGCTTCAATCTTATATGGGTACAACCTAATCTTATTGACTTCCCTGACAGGAGCCAAATCATGATAAGCGGCCGCATATAGATAGTTGTTTATATCTGTATTATATAGATTACTTATCGGATTAAGAACAAGAATGTCAGGATCCAGATACAGAATCCGGTTAATGGTCTCCGGAAGCGTCTTATAAGCCAACAGCCGGAAATACATTTCCTTGGAATAATGAAGTAGAAGCGGTGCATCAGCAAATTCATCATCACCTACTTGTAAATTTTCAAGCCTGCTTCCTCCATTTTCCGTAAACTCCCTTATATCTTCCACTTCTTGCTCGCTGAGCCTTGAATGCATCAGATATATCGTAAAAGTATCGTCTGGATTATTTAAGAACAAAGACTTCAGCATGACCTTAAGAGGTTTTATATAGTTTGAATTCAAAGTAACCAATATATTCATGTTCATAATAAACTAACCCTCCTAATAGAATTATTCACAATCATGAGATGACTATAGTTTATTGGATATGGTTTCCCAGTTTAATGCCATCGTCTTACATCACAAACTAACTGTCTCTCTTATGCATTTCTCTTGAAGTAACAGATTAACACCATTCACTGCTTCTAATTTATGATCACTTTTGTATCGTAGAGAGTTTATCATTGATTTTGCTCTCATACAAATAGGATACAACCTTACCACAAAATAAGCCTAAAACTATTCCTGCAACGATATCACTTGGATAATGCATAAATAAATATAATCTTGAAAATGCTATCATTATAGCAACCATCCAAATAACCGGTGAAAATTTCTTTAAGTATTTGCTCAAAACAAATGCTGCAGCAAATGATGAAGTAGTATGTCCTGAAGGGAATGAGTATATTGTGGATTTGTCCACCAACAAGCGAACCCAAGTAAAATCAGCATACGGACGAGGTCTTTGAA
>DHGC01000095.1:0-4385 GCA_002402585.1 Erysipelotrichaceae bacterium UBA4808 | reverse complement strand
TTGTCTCTTATTTTCGTAGACTTAAAATTCACCGTTAGCCATCTACATGATTTATGTGGAATAAAATTTCTATCAACTATTCCTTGATTATATAATGGCATTAAATGAAATTATAAACAATTAGCCATTATAAGCAATTTTATTTATAAGCATAAATTATGGTTTTACTGTATATCTATCTCCATATATTCATTGTCTATTGAGTGGTTTTCCTGGAATCAGCAAGCAAGAAAACTGCCTCAAACATTTCATCCGAACACAAGTCAAAAACAATAGGAAAGAATTTTAGTTTTCCCATTTGTTCCGAAGCCGCTATTTTCCGCTTAATCTCATTGTCAAGCGGAAGGCTTAATACATCTGCACGGGCTTTTTCGGGAACATAGATGTACACTTTGAAAAAACCGTCCCAGATCGATAGCCAAAAAACAGTTGTTTCATTTTGACCGCCTCGAACGCCTGTCCACTTATAGAGTCCTTTTGCCAGCCATGCCTTACCGTCGTTGTAGTAACGCCATTCTAAAAGAAAATTGTGCCTTGCAAGTGCTTTAATAAATTCCACATAGGCATCACTTGCTTCCCCAAGTGCCTTTGCAATAACGTCACATGTCGGCTTAATATCTGGGTTTCTAAGCAATTGCTCTTTGCTTATTTTCATATCAAAAACCTCCATATCTAAGTTTTAGAATCTTTCAACTAAGCAAATAAACTTTTTATGCCAACGATTTTGTTGCTTTTCTGATAGAATGAGCTTGCCTTGATTTAGATTTAAGGATAAACAAAAACAGGTCAGTTACTTATATTCCTTCGGAATAAGAGTATTAAATCTCTCGCACAGTAGTCTTACGTCATGAATATCATTTTCATCATGCTCATATCCCATGTGAAATAAAACTTGATTTTCTGCATCTATACACTTTACCTCTTTATCACCTATTTTCCCAATACCGCTAAACACATTTGATGGATATATTTCGCCTTCAAAAACAAGGTCTCTTTGTTCGTTGAATTTAAATACATGAAGATCAACTTTCCTATCTTTAGCATCCTGCCAAACCGTATGATCAGTAGAGGTATATGCTTCGATAACTTCAGCAAAGCCTTTTACTTTCAATATTTCAATAAATGATTTGTTGTTTCGTTCTTCTACAAATATATCAATATCGTCATGGAGCCTTGTTCTTCCTCTAATAGAGCATCAACTCACCATCCACCATCTAACCAAATGGCGATTTCGTTTTCTTCGGCGTATAAGATTATCTCAATGGCATCTTTTTTAGTAACCATGCCAACCCTCCCATTCAAATGCTAGTTTATTGTCCAATAGCATCATTTCTTAGCCAACATTCAACCTGACCACTTGACTATCAAAAAGCGTCTTTGTAGACTTGTTTCCTGTAACCGAAAAAATCATATTTTTCGATCAATGGGTTTCATACCCATGTGTGCTAAAAGCATTATATATAAGGTTTTCAGAAATATCATTTTTTTGTGCGTGACATCAATACGACCGTCTCAACGTGATAGGTCTGGGCAAACATATCAACTGGTTGAATCAATTCAACTGTATATGTTTCTTCCAAGAGCTTACAATCCCTTACCAGGGTCGAAGGATCACAGGATACATAAACCAAACGGTCAGGGCTTAGCGTCATAATCGCATCCAAGGTATCTTTATCCAAACCTTTACGAGGTGGATCGACAAGAATCACATCCAAATGAATCTTCTCTTCAATGAAGTAACGGACTGCTTCTTTCGCATCCCCAACCAAGAATTCCACATTGGACACATGATTTGATTCTGCATTTGCTTTCGCATCTTCAATCGCTTGAGGATTGATTTCAACGCCATAAACCTTCTTCGCTTTTTGAGCTAAGAAAAGAGAGATTGTCCCAATACCAGAATACAGATCCAAAACGGTTTCCATACCCTTCAACTGCGCAAACTTGACCGCATTGTCATAAAGAACTTTTGCTTGAACTGGATTGACTTGGTAGAAAGAACTCGGTGAAATCTTGAATGTGAAATCACCCAAGCGATCTTCGATCGTACTTTCTAATGTCAGAGGAATAAACTTATCCCCAAGGATGACATTGTCTTCCTTTTTATTCACATTAAGGACGATTGCCTTGATTTTTGGGAACTGAGTCAAAAGTGCACTCGTGAGCTCATTCATCAACGGTAAAGTCTTTGTTTTATGAACCAAGATGACCATCAATTGTTCTGTCGCAAATGCTTTCTTAATCAACACATGACGAAGATCCACAGGCTTTACGCTCTGCTCAAAATAGAAATCTTTAATGAACTTTAAGATTTGATTGCTTTCATCATTTTGAATATAACAGGTCTCAAAAGGAAGAATCGTATGACTGTGCGCACGATAGTAACCATATTCAAGTTCTTCTTTCACTTCAAACGGAACCTGTGACTTGTTTCTGTAAAACCAAGGATCTTCCATTGAGATGATTGGCAAGACTTCTGGATGCGTTGCGAATTGACGATCAAAGAGATGCGTCACATGCTTCTGCTTGAATTCAGCTTGATGGCTTGCACTCATGTGTTGGAGCTGACACCCACCACATTGGTAAGCGATGGGGCAACGTGGTTCAACACGATCCTTGCTGGGTTCAATCACTTCCATCAAACGGCCAAAAGCCTGACGGGTGTTTACACGCATGATCAACACATCCGCAACTTCGCCCACCAACATCCCTTTGACAAAAACCACAAAGCCTTCGTATTTACATACCGCTACGCCTTGTTCACTGTAATCCACTGCTGTTAAAATCAATCGTTCGTTCTTTTGCATAAAATTTAAAATAAGAGGTAAAACCTCTTATTCGTCTCCACTTTCTTCAGTTGTTTCTGTTTCTTCACTACCATTCGCATTCGGAATAACGCTATTCTCATCTGTTTGAGTCAATTTAGCCAATAATTCAGCCGCAAGCTCAGGATTCATAGGAATCATTAAGTTTTGAACACGCCATGTTTCCATGTTCGCATTCTTAATCACTTGATAATAAATCGACTTGGTATTATCCAAGGCATCCACGTAATTCACTTCCAAATCATACATCTTCATGGAATCCGTATCATTGAAGTAGGTATCAAACGGAATGGCTTCATTCAATTTACTTAAAGAGCTTTCAATCAAACTCATGTAATTTGCTTCATCTTTACCTGAAGGCAACGTAACGGTTAAGCGAAGTGTCGCGGCCTTGAGATTCATCTCAACCACTTCCACACCACTCACACTCTGCATCGCTTCTTTTCCAAGATTCTGTAAGTCTTCAGTAATCGCAGGATTCAAGTCATTCGTAAAACGATTGCCCGCAATGACATTCCCAGTCTGCATACTGGATTGCAATAGAATCACACCAATAACGGTTGTCGGAATCAAGATGAACAAGATGCCCAAGGCAAACACGATATTGCTGAAATTTAGTTTTAAAACCTTCTTTTTCTTCGTCATAATTTCTCCGTGATTCTATTATAGCGTAATTCGTTTGAAGTGCAAATCAAGCTTTACGCTTCAAGAGTTCCTCAAGTAAAAGCTTATTGGTCAAAGCAGGATTTGCTTGCCCCTTAGACATCTTCATGATTTGACCCATTAAGAAACCAAGTGCACGATCTTTACCATTGTGATAATCAATGATTGACTGCTCATTTTCGGCTAGGACAGACGCAATTAATGCAGATAGGACAGAAGTATCGGATACTTGTTCAATGTTCAATGCTTTGATTGTTGCTTGATAATCCTTACCTTTCAAGAGTTCTAAAAAGATGTCCTTGGCTTGTTTCGATGAGATATCTTGTTTGCCCAAACCATTGATAAGCAGACCCATTTCTTCGATCTTTAGAGCATACGATTCATCGTGCAACTCTTTTTGACTGATATTTGCAAGTAAATCTGAGATGCAATAGTTCGCTGCGAATTTAACATAGCTGGTGTGTTTCAAGAGCTTATCAAAGAAATCGGATAAAGCCTTATTTGAGATCAAAACTTGTGCATCGTAATCACTTAGACCCAAACTCATATAGCGCGCATGACGTACATCTGGTAGTTCAGGCATCGATGCTTGAATGTTTTCAATCCATTTTTGATCCAAACGAATTGGAGGAATGTTAGGTTCAGGGAAATACTTATAGTCCACTGTCCCCTCTTTCTTACGCATCAAAATGGTTGTCTTCGCGACATCATCATAACGGCGTGTGGCTTGTTCCACCTCATTGCCTGCATTCAAAAGTGCACTTTGACGTTCGACTTCAGCTTGAATCGCACGTTCAATGTTGGAGATGGAGTTTAAATTCTTGACTTCGGTTTTAACACCATAAGATTCTGTGCCTTCTTCACGTAAAGAGATATTGATGTCACAACGTAAGGAAC
>DHGC01000058.1 GCA_002402585.1 Erysipelotrichaceae bacterium UBA4808 | reverse complement strand
TAGCTCAGGGCTTGTTAGCTCTGCGAGAATTTTCTATTATGCCTCGACTTGTTAACAGAAACTATGATCTTATGGCGTCTCAGCAAGGCGCTACCATTACTATTCCGATTCCTTCTGCTGTAGCGGTTCAGTCTGTAACTGCTGCTGCAACTCCGGCTACCAACACGCAACTTTCTCCGACTTATGCATCAATTGAGATGAGTTCCTGGGAAGAGGCTCCGTTTACTCTGTCTGACAAAGAGTTGATGGAAGCCATGACTGGTACAATCCCCATGCAGGCGTCTGAAGCAATCAAAGCTTTGGCAAACAAAGTGGACGGCGATATTATGGGTCTGTATAAAAAGGTCTATGGTACTGCTGGTACTGCGGCTCAGACTCCGTTTGCATCAACGATTGCTGATGCTACTTCAGTCCGTAAAGTTTTGAATAACCAACTTGCGGCGCTGAATGACAGACGCATGGTTATAGACGCAGACGCAGAAGCAAATGCCCTCTCTTTGCAGGCATTTTATGACATGTCCATGTCCGGATCTGCTCAGGGTTTGATTGAAGGCCAAATTAACCGGAAACTTGGTTTTGACTGGTTTATGAGCCAGAATATTCCGTCACACACCTGTGGAACTCGTGGTGCAACTGCATATGCAATCAATTTTGCAACTTGTACAGTTGGTATGACTCAGTGTGCAATTGATACTGGTACTGGAACAATCACTGAAGGTGAAATTTTCACAGTTGCTGGTGATTCTCAAACCTATACTACGCTGTCTGGTTGTACCACTACTTTGCTGAAATTTTCTCCTGCATCTAAGGTTGCATGGGATAATAGTGCAGTGATCACATTTAAGGGCGCTGCAAGTTCAACGTATACTAACAATCTTGGATTCCATCGTGATGCATTTGCCTTTGTTACAAGACCGCTTGCTGATAACACCGATGGTCTTGGGAATATGATTCAGGCTGCTGTCGATCCGATCTCTGGTCTCACCTTGCGGTTAGAAGTGTCTCGTGAGCACAAGCGGACTCGGTTCTCTTACGATATCCTGTACGGATTTGCATGTGTACGTCCTGAATTGGCTTGTCGTTTGCTTGGTTGATCCTCGTCGTCGTCATAATTAACCCTTAGCCACTCTTCTGATAGTATTCGCGGCTATCAGAAGAGTAACGAAGCGTTAATTAATTTAAAAATAGGAGATCGTAATGCAAGTTCCTACAGTTAAAATAAAACATCTCAATGGTTGCTTAGTTATCAACCAATCTGATTATAATGAAAACATTCATGAACTCTATGAAGATTGGGTAACTAAGGATACAAAAGAGTATATTCCACCTCATAGCCAAAATTTTCAGAATAAGTTTGAACTCATCAATTATGCACAAAATAAGTTTGGTGTTACGCTTGATAAACGCAAAACATTCACAAATCTTCTGAAAGTTATTGAAGGCTTAGAAAAACTTCAGGGAGTTTAACTAATGGCTATAACGCTTATTGCAACTCCTGGTGCTGATAATGCTAATACGTACTCAACATTAGCTGAAGCTGAATCGTATCATGAAACAAGACTTCATAATGATGATTGGGCATCAGCAGTAACTGGAGATAAGAATAAGGCATTAGCATGGGCAACACGTTTGTTAGATGATCTCATTGACTGGTTTGGATCTAAAACAGATGTTTATCAACCACTTAGATTCCCTCGTTATAATCTTGTTGATACAGATGGTCAAATTTTTGATTCGTCAACAATCCCTCAATTTTTAAAAAACGCAACAGCAGAATATGCTATGCATTTAATCATTGGAGATCGTGTTAAAGAAACTGATCTTAAAGGCTATCAATCAATCAAAGTTGCATCAATCAGAATCACACCAGATAAATACGACAATCCATCATTCATTCCTCCAAGTGTTTGGGAGATGATTAAAGACTATGGCGTCAGAAAGAATTCTACATCGTTTAGAGGTTTAAGTAGGGCATAACCAATGGGGCTTAAAACAGTTCTTCAAAACATAATGCCAAAAATTATCACAGTTTTAGGTGATTTGGCATTTACTGGCACTTATCATTCAACAGGTACACTGGTCTATAATCCAGCAACGGGTACAAAGACTGAAACGGGTGGGTCAAATATAACCGTTACTGGTGTCATGTCTGATTACAATCAAGATGAAGTGGATCATCAGGCAGTCAAGATCACCGACAAGAAATTATTAATACCTGCAATTACACTGGGCGTTGAACCAAAAATGACCGATACGATCACGATCAGTTCAATCACCTATCATGTCATATCCAAACGTGTCGATCCTGCGGAGGCCATGTGGGTAATACAAGTCAGAATATAAGACGCGCATTTATCCAGCTTGAACAAGAATGTGAAGAAGAAGTTTTTAAAATCAAACGCGATTTGATTAACATGATTTCAAAAGATCTTTCGAAGTATTCTCCACTTCCATCCACAGCACCCTATTCTATGGGTGATTTTGCAATAAATACATATATTGAAATCGGTAAGCGAAATATGGTTGTATCCTATCTATCTTCAGATGTTTATAATTCAAAAGAAGCTGATATGGTAGATCGAACGGTTTGGTATAATTATAAAAAAGTCAGGCAAGATGCTATAAATGACTTAAGAAGTCATCCAATGGATACGGTTTATATATTTAACACGGTTGCTCACAATATATTAGTTGAACATCTGGGTTGGAATTTCACTCCGGCTGATATTGTTCCGGGAATTATAGAATCCGGAGGACCAGCAAATGCCGGATCAGTAGATGTTTGGGAGCATGCCAGTAAACCTGCTTATAAACCGTTCAGTCTTGCTTATGTGCATGCAAAAGCCAAGCTTCCGGCTTTGGTTAAACTTCATAATAAATTGAGGTAAGTTAATTACCAATGACAACCTATTCATCCGAACGTACTATCATTGAATCTCGCTTTAACACACTTTATACACTGACGCCAATCAAATGGGAAAACGTTGATTATGAACCAACGCCAGGAACATCGTTTGTAGAGTTAATTATTGATACGGATAATACTGAGCAGATTGAAATAACATCAAATCCAACTTATCGTACAGATGGCTCTATAGTTTGTATCGTTTATACACCAGTCAATGCCGGATCAACTGAATCACGCACAATCTTAGATTCAATCCGTTCCATATTTGTTGGACAAACTTTTAGTGGAATAACTTGTCGTAATGCTATGATTGGTAAGGCTGGTGTTAAAGATGAATGGTATCGAACCTTGATTAACATAGAATTCTTTTATGATTCACGACTTGCATAGGGATAATTAAATCATGACAGCACTTTATAAACCCAAGACTTATCAAGGATGGACACGGGCTTATCATGTTCATATGCGTAATCATCTTAACGGATTACCGGAGATGGAATTCATGGAAGAAGAGGTGATTGGTCCTAAACATGAACCGATTGGATCATTTCAAGCCCCATTTGATCCCACGAGAATTTATCACAGACGATCTGCTGAGACTGGTGAACTGACCGGTGAAACAATGACTCAAGCTGACTTCTTAGAGTGGATTTATTCTATTTATATGCAGGAAGCTATTGCGAGGGACACAGCAAATGGCGATAATCAGTAAAAGCTGGTCAGAACAGGAACAAGTTGCTGGTGTCTCAGGTGGATATATTACTCTTTCTGGAACAACCGAACAGTTCTCTTCAGATATTGATTTAGAAACTAATGGCTATGATGGTGCTCATGTGGTTGTTGAAGTTAACTTTGATGTAACTCCAACAGACTACGTTGACATCTCTCTTTATGCTTCCTTAGATGGCACTAATTACGATGACACATCTATGTGGGGTCAACGTATTGATAAGCTAACAAGCCCAAACCAGATCTCGTTTATCATTCGAGACTTAGCACATGCACGTATTGGAATGAAACAGACTGGAAATACAAATAGTCATGATGTACGAATTTATGTTCAAAAATGGAAGTATGTGGTAGCATGATTCTTCATAAACCATTACGCGGTTCCATAATCAATCGATCTCATGTATTATCTAAGGGATTAGTTGGGTATTGGTTATTAAATGAGAACTCAGGAAATACGTTTAAAGATTACTCTGGATATCAAAACGATGGATTGTTTATTAATTCTCCGGCATGGATGCCAAATGGAGTAACTTTTCCAGGTTCTACAGATTACTTAAGGTGTAATGTACGAAATTGTCCAAGTGGTTCATCTCCAAGATCAGTTGTTGTTTGGTTTACGCCACAAGGTAATGGTGGTGTCCTTTTTGCAATAAACACAACAACCCACTATAAGTTCTTGGTAACTTGTCTTAATTATTTCAGTACATGGTATCTTTTTTCTGATAGTTTTAATTATGAAAATAACATAACGATAACTGGGTCTGAGATACCAATTTTAAACCAACTCAACTGTATGGTTTTTGTTCTTTCTGATAGTACACATGCTCAATATTATCTTAATGGATTACATATTAAAGATATTGAATTCACAACGCCGATCAATACTGGAACTCCAACATATATTACATTAGGTGATAGGCTTGATTTAATTGGTCAAAACTTTACAGGCTATATTCACTGTGCTCAGTTTTATAATCGAGCACTGAGCCAACAAGAAGCATGCTCGATTTATAGAAATCCATTCGCAAACTTAGAACCTCACCATTATATCTTATCATGTTTTGCTGCTCCAATAAGACATATCTTTTATCACTTGTATCAACAGGAATTCTAAATTATGGCTATTCCATTAAGGCAATCAACTTCAGACCAAGAAGTCTTATTAGGTATGTTTATTGACGATATTGATGGTGTTTCTCCAGAAACATCTTTATCAATTTTAAATACTGATATAAAGATTTGGAAACATGGAGCCACTGTTTTAGCAAATAAGAATTCAGGTGGTGCAACTCATATCTCTAATGGTTTGTATTATGCTGTCTTAGATGCAACTGACACAGATACACCTGGAAGTTTATTAATTCACTGCCATGTATCCGGAGCTTTACCAGTCAGAGCTTTATGCACAGTTCTTCCTGTAAACATTTTTGACAGCTTATTTGGTTCTGATAAGTTAGAAGTTGATATTGTACAAGTTGCAGCAACAACTGTTCTTGATATCGATGAATTCAAGGCAGACGTTTCTCAATTAACTGGCATTGCAGGAATTAACGCAACAACCATAACTGTTAACGATGGAACAAATCCTGTTGATGGCGTCCAGTTAGCAATCTATAATTCAGATAATACGATTTTCATCACAAGTGCAACAACAAACAGTTCTGGTATTGCTACTGTTTATCTAGATGATGGTTCATACAAGGTTAGAATCAGCAAGGCTGGTTATGGATTCACAAATCCTGAAAGTCTAACTGTTTCAGGTGTGACAACTGATACATACTCTGGTGATGCCGTTGTAACCGAATCGGCTGAATCATGCAGGCTTTATGAATACTGTTTCAGTCAGGACGGTATTACACCATTAACTTCTGTCACAAGCTTAGCAACTATCAGAACTCTTCCGTATGACTATGACAACAAACTTCATTCAGTTGATGGTGTAATCGGAACATATGATGCAACATCTGGCTTTCTTTATTGGGATATTGTCAGAGGTTGTAGAGTTTTAGTAACAATCACAGAGCTTGGCATTTCAAGTTATGTTGATATTCCAGATGCCAGTACTGCACGATTAGCTAATTTACTTTGATCTTAATAACTCAGTTATGATAAGCTTAAATTAAGTGGGATAGGCAGGGCCGTACACCTTGCTGATAAACGAACTCCGACGTTTCCCACTTTCTTAAACTCACATCGGAGCAATTCAAATTTCTTCATAGGTCGGAGGATTAAAAATGGGTACAACATCACTTACACTTTTTGAAAATGAAACATTTGGATCAATCCGTAGTCTTGAAATTGATGGTGAACCTTGGTTTGTAGCTAAGGATATTGCTGGGGCACTTGAGTATTCAGCAACAGAAGCAATGACTCGGAGACTTGATGATGACGAAAAGGGTACGTCAACATATAGTACATATGGTGGTATACAAAACATATCAATTATAAATGAGTCTGGTCTTTATTCTGTTATTTTGAAAAGTTCAAAAAATAAAGCTAAGGCGATGCAAAGATGGATTACATCGGAAGTAATTCCTTCAGCAAGAAAAATGGCTGAAATCATAAAAGCTTTGAATGAGTTTGAAATTCCAGATGATTTGCCAGATATGTATGTTTATGCTATTCGTGAAAAGCAAACTGGAAATATCAAAATTGGTATATCAAAAGATCCAGAAGAACGCTTAAAACAGTTACAGATTGGTAATAGTAGTGATTTGGAATTAGTAACATACAAAAAAGCTGATAATAGATTTAAAGATGAAAAGGCATTGCATCTTGGAGCTATGGCATATCATATTCGAGGTGAATGGTTTAATGAATGTGCTATGGAGGTGATGCAATGAATAACATTGTTGAATTCGCATTTGAAAACAAGCAGGTTAGAATTACAGATCAGAACGGAGAAAATTGGTTTGTTCTTAGAGACGTTTTGGTTGCAATGGACACTAAAACAACAAGACAGGAAGCTGTCAAAACAGTTGAAGATGGACTTGGAAACGAGGTGGTCAAATCCATCCCCCTTCAGACAGCAGGTGGGATTCAAAACACATTAATAATTTCAGAACCAGCAGTAACTTATCTTTTAGCTCGTTCAAATACTGAAGAAGGTAAACGTTTAAACAAATGGATTCACACTGAAGTCTTACCATCTATCCGTAAAATTGGTTCCTACTCAGTTAATCAAAAACAGCAAACTAAAACAGATTTAATTGATTATAAATCTGAATTTCAAGCTGCTGTTGATATGGCATATATGTTTGGGCTTTCTGGAAATCAAGCCTTATTTCATGCAAATAAGGCAGTTAAAAATTTTCATGGTGTTAATTGTCTTGAACGCTTTGAGTTAACCCATCTAATCTCACCAACACAACAGCAATTTATCACACCAACAGAAATTGGTTCTCAGTTAAGTTTGTCAGCTAAGACTATCAATCAAAAGTTAGAAAACTTGGGTTTTCAGACTCAAACACGAAATCATAAGAATAGGCTTACTTGGTTAGTTACAGATCTTGGAAGACAATATGCTCAACTTTTAGATACTAATAAAAAACATTCTGATGGTACACCGGTTATGCAGATTAAGTGGGATCATAAGGTTATGGAGTTTATAAAATAATGGCATTCCGATACAAATGTGATCAGAATACAGACATGAATACAAAGAAAGTAGAAATCTATTTTTATAGATATGATACTTTAAAAGAAATAATCGAAGAACATTATCAAACACCATTTAATGAATTATCAGATTTTCAAGTTTGTGGTGGTGATGGTCGTGGTGGTGAGTATAATTTAACATTTGAAGAAATGATTGAAAACATTAAGCTTATGGCGTGTTTTGGATTTGCTTGTAAACAAGATGGTAAAAATGAAATTCATTTTTGGGTTGATATTGATAATGTTGATCCAATTGATTTCATTGGTTTAATAGCTCATGAAAAAGGTCATCTATTGAGGCCATGGAAAAAAACTTCTATTGATGAAGAATTAAAAGCAGACAGATATGCTGATACAGCAACTTTAGCTTTTAAGGTAGCTTGTGATGTTCTCGGTATTATCTATAGTAAAGAAGGTTATGATATAACAGGCTGTGTTGATGGTATGCAAGAGTAGAAATTAAAAATAAATAGAGATATGTATGATCATTTTATAGCTGACAGTAACAAGGAAACAATTTTGGAATTAATTTAAATGGACTTTGAAATAAGAAATGATGGTAAAATAAATATTGTAATGACTGATTATGAACGTGAGTGGATTAATTATTATCTTGGAGATTGCGCCCATGGTGATGGTTCTGGTCCAATTGATATCGTATCAAACGAAGTTGAAAATCGAGCTCAAGATTTAAGATTGAGAAAAGATAATCTTGGTGTTAGAAAAGACGTTGTAGCATGCGAAATGAGACAAAGAATAATGACCATGTTGTGTGATGCAGGTATCGCACACTACCAAAAGTTTAAGCATGAAAAAGAATTCATAGAAGAAGAGCTATGATCTTTTACTCACAACCATATGACATCAATAAAGACATAGGTTCATACTACAACAAGTTCATGTCTTTAATTCCTGATAATTCAACAGCATGTTTTACAGATGGCGATACAATCTTCACAACTTCAGATTATGGTCATCGCTTACAACTCTATTTAGATCTTTATACCGAATGCGGCCTATTTACATGTAAAACCAATCGTGTTAAGTGT
>DHGC01000034.1 GCA_002402585.1 Erysipelotrichaceae bacterium UBA4808 | reverse complement strand
TATGATAAACATCTTGAGCCGTCAAGCCATACTTCTCAATCAAAGCAGCGGGTGTGCCACTCTCACCAAAGGTGTCATTGACCGCGACCATCGCCATCTTCGTGGGATGATTCTTGCTCAAGGTTTCCGCAACCGCAGAACCCAAACCACCAAACTTGGAGTGTTCTTCACAGGTCACGACCAATTTGGATCTCTTTGCATAGTCAAGGATGAGAGCTTCATCCAAAGGTTTGATCGTATGGATATTGATGACATTGACTTCGATGCCTTGTTCAGCCAATAGAGCAGATGCCTTCATGGCTTCTTGAACCATCATACCGGTGGCGATCAAGCTGATGTCTTTGCCTTCACGCAGGACAACCCCTTTACCCAATTCGAATTTGTAATCTTCACTGTTTACCGTCTCAACCGCTGATCTTCCCAAACGCACATAACACGGACCATCGAATTCACTGATGGCTTTGATCATCTGTTTGGTTTCAATGTCATCACTCGGTTGTAACACCGTCATGCCAGGAATACTGCGCATCAAAGCGATGTCCTCAATGGATTGATGGGAGGCCCCATCCTCACCCAAAGTGATCCCGGCATGGGTCGCACAGATCTTCACATTCAAGTGGGTGTATCCAATGGAGTTACGAACCTGTTCATACGCACGTCCTGCCGCAAACATCGCAAACGAGCTTGCATAGACGATATTGCCACAAGTCGCGAGACCTGCCGCAATCCCCATCATATTGCCTTCTGCGATTCCGACATTGAAGTGACGCTCAGGACAGACCGCTTTCGCATCGGCCGTCTTGGTGGATTTACTCAAGTCCGCATCGAGGACCACCACGTTAGGATTCTCACATACAAGTTCCGCCAACGCTTTACCGTACGCTTCACGAGTTGCCATTTTTGCCATGTCTTAGTCCTCCAATTCTTTCAAAGCTGCTTCTGCTTGTTCAGCACTGGGTGCTACACCATGCCACATGTAATCATTCTCCATAAAGCTCACACCCTTGCCTTTGACGGTTCGCGCAATGATCATCGTTGGTTTCCCCTTACATTCACGCGCTTCCGCATAGGCTTGGTGCAGCTGATCATAATCATGGCCATCCGCATACACGACATGCCAACCAAAGGCTTTGAACTTTTCATCTAAAGGAAATGGGTTCATAACCTTTGTAACGTCCCCATCGATCTGTAAGCCATTCATATCCAAGATGGCACAGAGATTGTCCAGCTTATAATGGGCTGCGGCCATGGCTGCTTCCCAGATCTGTCCCTCTTCACTCTCGCCATCCCCAATCAAAGACCACACTCTGAAGTCTTGCTTGTGCAGTTTATACGACAACGCCATTCCAACTGCTGCAGACAAACCTTGACCGAGGGAACCTGTGGACATGTCCACACCTTGGACATAGTTCATATTCGGATGTCCTTGAAGTCTTGAATCGATCTTACGGAAGGTCAAAAGCTCTTCTTCGGGCAAGAAACCTTTTTCACTCAACACCGCAAAGAGCAAAGCCGAGGCATGACCCTTGGATAAAACAAATTTATCGCGAACCTTATCCAAGACATTGGCTTGGGTGATGTTCATTTCATTGAAATACAAAGACACTGCGATTTCAGTGGCGGAAAAAGCACCACCAATGTGACCTGAATTCGCATTGGTCACCATTTTGATAATATTACGTCTTACACGAAGCGCTATTTTTGCTAGTTCTTGATTGTTTAACATCGGATCTCCTTAGTTGATATACTTTTCGATCTTTGATCGTAAATACGTATTCGCGAACGCTAAATCTGCTTCCCATGTCACACTTCCGATGTACCAAAATTCTCCTGTAAACATGCGCACACCCTGTTTGGCCAAGACTTCCAAGGCCTCATCATAATGCGTATCGCCTGTCCCAAATGGAATTTCACGATAATGACCTTCGATGATTTCTTTGAGATGTGCTGCGGCGATGTGTCCGCTCGCAGCCTCAAGATCTTCTTTCACGGAAATGCCAGAAATCCGGCTTGCATTGGTAAGATTACCAACGTCAGGATAGATTTGTAGATACGGTGAATTGTTTAGATTCACATAATGCATGGACTTCTTACAGGTATCCATGAATAAGGTTTCCATGGTTTCAAAAGCAAGAATGATGCCTGCTTTGGCAGCCATCTGCACACACTTGTTTAGATTGACACTAAACAATTCCTTTGTACTCTCATCGCTGGTTTCATAGTAAACATCGTAACCTGCGAGTTGAATGATACGTACACCTAAAGCACTGGCTAAGTCGATGGCTTTCTGCATGATTTCCAAGCTCTTGTTTCGAGTATTAAGATCATGCGAACCTAAGGGATATTTACGATGGCCACTCAGACACATGGTTAAAATGGGCACACATGTTTCATTCATAGCGTCTTTGATTTCATTGATCTCTGTTTTTGAATAATCGAGTCTGGATAATTTCGCATCACTCTCATCCACACTAATCTCCAACCAATCAAAACCTGCGCTTTTGGTTTGATTGAGTTTTTCCAACCATGTCATAGTTGAAGGCATGGCCTTTTCATAGAGTCCAAGTTGATAGGCCTTATTTTTGACCATAATAGGCATTCTTTCCATGCTTACGCAAGAAATGTTTGTCTAAAAGATTCTGATCCATAGACACTAAATCAGGATTCTCAATTTTCGCATGCCAACTCATCATGGCGACTTCTTCCATGACCACGGCATTATGTACTGCATCTAAAGCACTTTTACCCCAAGCAAACGGTCCATGGCTGGCGACCACAACACCGGGTACAAAATCTGGATCCATATCTTTGAAAGTCTCAACGATGACCTTCCCAGTATTAAGCTCATATTCACCCTTGATTTCCGCTTCACTTAAAAGCCGTGTGCAGGGAATCGCACCATAGAAGTAATCTGCATGGGTTGTCCCGTAAGCCTTGATGGGTTGTTTCGCTTGTGCAAAGATGGTCGCCCAACGGGAATGCGTATGCACGATGCCCCCAATGTTTGGAAATTGTCGATACAGTTCCAAATGCGTTGGTGTATCACTGGATGGTTTAAGTTTACCATCCAAGACTTCACCTGTTGTTAAGTCCACGATCACAATGTCATCCACTTGCATGTCATCGTACTCAACCCCTGAGGGTTTGATGGCAATGATGCCCTTTTCACGATCAACTGCGGAGACATTCCCCCAAGTAAAGACAACCAAACCATACTTCGGTAAAAGTAGATTCGCTTTCAAGACTTCTTCTTTGAGTTTCTTATACATGTTTGCCTCTATTCTGAAACGACATAAAGTGCCGCTTCGTTCTTGGTATGGTTGGCTGAATGGATGATGGTTTTGCCTTCCACATCAATCACATTCAAGTTGGCTGGACCACAACCTTCATCCACGAGAATTATTTGATAGTCATAGCCTATATATTGAGCAATGAACAAATCTGGATTGACACGTCGAATTCCACCGATAAAGCTTTGAACACCATTGACCTTGGCACTGACCAAAGTATGGGCAAAGTCCATTTCACGTGGATAGGTAAAGACGGTTTCATATTCTTCATTTAGGTATTCATAAATCTTGATTGTCTTACCATGGAAAGGTTCAATCGTCATGATTTCCTCTTTGCCATCATGATTCACATCGCCCACCGCGATCTCACCGATTTGACCAGATAAAATACGCTCCACTTGCCAAGCAACACCCATCTTTTGAGGAATCGTGACTCGCGTGATGCCTTCATCCGATCCAAAATAGCCCCCGTCTTGTTCAGTGGCACGGGTATAGCCATGGTTTCTAAATAGACCATCCACTAGGACTTCCAATTTTATGTCTTGCGTCCGATTGAGATCACTAGGAAGTTTCGCGGTATAAATCTTACCAGGTAGACTCCAATCCTCTTTATCCTTCTTATCATGCGCAATGGTCGCACCGATGAAATAGACTTCAACTTGGACCTGATATAAATCAAAACGGTGTAGAAAAGGAAGATAAAATAAATCTTTTTGGATAAAAGCCCCATCTTTGTACGTAAACCAAACCAATTTTGACTGACTTGGGCATTCCTTCAGATAGAAATCCATGATTGCGATGAACTGATTCTTTGTGTTTGGAAGTGGAATCATGGACATCGTGCCACCGCCTTGTTCCCATACGGTTTTACGCTTCTTGAGATCATGGTGCGGATAGGCATAACAAGGATGACCCTTTTCTTCACTCGCAAAGAAGTAGTGCAATTCCCCATCCAATTCCATTGCCATTGTGCTGTAACAACGATATATTTCATCTAAAAAGATTTTTTCTATGTTCATGTCATTTCTCCCTATAAAACAACGACCGAGTACTTTGACCCGGTCGTTGTTTTGGTATGCTACTTAAACTTGTCCAAAACGCCGGATGCAAGCAATTTTTCGCGCGCTTCTGCGTCGGATAGGACATTCTTCATGCCAATGAT
>DHGC01000029.1:4006-15763 GCA_002402585.1 Erysipelotrichaceae bacterium UBA4808 | reverse complement strand
ACTTCCACTGGCACCGTGTTTGGGATAAAGCAGGCAATGAAGTCACACAAGAAATCATTGAAACACTTTATCACCCAGAAAACCACATGCCAGATAAATCCATGCGTAACATCCGTGCGATCAGTTTCAAATATGATCAAGTCAAGGACACAGGCTTATTGCCTTGCCCATATCACCGTTACTATTACTTGAGCGGCGATATGCTTGCGCATGAACTTGAAGAATTTGCAAAGGGTGAAACCCGTGCAGAAGTTGTTAAACGTACTGAAGCTGAATTGTTTGAACTCTACAAAGATGTAAAATTGGATTACAAACCTGAACAATTGACCAAACGTGGGGGTACTTACTACAGTGATGCGGCGTGTGAACTCATCGCATCCATCGTAAACAATAAGAAGACACGTATGGTTGTCAGCACCCAAAACAATGGCGCATTGAGTGATCTGCCTTATGATTCCATTGTGGAAGTATCTGCAGAAATCACATCCCACGGACCTGAACCCATTCATTGGGGCGCATTTCCATCCTCCACAAGAGGTATGGTTCAATCCATGAAAGCCATGGAAGAAGTGGTCATCGATGCGGCTGTTTCGGGTGATTATGCAAAGGCACTTCAAGCCTTTACCATCAATCCTTTGGTCCAAGCTGGAACTAAAGCAAAGGAAATGTTGGATGTCATGTTGGTTGCCAACAAGGATTATTTGCCTCAATTCAAATCCGTCATTGCAGATCTTGAAGCAAAAGGCGTTACATACGTAAAACCTTAATCCAATGAGAGCTAATGCCCTGCATTAGCTTTTCTTTTTTGGCGCATTGTTTCATAAATAGTGCTGGTTTATGCTTTAGCTTGAAACACTTCACCTATTTCACCAAAGCACTTGAACACACAGAATCGATATGGCAGACTAGACCTGTACAGGAGGACAAAAATGAAAATTGTCACAATCGGGGGCGGTAGTAGTTATACCCCAGAACTCATTGAAGGATTTATCTTACGTCAGAAAGAAATGCAAATCACAGAAATTTGGTTGGTGGATGTCGAAGAAGGTCGCGAAAAATTAGAGATCGTTGGCGCAATGGCAAAACGTATGGTCAAAGCAGCGGGTTTGGATTGGAAAGTCAACTTAACATTAGATCGTCGTGAAGCTTTAAAAGATGCGGACTTTGTCACAACACAGTTCCGTGTAGGTCTCTTGGATGCACGTATTCGTGATGAACGTATTCCTTTGAGCTATGGTTTCATTGGACAAGAAACCAATGGGGCAGGGGGCATGATGAAAGCCTTCCGTACCATTCCTGTTATCCTATCCATTATTAAAGATATGAAAGAATTGTGTCCAAATGCTTGGTTGGCAAACTTCACCAATCCTTCAGGCATCGTTACCGAAGCAGCGATTAAAGTTGGTGGTTGGAAACGTACCGTTGGCTTGTGTAACGTACCAATCATGATGGAAAAATTCTGTCGTGAAGCCATGGATTACCGTGGTCACACCGGTGAGCTTTACACGAAGTTTGCAGGTTTGAATCACTTCCACTGGCACCGTGTTTGGGATAAAGCAGGCAATGAGATCACAGATTACTTGATCGAACAAGTCTACAACCCAGCAAACAAAGCTAAATACGAAGGCATGAAGAACATCCGTAACTTGCCATTTGCTTATGAACAAGTCAAAGACCTCGGTTTATTGCCTTGTGGCTACCACCGTTATTACTACATCACGGAAGATATGTTGAGTGAAGAGCTCGAAGCGTATGCTAAGAATGAAACACGTGCAGAAACCGTCAAGAAAACAGAAGCTGAATTGTTTGAGTTGTACAAAGACGAAAAGTTGGATTACAAACCTGAACAATTGACAAAACGTGGTGGTACACACTACTCTGATGCGGCGTGTGAAGTCATTGCGTCCATCATCAACGACAAACGCAAGATCATGGTTGTCAGCACACAAAACAATGGCGCAATCGCAGATCTACCTTACGATAGCATCGTTGAAATCTCGGCAATGATCACATCCCACGGCGCTGAACCAATCAACTGGGGTTCATTCAAACCTGCAGCACGTGGCATCTTGCAAATCCAAAAAGCAATGGAAGAAGTTGTCATTGATGCGGCCGTTACAGGCGATTACGGAACAGCACTTCAAGCGTTCACCATCAATCCATTGATCAATGGTGGAGCGAAAGCAAAAACCATGTTAAATGAAATGTTGGTCGCTAATAAAGACTACTTACCACAGTTCAAATCCGTTATTGCGGAACTTGAAGCTCAAGGCGTTACATACGAAAAGAATTAAGGCAAGAAATTGCCTTTTCTTTTTGATACAATGGATGTATGATTGTCGATCGCTTAAAGAATGTCACCCATCTAACCTCCCAAGAGAAAGCACTTGTGGATACCATTGAAGCCCAACCGGACTTGGTTTTGCATGCGAGTTCACACGTCTTAGCGAAAGCGGCTTACGTCAGTCCTGCAACCGTTGTACGTTTATGTAAGAAAATTGGCCTCAGTGGATATGCGGAATTCAAGTCCATGTATACCGCAGAGTTTAGTCAATACATGGCGATGCGCGAGCAGATCAAGACGATCCCCTTTAACCAAGATTCAAAGATGGAAGACATCCTTCACTCCTTGCCGCATATCTATCAAAGAGCTGTCAATTATACTGAGAGTATGATTGATCCAACGGTGATTCAAGCCTGTGTCGAAGCGATTCAATCCAGTGAACACATTGGCATCTATGGCATGGGTCTCAATTATCCCATCGCTCAGATGTATCAGTATAAACTCCAAGCCATTGGCATCAACGCCGTAGCGTACAATACGACCAATTGGTCCTGGTTGGAACAACTCAACCTTAAGAAAACACCTACTTTTGCGATCTTGATCTCACAAAGTGGGCGTAATAAATTCATTCATGAAGCACTCCAACAATTGAAGAGCTATGATATCAAAACACTTTATATCGCAGGTCAGAAGGATCGTTTAAGTCATCAGTTGGCGACCTACAGTCTCTTTGCGATGACTGGGGGGAGTGCTTTGGAGCTCTCCACGACGTTGTTTACTGTTTCGTTGATTTATCTTTTGGATTGTTTGACAGTTGCGATGCATGTCAAATATTATGAAGACATTGAACGGATCACCAACCAAATCAACGATAAGCGGAATGACTGGTTGATGGTGAAATAAGTTGTTTGTCTTTGATTTCCAATACGATGCCTTGGTTCAAACTCGCATCCAACTGATGTGAAACCAAGAGAATGCATTTATTTTCCTGTTGAGCTAATTCAAACAATAAGGCATGGGTCATTTCCATGCTTTTTTGATCCATTTGCGAACAAGGCTCATCTAAAAGTAAGATGTCATAATCTTGGATCACACTTCGAATCAAAGCGATCTTCTGTCTCTCACCACCCGATAAAACATTAACGGATTTATCAAGCAAATCCTCGATGGCAAAATAGCGGACGAAACGTTCAGCACGCTGCATGTCTGAAAAGAAATTATCTTTAGCATATTTTTGAAAGAGATGGAAATGCTGGGGTTGATAAATCATCTTACCATTGATTGCAAACTGTCCCTCATACTTAAACAAGCCTTTTAAAGCCCGCAGAAAACTGGTTTTTCCTGAACCATTTTCGCCCTTGATGACATAGACAAAACCCTTCTTAAAGCTTAAGTCACATGTAAATAACAATTCGTTCTTAATGCTCAATCTAAAATCACGACACTGGATCATAACGATGCTCCTTGAGCGATACTTGGACCAAATAATTCAAACCCATAGATAAAGCCAGCAAAACCAAACCTAAAACCAAAGCCATTTCATAATTACCTTGATTGGTCTCCAAAACAATCGCTGTGGTCATCACACGCGTCTTATAGCGAATGTTTCCACCCACCATCATCACAGCCCCAACCTCAGCCATTGCACGTCCAAAGCCCAATAAATAAGCACTGATCAAGCCGGTTTTCAATTCCTTGACCAAAAGCTTGAATTGAGTAAAACGATTCAGACTCAAACCTAAACAGGTTTCTTTAAAAATATTACGAATCGGAAGAACCAAAGGATAGATTGCGGCAGAAACCAATGGAAAGATGATCAATATTTGCGCAATGACGATTGCGGTTTTTGTGTATAACAAACGATAGGAACCTAAAGGACCTGCATTTGATAACAAGAGATAAATGGTCACTCCAGCGATAACAGGTGGTAAGCCCGCTAAAGTCGAAACCAAGGGACGTAAACGCTTCGCAAGTTTACTCTGACTAAAACCTAACCATAAACCAAAGGGAATGGCAAAAAGACTCGCAATTAAACTCGAGCTCAAACAGACTTGGAAACTGGTCAATATGATTTGATAATATTCACCCATATCAATCCTTACGTGCACACTCCGAAGCAGAACCAATCAGAATCTCTAAGCCATGAATCAAAGGTTCCATGATGAAATCCAACGACTCTTTAACAGCACGCGGACTTCCTGGTAACGTGATAATCAAGCTATTCTTACGTATGCCAGAAATCGCACGTGACAACATGGCTTTTTTTGTTAGGGTCATACTATAAGCACGGATGGCTTCCGAAATCCCTGGTGTTTGTTTATCCAACAAAGGAGCCAAAGCTTCAGGCGTCACATCCCGTACGGCAAAACCCGTCCCACCAGAGATTAGTACCAAATCACAGGATAAGGTATCGACACAATGTTTAATGGCTGACTGCAACGCATCGATCTCATCGGGGACAATGGTTTGATAAATCGTTTCAAACGGCTGATTTTCCACACACGTAAGAATGGTGGGAATGCATAAATCTTCACGTTCACCTCTGAAGCCTTTGTCAGAGGAAATGATGATACCCAGCTTAAACATGTCTCACCTCAATCGTATCGCCTGGATACAAGAAACCAGGTTTGACCACACGTGCAAAAACACCTTGTGTTGGCATGACGCAACGACCCACTTTATTCATAATCTGACAACCTTGACCCGCATGACATTCCTTGCCGATCTGTGTGATTTCCAACTCCACTTCACCACACTTCAGGACAGACCCAACAGGCAAGGACCCCAAAACGATGCCTTGGGTTGTGATATTCTCCGCAAAGTTGCCAAAACATAGACCTTCAACACCCATTGCCGTCATCTCATCGATGCTTTCCTTCGCGAGTAAACTGACTTGACGATGCCATTTCCCGGCATGCGCATCACCTTTCAACCCATGATCGATGATGAATTCCCCAACTTCAAGCGGTGTTTTGATTTCACCTTTGTTTAGAGAAATATTGATTGCACAAACACTGGCTTGACTCATAAGGTTCCTCTTTCATAGTGACCACTTTTGCCACCGATTTTTTCTTTCAAATAGATGTTTTCAATGACCATCCCCTTATCCATGGCCTTGACCATGTCATAGATGGTTAGAGCACAAATGCTTGCCCCCGTGAGTGCTTCCATCTCAACACCGGTTTTGCCTTCACAATGGACTTCACATTCGATGTAGATTTTGGAATTATTCGTATCCAGTTCATAACGAATATCGATGCCATTCAACTGCAAAGGATGGGCTAGGGGAATGAGTTCCCACGTCTTCTTTACTGCCATAATGCCAGCGATTTGAGCAACTGCCAAGACATCGCCTTTTTTAAGACTCATATTTTGAATGGCCTCAAAGGTATTCGTTTGGACTTGAATGCTCGCACATGCAATGGCAAAACGCTGTGTAATATTTTTGGTTTGAACATTGACCATGTGGCCATGTCCCTGCGGATTAAAATGAGTCAGCTCTTCCATATCAACCTCCAATGCGACTCATCCCACGGATGATCGTCTTATGTTCCTCTAGCAGATGTTTCTCTGGTTTAACCGCAAAGGCTTCTTTAATGACGGGTAGAATGGATTCACCTGAACGTAAAGGTGTTCTGAGATCCAATTCAATGTCACTGTGTAGACAAGGCTTCAAGAAACCTTCCGGTGTGATGCGCAAACGATTACAATGACTGCAGAAGTTACAGGATAACGGTGAAATCAGACCCACTTTTCCCTTGGCATTCTTGTATTGATAATACTTAGCCGGTGATGATGGATCTTCCGCATCGATTTGAACCAGTTCTGGATGTGCTTTCAAAATCGATTCATTCGATACGAAATGCGTGATTGCATAATTGACATTATCTCCAATCGGCATGAGTTCGATGAAACGAACATCAATCCCAAGGGTTTCCGTCAACTGAATGAAATCATCAATCTCATCATCGTTGATACCTCGATTCAAGACACAATTGATCTTTACTTTTAAACCAACGCGCATCGCTTCATGTAGGCCATCCAAGACATCTTGAAGATTGCCACCCCGTGTCAACAATTTAAATCGATCTGGTTTCAAGGTGTCAAGGCTCAAATTCACACGATGTAAGCCTCGATTTTTTAGTGATTGAGCTAAGGGTTTCAACAATGAACCATTGGTTGTGATCGATAGATCTTCAATGGGCTTCAAACGTGAGACACTTTCAATGAAACCCAAGATGCCATTTCGAACGAGGGGCTCACCACCCGTGATGCGGACTTTCGTGATACCAATGCTTACAAATTCACGAATGATGGTGTACATCTCTTCGAAACTTAAGATTTCATTGTGTTTTAAATGCTCGATGCCATTCTCAGGCATGCAATATTGACAACGATAGTTACAGAGATCCGTGACCGATATCCTTAGGTAATTCAGTTTTCTTCCAAATTTATCTTCCAAAATGTACGACCTCCCCAGCTTGATCGAAGCGGTAACCGCCAAGTGCCATGACACTGACTTGAAATTCAGGATTTTTAAGCACCTGAATGAAACGAAGGATGGATGGATGATTCAAATCTTCAACACGACAGGCGAAGTCATACGCTTCTTCGCCAATCTCGATGAAGTCGCAGCCCATGGTCTGTGCAGCTGAATAAACGCCCATGCCACAATCCGCACTCTTGTTTTGAATTGCAGAAGCGACAGCCAAATGGGTACTGAGTTCATGTTCATAACCTTTGATTGAGTTAGGATCAATTTTCTTTTCTTTAAGAAGATGATCCAAGAGTACACGGGTCCCAGCACCACGTTGGCGGTTAACATAGTGAATCCGTGGTAGATCTTCAATTGATTTGATGTTCAAAGGATTACCTTTCGCTACCAAGAGACCTTGGATACGTTGGACGCCTTTGATTAAAACAACTTCATCTGCTTTAAACAACTGCAATAATGCTTCTTGATTATAGATGCCATCGCTACCTAATAGATGAATGGGAGCGAGATGACACTCTTTACGCTTCAAGGCCATCAAGCCACCAAAAGATCCTACATGGCTTGAACTAATGAAATGTTCTGGGCTGTGTTGGGCTAAGAAATTCTGAGCGACATCGATCATCATGTCGTGACTTCCAATCATAACGAGGCTTTGTTTGAAATCATGATGTCCGGGGTTCAAACGAACTAAGACCTTTTCATTCATTTCGATGCCCTCACTGTTTTGATCGATGAGCGCATAGCCATCTGAACGAACAACCGACATCATAACACCCGCCCCACGTGCGAGTGGACTAGCAACGATGCGATCATCAACTTGGCCGAGTTTTACACGAATGTATTCTTTGTATTTAAGACTTGAAACGACGCGTTTAGTGCTGATCGCTTCGACATAATCCACTTTTGCTTGTGGTAAATGATTCAATTGATAGAGTAGGGGAACGACGAATTCAGAGAACACGATGTGTGCACTGACGGGGAAACCAGGGATACCAATAACAGGTGTCGATCGTATCCGACCTAAGATGGCCGGTTTTCCTGGTTTGATGGCCAAGCCATGGACATAGACTTCACCGAGACTTTGAATCGCTTTGGATGTGAAATCTTCACGTCCTGCGGATGAGCCTGCATTGATACAGATGACATCATACTCATCCGCCGCTTTATCCAATGTGTTTACGATTAAATCATAATCATCTTTTAAGATAGGGAATCGTTCCACGCTAGCTTGCGCTTCCAGTGCCATACCTTTAAAGAGATAGGAGTTGGATTCAATGATGTCCCCCAACTTCGGATCTGCATGTGCTTCAACAATTTCCGTTCCGGTTGGAATGATTGCCAAACGGACGTGTTTGAATACTTCAACATCCAGTTGACCTGCTGCCATCAAGACACTGATGTCCATGGGACGTAATACATGATTCACGGTAAAAAGTAATTCACCTTCGACAATGTCTTCCCCAATGGGACGAACGTTCTCCCAAGGGACATGGGCCTTGATGATTTGAATACCCTGATCAGTCTTGATGCAATCTTCGGCCATGATCACTGCGTCATACGGATCCATTACAGGATCACCGGTATCAATCTCAACGTAATCTAATGGATCTAGCACTATAGGATGATGCTCATTGGCTCCGCGTGTTTTCTTCGCATCGATCATGATGCCATCCATGGCAGCACTGGGATAGAAAGGGGATGAGCGCTTGGCATAGATTGCTTTTGCCACTACGCGTCCATAGGCTTTTTCGGTAGGAATCGTTTCAATTTTCTGAGTTTTTAAGATATCTGCTAAAGCATTCTGATAGATACGCTTCGCTTCATCGATATCGGTTGTTTTTAAATAGAGATGTCGTGTCATTGTGTCAATGGGAAGACTTCCACCCAAGTCCCCTGATGTGCTCCTTCTTTATCTTTACTAAGATGGATATACCCATTCGCATGGGTAAACGCCTGTATCAAACCTGATTTGGTATGACAGACGGATGCTTCATAATAATCAGAATAACGTTCAAGATTGACCAAAAGATAGGTATCCTTACCTGCGGCACTCGGCATATTCGTTGCAAGTTTAGCCAAGATTGGTTTTTGTTTCTTGATTTGATACGCTTGTAATAAAGCTTCTTGGATGACATTTAGATAGACCAAAAGGGCACTCAAAGGGTGACCTGGCAATCCAATCAATAATGTTTCATGCTTTGAGCCCAATAAGGTAGGTTTCCCTGGCTTGATTGCTAAACCATGAAGCCATAATGTTTCGGGACCAAACGATTCAAAAAGACGTTGGGTGTAATCTTTTGTACCTTGAGATGAACCACCAGAAAGAATGATGAGATCCACTTTGTCAATCCAAAGCTCCACATATGCCTTTAACCCATCGAAATCATCCTTAACCAATTGATGCTCAACACATTCGATGTTCATTTGTTTCAAGAGTTCGATCAACATCAATCGATTGATGTCTCGAACTTGTCCTAATGATAATTCTTCATGCGTCTCTGCCAATTCATCACCAGTTGAGATGACAAGCGCTTTTAGATTTTGATAAACAGGAATTTGCGTGATGCCATTTTGAGCACATAAAGCAATTTCTTTGAAGGACATCCGCGAACCAATCTCAAGCAAAGGACAGCCTTGAAGCATATCCTCACCTTTGAGCACAACATTTTCATTTTCACTCACGGATTGATAAACCAAAATCTGATTGCCTTCAAAAACATCACAATACTCAATCATCACAACCGCATTCGCGTTTTTTGGAAGCATGCCACCTGTTGGCACATAAGCACACTCTCCCGATTTCAATGTGGATACAGCAGCTTTCCCCATTTCAATCTGTTCGACACAACTTAAAACAGTGGGCAGGTTTTCGCTTGCCCCATGACTTTCATGAGCAAAGATCGCATAACCATCCACTGTTGATCGATTAAAATTAGGATTGTCTTCCACACAAAAAAGCGTCTCACTCACGATTCGATTCTGAGAACGTAGTAAAGGAACCACTTCCGTTCGACTCAAATAGTGATGTTCAATAAAATTTCGCAAACTTAAAACGGCTGATTCAACACTCTCAACTTTCAATAACGCCATGATGACTCCCAACACAATTTAACAAGAACATTATATCATAGGATGTAAGGGCTTACGCAAAAAAAACAAAATAAAAAAAGCTGATTGTTCAGCTTTTAGATGACTTAGTAAAATGCTTATTATTCACCTGAAGGGAAGAATTCAACATCCTTGGTTTCTTTAACGTTGATGACCTTGGTACCACTGATGAAATCATGGATACTGCGACGCTCTTTATTTAGAGAAGCTAGAATTGCGGAAAGTACAAAGATGATCGCTAGCGCATTGTTCCAATCCATCGCAAACTCAAATTGTTTCGCGAGAAAGTAGAACAGAACGCCACCGATGGCACTGAAGTATGTGTTCGCTTCAAGTACCATGATCGATAAATAACGAATGAAATAATTAAGCAATGAAGCTTTCTCGCCATTTTTCTTGACGATTTTGATGCCAATTAGCTTCTTGCCAAAGGTTTGACCTTCATAAACATAATAAGGAAGGACAATGTTGTAGGCCATCATGATAAGTACGACCAAGATGACAGCAGGAACTTGCCAGGTAGCCGGTAAAGTATCGATGTTTGCGATCTGCTCATTGCTTCCGATGCTTTGATTCGCGATGATCCAAAGAATGAATACAGGAATCGAAGAGATGAGGATTTGTAGATAATGATCTAAGAAATAAGCTCCGAAACGATTGAAACGACCCGAAGCATTCCGCTTCCGTTCACGTTCTTCCAATCGATCAAGATTGAATAGCTTCTTCTCAATGTTATTTTTGGTTCCCATGTTTATTGTTTAGCCAAGATGACCACGGTATTCGCAACATAATCATGTAACATACGATGTGATGGTTTGATGAACATAATGACGACGGATGCCATAGCGATGGTGACGTTCATATATGCTAAGTACACGATTTCGGCAAAACCAAAGGCTGCGATTGCGTTAAGGAAATACAATAAAGCCATGACTTCATAACCCTCGATGAGTAAATAAAACAAAGAGCGGATGGTTAGACTTGGAAGTGTGACGGCTTTTCCATTGGCCATGATCACTTTTAAGCCCATTGCAAGTTTACCAATAGTCATGCCTTGCTTATCACCCTTAAACACGAAATAGGGGATAACGATACGATAAAACAAAGCCAATCCGACAGCTCCAAGGAATATGGGTGTCGTTGCCGGAATCTCAGGTGTGACACCAAAGAACGTAAAGAATAGAAAATAAACTAAGTAAAGAATAATGAAATCGATGATGTAAGCGCCTAATCGTTTCAAATTAGGGGCAGTTAGGACGGTTTTTTGATTGTTTTTAGACATAAATCTACCTCACAAATTTCATTATACCAAATCTCAATCTTCTATCAAGAACAATTGTGTCTTGATAGAAATAGATGTAAGCGCTAAACTTGATTTAATGAAACGCATACAATCCGATGATGTGTCCATTCGTAAAGTCTATTTAGAACTGACACAACGCTGTAATCTAAACTGTACAAGCTGCTTTCGCCAAAACTGGGATTTTCCACAAACCCAAATGAGTGACGAAATCTTTGAACATTGTCTCAATGATCTAAAGCAGATTGCGTCCCTAGAAGAAATCGTCTTGGGTGGTATCGGTGAGCCCACCATGCATCCCAAGTTCAAAGAATGGGTCAAACGCTTACCAAACGCTAAACTGACTGTCACGAGCAATGCGTATATGTGGGATGATGAACTCATCGACCTTTTAGCTTCACGTTTCAGCAAGGTTGTCGTCTCAGTTGATGGTCTTCCGGATACCTTTCATATCATTCGTACCTTTGAATTCAGCAAAATGGAAGCCAATGTACGAAAACTGATTGAACGACGCAAGCAAATGAAGAAGTACGAACCTTTTCTGATCGCTCAAACCGTCATCAGTGAATA
>DHGC01000029.1:0-3867 GCA_002402585.1 Erysipelotrichaceae bacterium UBA4808 | reverse complement strand
GAACTTAAGACCGAACGTAAATGTAACTTTGTCTTTGATGGCACAATGACCATCAACAGTGATGGTAACATCGCGCCTTGTTATCGTTTTGCACATCCTTCCATTGAATATGTCTTTGGACGTCGCAAACAAGTGTATGCCTTTACCTATGGCAACGTTGTGAATCAAACAGTTCAAGAAATATGGGATAGCCGGAAGTATACAGACTTACGGACGCAGAACCTTCGCAATCGTTTTCCATCGTGTCCAGATTGTGATTTAGTGGACTGTTGCGACTACGTGAACGACTCCCAATGCGACTGTAGAGGACAGTATCCTTCCTGTGCGGATTGCATGTGGACACGTGATTTTGTTCAATGCATTTAAGCTTTACAAGTGAATGTAAGCGCTTTATAATTTAAGTAGTGTTCCGAGTCATACAAGCGTATAGCGTGTATGACCAATGGGTCATATTGGAAACAAGATGGCCTCCCACTCCTTGGAAAGGGACTGCATGATTTCGTGCGGCCTGCAAATAGTTTAAACAGATATGGGCCCACACCCTTATTTTTTTGACAGAAGGAGGAAATATGTCAACAAGTTATAATTTGAAGATGTTACGCGTAAATTTGAGTGATCGTAGTATCAAGTTGGAGGAATTGGATGAAAGTCTAGCCAAGAAATTTATCGGTGGCCGTGGACTGGGAACAAAGATTCTCTATGATGAAGGTGTGGCAAAAGTCGATGCGCTCTCACCGGAAAACAAGCTTATTTTTATCAATGGTCCTTTGACCGGTGTCAATGTTCCGACGGGTGGTCGCTACATGGTCGTTACCAAATCACCACTCAATAATATGATCGCATCCTCGAACTCCGGTGGTGTTTGGGGTGCTCGTTTGAAATATGCGGGTTATGATGCTTTGATCGTAGAAGGCAAAGCAGATAAACCAGTGTACATCAGCATTCAGGATGATAAAGTTGAAATCTTGGATGCGAATTTCTTGTGGGGTAAAGAATCACTCCATGTGGAAGAACTTCTAAAAGAAAAATACGGTAAGAATGCTTCCGTCTTGAACATCGGTCCAGGTGGTGAAAAATTGGCATTAATGGCTTGTATCATGAATGAAGCGGATCGTGCTGCGGGTCGTGGTGGTGTTGGGGCTGTCATGGGTAGTAAACTCTTGAAAGCGGTTGTCTGTTCATCCACACGTACGGTTGTTGAACCTGCACATCCAGAAGCGTTACGTGAAGCTGTTACGCATAGTTTGAAGCTTATTCGTGAAAATGGTGTCACAGGACAAGGCCTTCCAACTTATGGTACGGCTGTTCTGGTCAATATCATCAATAACTTGGGTTCATTCCCAACCAAGAACTGGCAAGAAGCTGAGTTTGCGGATTCTGAACAAATCAGTGGTGAAACCTTACGTGAAAAACACTTGGTACGCCAAGGCTTCTGTCATCGTTGTCCAATCGGTTGTGGTCGTGTCATCAATTTGGATGGCAAGGTTGTCGGTGGTCCTGAGTATGAACCAATCTGGGCTTATGGGGCAAACTGTGGTGTCAATGACTTAGAAGCCATCAATCATGCGAACTTCTGGTGTAATGAATTGGGCATCGATGCCATCAGTACACCGACGACGATTGCGGCTGCGATGGAACTCTATCAAAAGGGTTATATCAAAGATGAAGATTGTGATGGTGTTCCTTTGGTTTGGGGTAGCAGCGAAGCCATCGTTGCTTGGACCAAACATATGGGTTATGGGGATAATGAATTGGGTCGTTTGATGGCTCAAGGTTCTTATCGCTTATGTGATCACTATGGCGTTCCTGAACTTTCCATGAGTGTCAAGAAACAAGAAATGCCTGCATACGATGCACGTGGTATCCAAGGGATCGGCTTGACGTATGCGACTTCAAATCGGGGCGGTTGTCACGTTCGTGGTTACATGATTTCACCTGAAGTCTTGGGTCTACCTCAACCTTTGGATCGTTTCGCAACGGAAGATAAAGCAGTTTGGACGAAGATTTTCCAAGACTTGACAGCGGTTATCGATTCCTCAGGTGTTTGCTTATTCACATCCTTCGCATTAGGCGCTCCTGAATATGCGGCCATGCTCAATGCGGCAACAGGTACGGAATACACCGTTGAACAATTGCTTGAAGTGGGTGAACGTATCTATAATATCGAACGTCTCTTTAATAAAGCTGCGGGTATGAAATCAGAAGATGATACTTTACCAAAACGCTTATTGGAAGAACCTATTCCAAATGGTCCATCCAAAGGTCAAATCAGTAAATTGAACATCACCTTGCCTCAATACTATGAAGCACGTGGATGGGTTGCTGGATTCCCAACGGATGAAACAATCGAACGTTTAGGTTTGTAATGTGCTAGACTTAAGGGAGAAGCAATTCTCCCTTTATCTTTGGAGGTACTATGCTTGAAGTACGTTTATTTGCGAATTTTAGAGACAATCGTGATAAGAAAGTGTTTTTGGATGCGAATGATTTTTCGAATGTCCAACAAATTCTAGATCACATTGGAATCAAGCGTGAAGAAGTTGCCATACTTTTAGTCAATGGCATTCATTCAAAGGCGGATATGCGTCTCAAGGATGAAGATATCGTCGCACTCTTTCCGCCCATTGCGGGTGGGTAGGGCTTACATCATTAACGAAGAAACAGCTTGAATTGCGTCTTGGTTTGGAATTAATTGTTTGTAAGCGGTTAATTTCATTGACCGTATAGGTCTGTTTTGGTATAGTTTATCTAGCAAGATCACACACATTAGGAGGATTTAAAAATGCGTAAGATTATGTTGTTCTGTGCGGCAGGAATGTCGACCAGCTTACTTGTCAGCAAAATGCAAAAAGAAGCTGAAGCACGTGGATTAAATGATTTGAAGATTTGGGCAGTCTCTGTTCAAGAATACGAACGTGAATTACCAAACGTGGATGTCTGTTTGTTGGGCCCACAAGTACGTTTCCGTTTGAATCATGCAAAAGAACTCGGTGGCAAACATAACGTTCCCGTCGATGTCATCAGCATGATGGACTATGGTTCATGCAATGGACCTAAGGTTTTAGACCAAGCTCTAAACATGATGGCCTCCAAGGAGTCCAAATAACACGGGAAATTTCCGTGTTTTTTTTGAATTAAGAAAGGAAATACTATGTCTAAAAAAGGTTTGAAGATTGTTACGATTGGAGGGGGATCATCGTATACCCCAGAATTGGTCGAAGGTTTCATCAAACGTTATGACCATTTACCGGTCACAGAATTGTGGTTGGTCGATGTCGAGCAGGGACGTGAAAAATTAGAAATCGTGGGTAACCTCGCGAAACGTATGGTTGAAAAGGCGGGTTTACCAATCGAGGTGCATTTGACCTTGGATCGTCGTTCGGCATTAAAAGATGCGGACTTCGTTACGACGCAATTACGCGTTGGCTTATTGGATGCACGTATCTTGGATGAAACCATCCCTGCAAAATATGGGGTTTTAGGGCAGGAAACCAATGGTCCAGGTGGTTTGTTCAAAGGTTTCCGTACGATTCCAGTCATTTTGGATATCATCAAGGATATGGAAGAATTGTGTCCGGATGCATGGTTGATCAACTTTGCAAATCCTGCAGGCATGGTCACGGAAGCTGTCTTCCGTCACACCAATTGGAAGAAATTCGTTGGTTTGTGTAATGTTCCAATCGGTATGGTCCGGCAAACGGCTGATCTTTTGGAAGTTGAAATGGATCGCGTACGCATCGACTTTGCAGGCTTGAATCATATGGTTTATGGTTTACGCACCTATTTGGATGGCAAGGATGTCTCCAAGGAAGTTATGGAAAAATACAAAGGTTCGCGTGCATCGATGAAAAACATCACGGCGACTCC
>DHGC01000008.1 GCA_002402585.1 Erysipelotrichaceae bacterium UBA4808 | reverse complement strand
TAGGCCTCTATCCTGGAAAAACCGCAAGTGTTGAAGCCCTTCAAGAGGGTGCACAAATTGCTGTACCCAATGATGCGACCAACGAAGCACGTGCATTGAACTTACTCCAAGCTTTAGGTTTGATCACAATCGATCCTGCTAAAGCAGAAACCGCTACAATCTTAGACATCACTTCCAATCCTAAGAATTTGGTCATCGTCGAGCTTGAAGCCGCACAATTGGCGCGTTCTCTACCCGATGTCGACTTGGCTGTCATCAATGGCAACTACGCTCTAGAAGCCGGCATCACCGAAACGGTCTTGACCACTGAAGATAAAGATTCCGCTGCAGCACAAAAGTATGCGAACATCTTGGCTGTTCACGAAGATCAAGTTGACAGTGAAAAGACAAAGATCTTGGTTGAAGCTCTAAAATCTGCTGAAGTTAAAGCCTTCATTGAAGAAAGCTACTACCCAGTCGTCATCTCTGTAACCGAATAAGCAAAAACGTCTCCCACGCGGAGACGTTTTCTTTTATAATGAAATTATGAAGAATATCGAAACACCTGAATTACTGGAGCTCATTGAGCGTTATGATGACTATTTTGGAACACCTGGACAGATCGAATTAATGTCTTGTCTAAAGGACTTACAACAGGCGTATGGTTTCGTCCCACGGATCAGTTATCCACTGTTGGAGAATCATTTTCAGACCAGTTCAAAAATCATTGTATCCTTGATCAAACGACTCCCCGCTCTTTTAGAAGAGGGGGGACCCCATACCTTATTGGTGTGCAGTGGACAGCGTTGCACGGATAAAGGTTCAGCACAATTCATCACCGAGATTGAACAGCTTCTGGGTTGTAAGGTGGGTGGCGTGAGTAAGGATGGAATGTTTGAGCTCAGAACGCAGAACTGTTTGAGACGTTGTGCACAGGGTAAGAATTTGAACATCGATACCGATCCTTATACGGAGATGGATATTGATAAGCTTAAGAAAGTAATTGAGACGATGAAAAAAGGCTGAATTCAGCCTTTTAGTTTGTCCTTTTCTTCCTGCAGAAATTCCATCCATTCTTGTTTGCTCATGATTTCGGTATGACCATGAATGGCTTTATCAAAGTCTAATTCATCTAGCGCGGCCATCAATTTAGTGATGCCATCTAGGGTGTAGTGTTCAGGTCCATCATGATAATTTGGTGAAGTGATATCGCCTAAAAAAATCACTTTTTATTCTGGAATGAACACAATTGAACTGTCCTGTGCATGATCGTTATCAACACGTAAGACAAGACAAGTCAAGCCTCCTAAATCAATATTCAGGAACGTATCAAAGATGATATCAGCCGTTTTAACCTGAATGGTTTTAGGGTCCTCATATTCAACTTTGATGCAGCTATCACAGAATTCGATATCCTCACCACGGATTAAGCGTGCTTGCATGGAGATGGGGTCCCATTGCCAATTACGCATCTCCATCAATTTAGCTTGCGTCTTGGCACTACAGATCGAGGGGATATCCAGATGACAAAGTCCATACACATGATCCCAATGCCAATGCGTCAGGACGACAAAGTCAGGAGTCTTCAAATCCATCTTTTTAAGCTCATCTAGAAACAATTGTGCATGGGCAGGTGAATTACCCGCATCGATCATAATGGCGTACTTAGGGCCCTTAATGTAGCCCAAACGGGGACGATCATTGAGTTCTTCATTGTCTGATATATAAATATTGGGTGTGATTTGATGTAACATAGCAATCCTCTAAAATCATTATAAACTTTTTGACAAAAGAGTGTTGACAGAGCTATAAAGGTAACGTATTACCTATAGGAGACATATGTCAAAAATAGATCAAATACCGAATCATCTCTATGTCTTTGGAAGCTTATTCATTCTTGCCAATCGTGTGGATACACTCATGGAAAGAGCGCTCAGTAAGTTTGGGGTGAGCTCTAAACAATGGTTCTTGTCCATCTGTGTGGCTTCCTTATTTGATGAGGATCCAAGTCTAAAGGAATTGGCAAAGGTAAGTGGTTCATCTCACCAAAACGTCAAACAAGTCGCATTGAAGCTTGAACAGAAAAATTTGATGAATCTCTACAAAGATCCCAAAGATGCACGTGTGACGCGTGTTCGCCTGAATGCTTCAAGTCCTGCGTTCTGGGCTCAAAGCGATGGGGATGCACAGCAGTTTCTAAATGATCTCTATCAAGAAATTTCAGAAGAAGAAATGCAAGTTGTACGCAAAGTGTTTGAACAATTAGAACGAAATCTTGAATCCATGGAGGGAAAATGAAGAAGCTCGTAAAAATCAGTCTCATCATCTTCGCCATCTTACTAATCAGTGTCTCTACTATGATGTTTATCTTTATGAATGGCATATACGATGCCAAGGCCATTCAAGTCAATTCCATTGATCTATCCAAAGTCGAAGATGGGGAGTATGTGGGCAGTTTTGATTTAACACGATGATCCAATGTAATCAAAGTGTCTATCAAAGATCACCAAATCATAAAACTGGAGCTTGTGGATGATGTGATGATTAAAATAGATGAAGTCACAAATACTCTGTTTGATCGCATCATTCAAAACCAAAGTCTGGATGTGGATATTGAGACCGGTGCGACCGTAACCAGTCATGCGTATTTGAAGGCGATTGAAAACGCCTTGGTGGGGAAATAATGAAAACACGTATACTTTATGCTTCAAGTTATGGTTATGCGAAGGAAATGGCAGAGCAACTTTCTGTGGGTCTTAGTGGAGAGGTTCAATGTGTCAATCTCAATGTTAAACAGAATCTCGACTTAAATGATGTGGATACGATTGTCTTGGGTTCTTCCATTTATGTGGGACAGATTCATAAGTCGATGAAAGAGTTCATCAAAGTGAATCATGATTTACTCTTAAAGAAACGTTTGGTTATTTATTTATGTTGCGCCTTTGAACATGAATTCGAGAACCATCTAAAGAATAATTTTCCCCTCGAATTGCTTGAACATGCCTCGATGATCCAGAATCTTAGTGGAGCGATCGATAAATCTAAACTTAATTTCGGATACAAAATGATGGTTTCCATGATTGAGAAAACCGAAGCCGGTAAGAAACCAATTCTACGTTATGATGATCGCATACAAACGATTTTAAGCCACTTGAATACTTGATTTTGTGAAATGCTGAAAACAAATTGACTTTAGGATCAATTTTATTTATACTTTTTTAGTATTCAAAATTTAGCCAGCAATATAATGTCTCAGATATGGTGAGGCAGTCTCTACCGGATACCGTAAACATCCGACTACTGTGGTGAGGCGATCAATCGCGTAAAGATTGAGTCGGTTTCTCCCGACTTTTTTTGTTTGTTAAAGGGGAATACAGAAAGAAAAAAGAGGAGAATTATGGAAAAGTTTTTCAAACTTAAGCATTATGGCACCAATGTCCGCACCGAAATCGTCGCAGGGTTCAC
>DHGC01000109.1 GCA_002402585.1 Erysipelotrichaceae bacterium UBA4808 | reverse complement strand
ATCTTTGACAAAGAAAAGAGGTAAATATGGAATTTGAACGCAAAGCCAAGATTTCCGATTTTAAGAAGTTTTTTAATCTTACACAGATTACAGGAAACGAAGAGGCATTGAATCGTTGGGCCATCGTGCCCGATATCAATCGTCCAGGCTTGGAATTAGCGGGCTATTTTGAACATACGGAACCCCGACGCATCATCATCTTAGGGACCAAGGAGATGTCTTACATGTCTGAAGTACCCGAAGATTTATTGTGTGAACGTTTGGAGCGTTTGACGGATGAATACAGTCCTGCGATTGTCATCTCCAAAAACATGGAATGTCCAGAACTTTTGCGTGAAATTGCAGAAAGTAAGAATTTTCCCATCTTGATTTCAGACCAACCGACCTATCGATTGATGGTGGATGTGGTCAGTTATCTTGATGAAAAGCTCGCACCCAGCGATAATATCCATGGTGTGCTGTTGAGTATCTATGGTAAGGGAGTTGTCATCACGGGGGATTCGGGTGTCGGTAAAAGTGAAACCGCACTTGAACTCATTCGGCGTGGGCATGTCTTGGTTGCGGATGATCGCGTCGATGTGACACGGATTCATAACACGATTTTTGGTAAAGCACCTGAGATTCTACGTGGTATGTTGGAAATACGCGGGATCGGGATTATTGATGTGACGAAGATGTTTGGGGCAAGTTCTTCATTGGACAACAGTGAGATCGATGTCATCATTCATCTTGAAAAGTGGGATGACCAGAAACAATACGAACGTGTTGGGATTGAAGAAGAAGTTCACGAGAATATCTTGGGTTTAGAAATACCGAAGACGACGATTCCTGTTCGTGATGGACGCAATATTGCCGTATTGGTGGAATCGGCTGTGACCAATTTCAATTTGAAGTTGCGTGGCATCAACAGTGCNNTTTAAAGATTTATCGAGTTTTGTGGATATTGGGTCAATCAGTATCAAGTGGTATGCGGTTTTAATACTTATTGGAGCGTTCTTAGCGTATTGGCTAAGTGCTCGAAATTTAAAGAAACTAGGCTATCCAACATCACTTGTGGATGATTTGTTTTTTGGAAGTCTATTAGCAGGGATTGTCGGAGCACGCTTGTGGTATGTCTTGTTTTATGACTTATCAACGTATTTAGCAGATCCGATTTCAATCTTCATGACCTGGCAAGGGGGCATGGCCATCCAAGGAGGTTTATTGCTTGGGGCAGCTTTTGCGTACTGGTTTTTAAAGCGAAAGAAATTAAGTTTTTTACGGTTTGCGGATGCGATCGTACCCAACATTCTTGTAGCCCAAGCCATTGGGCGTTGGGGTAACTTCATGAACCAAGAAGCGTATGGTAAAGTTGTGGATGAAGCTTATTTCAATCTATTTCCTGCGTTCATTAAAGATAATATGTACATCTTGGGTCAATTTCGTGAACCAACCTTTCTCTATGAAAGTGTCTTGAACATCATCGGTTTCATTTTGATTGTATATTTCTTGAAACGCTTCAGTGAAAATAGACGTGGCGATTTGATGTGGGCATACTTGATGTGGTATGGCATCAGTCGTTTCTGGGTTGAAGGCTTAAGAACAGATAGTTTGATGTTTATGGGTTTTCGTATTGCACAATTGGTATCCATTGGTTTTATCATCTTAGGTTTGATGGGTAAATTGGGTGTCTTCCAACGTTTCATGAAAAAAGAAAAACCTATTCTCTTGTTTGATTTTGATGGGACTTTAGCCGATACTGAACCTTTGATCATTGAAAGCATGAAAAAGACGATCCATAAGTATCGTCCAGATGTTGTCATCACACGTGAAGACGAGATTTCATTCTTAGGCCCTACTCTTTCACAAATCTTGAGTCGCTATTTGGATGAGAAGGATTTACCAGAAGCGATTGAAACCTATCGTACAAACAATAAAGAAATTCATCCAAACTTGATTAAACCCATGCCTGAAGCTTTGGAAGTCATCCAACAACTTAAAGCGGAGGGTTATAAACTCGGCATTGTTTCATCCAAGAAAAAAGATATGGTTGAATTTGGAATGCATTTAGTTGGTTTCAGCGATGAATTCGATGTCATAATTGGCTATGATGAAGTAAAAGAACATAAACCAAGTCCTGAAGGGATTTTCAATGCTTGCATCGCCCTGGGTGTCGATCATGACAACATGCTTTACATTGGGGACACCAGTACAGATATCCATGCGGCAAATGCTGCAGGTATTTATTCAGTTGCGTATCTAACCCATCCTGAGCGTCGTGATGCGATTCATCAAGCGAAGCCAAATGCGACGATTGAACATCTCAGTGAACTGATTACACTTTTAAAGAAGGACATCACATGGACAAACTCTACGACTTAGCCATCATTGGCTCAGGTCCAGCTGGAATGACCGCAGCGATTTATGCAAAGCGAGCAGGGCTGGATATCATACTCTTTGAAGGCAGTGCACCAGGCGGAAAATTGGTCAAGACTTTTGAGATCGATAATTGGCCAGGTCAACCCAATATCAGTGGAGTCGATCTTGCGATGAAAATGTATGAGCATACAACCCAGCTCGAAGTTACGACTGAATACACGCCGATTGTAAAAATTGATGTGGATAAGGTAAAAACTTTGACATCAGAAGATGGAAGAACCTTTAAAACCAAAGCGGTTATTTTGGCAACAGGTACCGTTGAAAATAAGATGGAAATTCCAGGCGAAGAA
>DHGC01000032.1 GCA_002402585.1 Erysipelotrichaceae bacterium UBA4808 | reverse complement strand
TTGCGTTCCATGAAAAAATGGGCTTTGAACATGTGGCCCATTTTGAGAAGCTCGGTTATAAATTCAATCAGTGGCGAGACATCGTATGGATGAAGAAAGTCATCAACCCTTACTTTTAGACCCCAGCATTTCCGCAAGACACACGCTTAGGCGTAGTCTGAAAATTTATTGATGTCCAATCATTTATTTACTTAAACCGCAAATAAAGAGAATATATTTGCAGTTTGATGATTCATATGCAAATAAGGATGATATTATAATCAAACATATAGCATTTCCTTCTCTAAGAAAATAGCAAGCACCGTTAATACGGTGCTTGAATTATAGATAGTGAATCTGATTTTTATACTTCTCAAACATCTGTTTATTGAAGGCATCTCCACCATCCACATTCGCGCTATGATAGATGGGGGGGTTGATTCCTAATGCTAATAACTTTTCAGTAATCTGTACGACCATCATGTTGACAATCAAAGCACCAATTACAGTAGAAGATGGTGCAACTTTTTGATCAAAATTCTCGATAGTCATACATGAATCTTCAAAATCACCACAGTTGTCAATAACGAGATCCGCACATTCATACAAACGTTTACCAGAACTGTGGCGAGCGGTAACTTGGGATGAATAGCTAATATTTGTTAGTGCAATAACATAAACACCTTTTTGACGGGCATCAAGTGCCATATCAATTGCGACTGCATTGCGACCAGAAACTGAATGAATTAACAATACATCTCCTGCTTCTATCTTAGTAGTCTTTAGCACCTCAGAACCATACCCTTCTAAGCGCTCCATAGCACTGGTATGTGAAACTGGACGGACATTCAGCATTAATGATGCTGGCAGAATAGGATTAATTGGTACCAATCCACCTGTACGATAGAAAACTTCTTGCGCAATGATACCCGCATGCGAAGCACCAAAAACATAAATACATTTGTTATTCTTGATTGCTTCTACAATATTGTTTGAGGCTTCATCAATCTGACTGTATTGAGTATTTACAACACGATCCATGATGTTTTTTATGTGTTGTACATACTGTAAACTTTGACTAACCATTTACGCAAAGAGTCGAGCGAATAAGCCGGCTACAATACCCCAAATCGAGAAATCCTGACCACCAAACACGAGTAACCATTGGTTGATTGTATTCATGAAGAATGGTGCACCAAAACCAACTAAGAAAACCATAATAACACCACCAACTGCCGAACCTAAAATCGCACCTCTAACACCACCTGTAGCATTACCAATGATTGCAGCTGTTCCTAGTTCAAAGAAACAAGTAATTGTTAGTGGTAATACAACCGTTTGGAAGATGCCCATTGAACTTGTAAGAATAATTGTAATAACAGAAGTAATCATTGCTGTAATGAAACCAATGACCAAAGCATTCGGAGCATAAGCAAAAAGCATTGGACAATCAAGAGCGGGAATAGCTCCTGGAACGATTTTGTCTGAGAAGCCTTTGAACGCTGGAACGATTTCAGCAATAACCATACGGACCCCTAACAATAGAACCGTTAAACCAGCTCCAAATGTAAAGCCCATCAATAAGATATGCGAAAATAGTTTTGATGCGGATGCTAAGCCGAGCACAGCTGCCCCATCAATACCATTCATATACATTAATACGGTCATAACGACATAAGTCAAAGCAACAACGATTCCACCAGTAATTGAAATTTCCTTTAAGAATGCCAAGCCTTTAGGGAAGTTCAATGACTCTGTTGACTTTGATTTATCCCCAAACATTTGACCTAAGAAGCCACTGATGATCGACAATCCAGCTGTTGGATGTCCAATTGCGAATGAATCATCACCTGTAACTTTACGTACAAACGGTTGCAGCAAATTCGGCATGATGATCATATACAAAGCTGTAAATACGGTTGCTAATATCAAGAGTTTTGTATCTCTTAAACCAGCATCATAACCTGCTGCCAAGAAGACAAATGGGAACCAATATAACATATGGCCTGTTAAGAAGATTGTTTTCCATTTTGTGAAACGTGCAACTAAAATGTTGAGTGCGAATGCAATAATCATAACGATACCAATCTGAGTACCGAACATGGCTCCAAATGCAGAAGAACCAATTTCGGTTACAGCTCCAGTCGTCGTAGGATTCAAAGCACTGAAGGCTGCAGATAATCCAAGGATAGCAGAAATGATGATGCCATTCCCTTGTGTCAAAACTACGACACCAATCGCCGTTTTTGCAGAGCCTTGTAGAACTTCAACGATTGTCTTACGTTGAACAATCAAACCTACCGCTGCAATCAAGGCCAAGAAAATAGAAGCATTACCAAAGATATCCGATACGATAAAATTTAAGAATTCCATTTTTTCCCTTTCATTGTGTTACTTCACTGACAAACTTTAACGTTTTTTCAGTGATTTCTTTCGAATTAATAAAGCTATTAATTACAATTACTGGTACTTTTGCACTTCGACCGATTGTTTCAGCAAGCTCTGCTGATGTAAAGATCGCATCACATTCGCTTGAAGTACAAGTCGTGACATCCCCACAATAAACATCAATATTCAAATTATTACTTTTTACAACTTCATCGACTTTCATCTTCAAAAACATCGATGTCCCCACACCAAACCCACAAACAGTCTGAATTTTTAGCCTCTTTCCCAACACATTACCCCTTTCTATGTGACAATGGAACGCGACCATTGTTTACACCATTGATAATTTCATATACTTCATCTGATGTAGAACATTCACTTAAGAGCTCTACAACTTCATCGTCTTCACCGATGATTCGTGCCAACTCCATTAGCTTTTCAAGATGCGACTTTCCATCGACACTTGCCAAAGCAAACAACACTTTGACGGGATCGTTTAACGATCCAAAGGCAACGGGTCTAGATAAGATTGCTACCGACATATCGTTTTTGTGAACATGAATTTCTGGTGCTGCATGTGCAATAGCGATATGTTTACCTATAACGATGTACGGTCCAAGTTGCTTGACTGCATCGATCATTGCCTGTGTATATTTTGCATGGGTACTACCTGAATCTTCGAGTAGTTTACCAACAATTGAGATGGCCTCTTCCCAGCTATTGGGTTTTTGATTTACTAAAATATTCTCGATTCTAACGATTTCTAGCATAATTTAACCTCGTGTTTTAGCTCTAAAATCTGGTTGACAGTAATATGATCTTGATTTAATTGCTTTCGATTATCTGGGTTCTCTAAGATCTTAGCCAGTTTCAAGATAATATCATCCTCCCTTTTCTTTACTGCGATAACGACGATATTACGAATCAATTCCTGATTCTGATTTCCAAAAACAGTCGGTGTTTTGAGAACAAGCAAACTAACACAAGGTTCGTTTACGCCATCATCGATTCCTGCATGTACAAATGCTGTTTCTGGGAGAATCACCATGTAATTTCCAAACTCTTCTACAGCTCTAATCATCCGATCGACATAACGTTTTTCGATCATTCGATCATCCACAAGTGGTTGCGCTGCTAGTCGAATTGCAGTTCTCCATTCCGGAAGATCTTCATAGATTTGAATATACTTTTTACTTAAATAATCTGAAAGTTTATAACTTTTAGTACTTCCATAATTAAAATTCTTGATAAAATTATTGCACTGTTTGAGATATGTACTCTTATAGACTTTCGTCTTGATTCGGTACACATCTTCATCCGATAAGAGTGGACTGACTTGGACGATATCGATATTTGAATCAAACTTAAGGGTCGTAATAATTAAATCAATGGTTTGATCTGTACTATATTTTTTAACTTCATCAAGGGTTACAGGTCCGATGATATTGATTTCAGGAATCATGGCAGCTAGACGCGAAACCATGATTTTGGATGTGGCGATACCAAAATGACAAGCTACCAAAACATTTAATCCAGGTGCATATAGCGCTCTTTTCTCGACGATTGCGCCAACATGCATTGCGATATAAGCAATTTCTTCTTCGTTGAAATATAATCCAGATTTGGTTTCGTATTCAATCAGGCGAGACTTTGTGTACTCATAAATCAAAGGAATGCTGACCTTAACACGGTCGAGAATTTGATTTTCAACGTTCAACTTATTTCGAATTCTAAAGAGTGTTATTTTAAGATGAAGTTGTAAGTTCTCTATGAAATTGGAACTTTCTTCCTCACTAAGTTTGGTGACAACATCTAATCCATTTAACAAGAAATCCGCCAGTTCAATAGCAATGATTTCATCTTCATCTTGTTCAATCCATGTTTGAGGTGTCGCATCAACTTTTGCATCCAACATGTGTTCAAGAATAAACAAAGCATCATTCTCATTGATATTGATTTCGAAGTTGTTCGTCAACTTTTCAACTAAAGATAGACGTCCTGCTTCAAATTGATGCGTGTAATTAGTGGGCAAAAGCATACCCTTACTACTTCGATATAGATTGAAAGCGATAATACTTCGTAACTCATCCGGATGTGCAAAGTTGAATTTTTGGAAGTTCTCCATATTTCGAACGATGTGACTTGCTTTCTCTGTCATTTTGTTGCATTTGTCTCTTACATATTTATCTACAATGGAATGCTCTGAATCATTCATTTGTTTATAGAGCTTAGTAAAATACCGTCTTTGTTCAGTTTCATTTCCTTCTATAAAGCAGCCTAATCGAACCTTTCGAATAATTTTGAGACTTGTTTGATTTAACTCTAAATCAAGCTCCTCTAAATCACTTTGTATGGTTTGTTTACTTACTTCTAACAATTCTGAGAGTTGTTCAATCGTAAGTCGTGATTCACAAAGTAAATAGAATAAAATGAGTCTTCTTCGCTCTTCTTGTGGAAGTTGATAATCATGATTTCGATTCAAACTTTCGTTGATTAATTTATATTCATATTCATTGAATTGAATTCGAACCCCATAGTGTGGTTTTCTTTCTAGACTTATACCTTGTTCCTTCAAGAAATACTCAATCAAATCCAAATCATACCTAAGAGTTCTTGAACTTACATCGAAACGTTCTGATAGGTTTTGGACCGTTATGAAAACATCGTTTTCCAACAGAAAATGCATTATATCCTTCTGACGTTTTGTAATTTTGATCATTTTAACCTTCGTCTATAGTCTACAACGAAAAAATCTGATCATCTAGACCAGAATTATTCAAATATTGTGGCAAACATTAGTCTATTACGACAATCAATTAGATTTTACTTTTACCCCCCCCCAGCATTTCCGCAAGATAGGAAACCAAGAGTTGATTCAAACTCACACCCTCTTCATCTGCTCTCATCACCAAGCGTTGGTGCATCGTCTTAGGAATGCGTAAGGCAATCTTACCATTACAAGCATTATAATCAGAGGGTTGAGGTATGTCCTCACCCCGTTCTTTTGCAAACTTTAAATAGTACTCCAAGTTAATCAAGGCATCTTCTAAAGCTTCTTTTGCGGTAGCTCCACCACCACCACACCCGAAAATATCTACAAATTCTGCAATCCATTCTGGTCCTTCTACAGTTTCGACAGTGTATAAACGCATTGGATAATTCATCTAGATTCCTCCTGTGCTTTCAGCAACGCATTAATCTGCTTGATAT
>DHGC01000057.1 GCA_002402585.1 Erysipelotrichaceae bacterium UBA4808 | reverse complement strand
GATCAAGACGCAAGTTCTGTTTGGACTTGATCTCAGCTTTGAGCGTGGCAGTTTCAATTCCATCATTGGCCAATCCGGTAGCGGCAAGAGTACCTTGTTAAACATCTTGGGGACTTTAGATCGACCAACAGATGGGGATATCATCATCAATGGTAAAAATACCAAGTCGTTGAATGCGAATGCGTTGTCACAACTTAGAAATGAGAACCTTGGATTCATTTTCCAGTTTCACTATCTCCTGCCGGAATTCACGGCTTTGGAGAATATTTTGATGCCGGTTCGCATCTTAGGCAAGAAGATTGATAAAGAAGTGATGGCTCGAGCTGAAGAACTGATTGAACTGGTGGGTTTGAGCAAAGTTAAAAATAATCTAGCGACGCAAATGTCTGGTGGTCAGCAACAACGTACGGCCATCGCACGTGCTTTGATGAATCAAGCAAGCATCATTCTGGCGGATGAACCAACAGGTAACTTGGACTCGGATACAACCGAGCAGATCTATGATTTGATGCGTATGATCAATAAGAAATATCAGACAACCTTCATCATCATCACACATGATCAGAGTGTGGCGGAAAAGACCGATCGCATCATTGAAATCAAAGATGGAAGAATCTTGATGGATGTAAGGAAAAAGTAATCACATTCAATCAAAAACAATCATTTTAATAAAGAATATGCTTGACATATTCTTTTTTATCGATACTATAGAAGTATAAGTAATCATAAACAATCACAAACGTTCAATATCAATCAAAAGGAGATAAAAATGTTAATCACAAAGGAAAGTATCCTCTTAGCCTGTGATCTTAAAGAAAAAGAAGCCATCATCCGTGCTATGGCCAAGCAAGCATTTGAAATTCATCGAATCAAAGAAGTGGAACCTTTTGTGCAAGCTGTGTTACATCGCGAAGCTGAATTCAGTACAGGTGTTGGATATGGAATTGCGATTCCACATGGCAAAGCGTCTGTTGTCAATGAAGCATTTGTGATGTTTTGTCGTGTCGATCATGTGGATTGGAATTCATTGGATGGGACCGATGTGGATATGGTGTTCATGATTGGCGTTCCAGAAGAGGATACCAGCAATGAGCATTTGAAGATATTGGCACTTTTATCAAGACGGTTGATGAAAGAAGACTTCCGTACTGCGCTTCGAACAGCACAAAGCGAAGATGCGTTGCTTGAAATCTTAAAGAAATGGGAAATCATCTAAGATGCTGGTTGCACAACGAAGAAATTACATCCTGGATTTATTAAAAACCAATCGTAGCATTTCTGTTTCGGAACTTTGCATCGCGTGCGAAGCGTCCGAGGCGACGATACGCCGTGATTTGGCATGGTTGGAGGCAAGTGGCAAGTTGGAGCGCACCCATGGAGGCGCAGTCACCAATTCCAGTGAGCGTGTGTTTGAAGAAGATGTGTTGACCCTTCGTGAGGGAAAAGCGTTGCATGAAAAACAGATCATTGCGAAAAAAGCCTTTGATCTGATCGAAGACTTTGACTCCATCGTATTGGATGCGGGAACTAGCACATTTGAATTGGCGCGCTTGATTGGTCAGTCGGACTTGCATCTCACCATCATCACCAATTCCATGATTGTATTTAAGGAACTCGCGAACAATCCCAATGTGGAGTTGATCATTCTCGGCGGAAAAGTTCGGAAGAATACCTTAGCTTCTGTTGGTAGTGTCGCGGTTGAATTGATGCAGAGACTCTTTGTTGATAAGGCGTTTGTGGGAACCAATGGAGTCGGTTTGCTTGAAGGGTTCACAACGTCAGATATGGATGAGGCAAGCATTAAAAGAGCGATGTTGATATCGGCCAAACAGCGTATCGTGTTAGCGGATCATTCGAAGTTCAATAAGGTATATATGAATCAATTTGCTTCGATTTCGATGGTCGATCTACTGATAACGGATGATCTGGATCAGAGTTTGACACAAGAGCTTATTGAACATTATGACATCAAGGTCATCTAGGAGGATAAATGATTACGACGATCACATTGAATCCTGCGATTGATAAAACAATCACAGTTGAGCAGTTCAAATTGAATGCAGTCAATCGTGTGGTACGCGTTCATGAGGATGTGGGTGGAAAAGGAATCAATGTTTCAAAGGTATTACAACACTTGGAAGTTAAGACATTGGCGTGTGGATTCATCGGTGAGGCGAACTATGGTTTGGTTCAGCCGCATTTGAAGCGATTGGGTTTGAGTACTGACTTTGTATTTGTGGATGCTTTGACGAGAATCAATACCAAGATCATTGATCCGATTGCAAAGAGCACAACGGATATCAATGAATCTGGGTTTACGGTCTCAAGGGTTCAGATCGAGCAGCTGAAGATCATGCTCAGAGCGTATGCGAATCAAAGCCGATTCATGGTGTTTAGCGGAAGTGTTTGTCAAGGGATCGATTTGGATACCTATGTGGAGCTGATCAAAGCGGTTCAACCAACACCTTGGGTTTTAGATGCCGATCGTCAAATTCTAAAGATTGGCATCCAATATCAACCCTATATCGTGAAACCCAATATCCATGAGTTGGAAGATCTATTAGAGCGAAAACTCAATAATCATGAAGAAGTCATTGCTGCGGCACAGGCATTGATTCAAGAATACAAGATTGGCTATTGTCTGGTTTCGATGGGCGAACTCGGAAGCATCCTCGTGACAAAGGACAAAGCCTATATCGCAAATGCCCTTGAAGTGGATCTCGTATCGACTGTTGGAGCTGGCGATTCGATGTTGGCCGGTTTTCTGTTTGGTTTGACGAAAGGGTGTTCAGATGCGGATGCGTTGCGATATGCGACCAGTTGTGGAGCCATCGCAGTCAGTGGTGTTTCATTAAGTGCATTTCAAGATGTCGACATTGAGGCTCTAAAATCAAGCGTAAAACTCAGTGTCATTGATTTGGTATGAATCCGTAAGGATTAAAATACATCAAGGAGGAAAAAGGATGAAAGTATTGGCGGTAACAGCGTGTCCTACAGGGATAGCACACACCTATATGGCAGCTGAAGCTTTGAGTGAAGCAGCTCAAAAAAGAGGTTATGAAGTCAAGGTTGAGACCCGTGGTTCGGTTGGGGTCGAAAATGAATTGAGTGCAGAGGATATCAAACATGCAGATTTCATTGTACTGGCATGTGACACCGCAGTGCCTACCGATCGTTTTGTTGGGAAGAAAGTCTTGAGTGTATCTGTGAGTGAGGCCATCAAGGACGCGGATGGATTGCTTGCTAGAGCACAAAATGCGGCTGTTCTAAAACCTCAGACCCATTCTGAAGAGGTTTCGGATACCAAAGGTCAAAACAGTTTCTATAAACATTTGATGAGTGGTGTATCGTTCATGATTCCGTTTGTTGTGGCGGGTGGGATTGCCATAGCGATCAGTTTCGCATTTGGTTATGATGCGTTTCAAACACCAGGAACACTTCCTGCTTACTTAATGGCGATTGGTGGTTCAGGTGGATTTGGTTTAATGGTTCCAATTCTAGCGGGTTATATCGCGTACTCGATTGCGGATCGTCCAGGTCTTGCGCCAGGGATGATTGGTGGCGTTGTAGCGGGTCAGATTGGTGCGGGTTTCTTAGGTGGGATGGTTGCTGGTTTCTTAGCGGGTTATGTTGTTAATGCGATCAAGAAATATGTCAAGCTTCCAAAATCACTTCAAGGCATCATGCCTGTCTTGATTATTCCGGTCTTTGGTTCATTGATTGTTGGTCTATTGTTGTTTTATGTCTTGGGTAGTCCGATGGCTGCGATCAATAAAGCGGTTGCGGATTTCTTGACGGGCTTGAGTGGAGGAAGTGCGATCCTATTGGGTTTATTGCTTGGTTTGATGATGGCCTTTGATATGGGTGGACCGATCAATAAAGCGGCTTACGCGTTTGGGACAGCGACCTTGGTTGCTGGACAAGGTTCTGCCGTCATGGCAGCCGTCATGGCTGGTGGTATGGTTCCGCCACTTGGCATCGGCTTGGCGACGTTCTTGTTCAAAAAGAAATTTGTGATGGCTGAGCAAGAAGCAGGGAAAGCCAACTTAGTTCTTGGAGCAAGCTTCATTACGGAAGGTGCCATTCCATTTGCGGCTGCAGATCCACTGCATGTCATGCCTTCAATCATGGTAGGGGGTGCACTGGCGGGTGCCTTATCGATGGCCTTTGGAGCAACCCTTGCGGTTCCTCATGGTGGTATCTTCGTGTTATTTGCAGTTGAGAACATCATCGGGTATGTCATTGCCATTGCTGCTGGTTCTGTTGTGACAGCGCTCTTGCTTGGCGTCCTTAAAAAGGATGTGGCATAGTATTCTCACACCTCTTCATTGAGGTGTTTTTTTTATGTTTTGCTTAATCCATTCTTAATCTTAGCTGTGATAGAATAGCATTGAAGTAGAGGAGGACTGTCTATGAACTTTATGAAACGAGCTTTTTTAAGCTTGATACGCCGCAAAGGAAAATCATTGATTCTGTTGATCATTATTTTCATCTTGAGTAACGTCATGGCGGGATCGATTGCCATTGGGCAAGCATCACGCAATGTTGAGAAGACCATGAAACTACAATTGGGGGCCAATGCCACCGTTGAAATGGATTGGGAGAAGATGCAGAACTGGACGGAGGAACAATGGCAGAATATCCAATATGTCACACCTGCGATGGCCGATCAGATCGGTGCTTTGCCCTATGTGAAGTATTACGACTATAATTCTGAAGCCTACATCAATTCCAAAAGTCTAAAAATGTATGATCCGAACATGATGGATCAGGAGTATAACTATTTCCCATTGCGAGGTGTCAACTATGCACCCGTGTTGGATATCGCAAATGGAACAGCCACTTTGGTTGAAGGACGTGTTTTCACGAATGAAGACATCGCCAAGGCTAATTATGTGGTTTTGATTTCGGATAAACTTGCCGAGCAAAACAATGTGTTCGTCGGGGATATCATCCTATTGAACAATGAATTCCAAATTTGGAAAGAGGGCACGGTTGAACCTGAAAAGATCGTACGTGACATCGCTTTGGAAGTCATTGGTATCTTCAGCCCTAAGGTCAACACCAACCAAGAAGAAAATGGTGGTTGGATCGACTATACGCCATTCAATCGCATGTATGTTCCAAATGGTGTCGTCAATGCTGAGAATCGTTGGATGACGGAACAATATATGATTGCGTATCCGGATTCAGGCATTACGCCGGATCAACTTGAACGTGTCTACATCAATCCTGTATTTGTCTTGAACAATCCAGAGGAAGTTGAAAGTTTCAGAACTGAAGCGATGACCTTCCTTCCGGATTACTACAAAGTCATCGTCTCCAGTGATGCTTATGATTCGGTTGCAGGACCGATCAAGTTTATCGGTTCCTTGTCCAATACGATTCTGTATGTAGCGATTGGTGCGACGATACTGATCCTAAGTCTAGTTGTCATTCTCTTCTTGAGAGACCGTAAGCATGAGTTGGGTATCTATCTATCATTAGGAGAAAGCAAGTCCAAAGTCATGGCTCAGATCCTAATTGAAGTGGTGGCCATAGCAGTCTTGGGTATCACCTTATCCTTGTTTACGGGAAACAGCATTGCGGAATCGACTTCTCAGTCGATGATGGATTTACGTGCAGGCATCGAAGGCGATGGTCCAAATTATCCGATATACAAAGAATCATACATCTACAATCCAGGTGGCATCACGGAAGAAGACGTGATGGAAGCTTATAGCATTGAATTCTCTTGGGATTATGTCTTGATTCTGTATGGTGTCGGTGTGGGTACGGTCTTGTTGTCAAGCATTGCGCCAATGATCTATATTCTTCGTTTGAAACCGAAGAAGATCATGATGTAGGAGGGTGTTATGGAAATCATCAGAGTCGAAAATTTAAATTACTATTATCAGGATGGCGAAACGATTCGTACCATTCTAAAGGACTTGAATGTATCCTTTGAAAAGGGTAAGTTCTACACGATTTTAGGACCTTCGGGTTGTGGCAAGACCACATTCCTATCGTTATTGGCCGCATTGGATGAACCTAAGTCTGGAACGATTTTTTACAACGATAAGGACATCAAAGCGATTGGCTATGAGAAGTATCGTCGTAATATGATCAGCATCATTTTTCAAAGTTACAACCTTGTTCCGTACATGACGGCCGTTGAAAACGTCATGATTCCAATGGCAATCACAGAGAATGAGATTCCTAAGAATACCAAAGAAGTCGCCTACAATCTTTTGGATTACATCGGCTTAACCAAGTCCAAAGCCAATCGCGTCGTAAACAAGCTCTCCGGTGGTGAGCAGCAACGTGTTGCGATTGCACGTTCTTTGGCCAGCAATGTCGATATCATCTTTGCAGATGAACCAACCGGAAACTTAGACCAAGAGCTTGAGAATGAAATCATTGGTGTTTTCCAAGATTTGGCACATCATCACAACAAGTGTGTCATCATGGTCACTCACTCCAAGGAGATTGCGGATATGTCCGATGTCTCTTATCAATTGCGGAAGGGAGTGTTGAGTCACAATGAGTGATTTCTTAAGTAAGTT
>DHGC01000086.1:30650-33250 GCA_002402585.1 Erysipelotrichaceae bacterium UBA4808 | reverse complement strand
ATCCTTCCTAAAAAATAAATGTTTCACGTGAAACATTGAAATTAGAATTAAGCTTAGGTATAATATATTAGCTGCCACAATGCAATCCTTTGAACCAGGTCAGGGTCGGAAGACAGCAGCCTTAATAGGCTCTTGCATGTGTGGCAGCCTTTTTATATGATTAAACCAATGGAACATATTAAATACATGAGGATTGCTTTAAATGAAGCAAAAAAAGCTTATCGTGACGATGAGGTACCAATTGGTGCGGTAGTCGTTAAAGATGGAATGGTGATTTCAAAAGCACATAACCTGAGAGAGAAGAAACAAAGTTCTACAGCACATGCAGAAGTCTTAGCGATTGAAAAAGCATGTAAAAAACTAGGTTCATGGCGTTTAGATGGCTGCGTATTGTATGTTACCTTAGAACCATGTACGATGTGTATTGGAGCAAGTATTTTGGCTCGAGTTGATGGGGTTGTTTACGGTGCAAAGGACCCAAAAGGTGGAAGTTTGGGCTCGTTGTATGATATCAGCCTAATAAAAGGCTTAAATCATTATCCTTGGATTGTATCAGGAGTGTGTGAAGAGAAAAGTGCGTCATTGCTAAAGGAATTCTTTAGAAATAAACGTATTAATAAAGTCTAATTTGAATGAAGTATAGTGCTGGAAGGGTATAAGTTGACCCTTCTTTTTGTTATAATTAGAGGCAAGAGAAACTATCATGACCTATAAATCGTTGTATCGTACGTATCGTCCAAATTCATTTGAAACAGTTGTAGGACAAAGACATATTATTCAAACACTACAGAATGCGATCAAACAAAAGAAAATGTCGCATGCTTACCTTTTTTGTGGGCCAAGAGGTACGGGTAAAACTACAGTTGCAAAACTATTAGCAAAGTCTGTCAATTGTATAAATGTTGAACAAGCACCATGTAATCAATGTGAGCACTGCTTGACGATTCAAAATGGCACGCATCCGGATGTGATTGAAATTGATGCCGCTAGCAACAATGGTGTTGATGAAATTAGAGATTTGATTGAAAAAGTCAAATATGCGCCACTTCAAGGTAAATATAAAGTTTACATTGTAGATGAAGTCCACATGCTGTCCCAAGGTGCTTTCAACGCTCTTTTAAAGACGCTTGAAGAACCACCAGCCCATGTTATCTTTATTTTGGCAACAACTGAACCGCATAAAGTATTACCGACGATTATTTCGCGCTGTCAGCGTTATGATTTTGTGCGTGTAAATCGTTTTGATATTCAGATGCGAATTGAAGAAGTATTGAAAGCAGAAAAAATTGAATACGAAGAAGAAGCAGTTCGTTTGATTAGTCAATTGGCAGATGGTGGTGTTCGTGACGCTTTAAGTATACTTGAACAATGTATCGCATACAGTGGCCAAAAGTTAAATGCCCAACATGTAAATGATATTTATGGAATTGCCACGACTCAAGATAAATTGAAATTATTAAATGCTGTTATTGATAATGATGTAACGGTTTTGATGCAAGAAATTGATTATGTAACAGGGAAAAACATCGATATTCGACGTTTAACCAATGATTTGATGGAGTTGTTGAAGGAGTCGGTTGTTTATTCGTTTACGAAAGATAAAAGTTTATTGAATAAATTGACAGAAGATGAGGTTAAATCTCTGAATCGTCTTTCTGCTCCAGTTGGGCTAAAGATGATTGAGGATTTGATGGAAACTTTGGAGAAATATCGAAGTGCATCTAACTTATTGTCCTATTTTGAAATTGGATTGTTGAAATTAATCAGTCATACTGTCAATAAGGCAGAAGAATCTAAGGTGAAGTTTGTTGATAAGAGTGTAGAAGCGAAACCAATACGTGAGGAAGTGCTTGCACAAGCTGAACATGAGTTGTCTTTTGTAGAGGAACAGGTTAGAGTAGAGAAAGTTACACCAAGACCTAAAGAAAATAAGAAGAAAAAGCCTCAGATTGTTCAAAATGATGACATGAGTCTTGATTTTTTGGTTCAATTGTTTGTTTCTGGTGATAAAGCTAAACGCATACAAATTGAGCACTTATGGTCAAATGTTCAGAATTATTTATCTGATCTTGCTTATGGCAAGATTGCAAACTTATTAATGGATATTCGTCTGGTTGCGCTTAATGAAGGGTTTATGGTGTTGAGTCACTCGGAAGATTATGTTGTTAATGAGTTGAATATGGATGATAATCAGGTATTGATTGAAGATTTTACAGAACGTGTGTTTGGTCTAAGGATGCGTGCGTATGCGATTTTGTATGCGAAGTCAGAAGAAGCGATGCAATATTATATGCAATTGAGAAATGAGAACAGACTCCCAGATCCAATAAAATTTGACAAGATGGAGAAAACAGTTGAGAAAAAAGTAGATTCTGTTGAGAAGAATTTGTTTGATCTATTTGGACAAGAAAATGTGGAGATCATTTAGATATGTATCCAAAAGTATTACAAGATTTGATTGAACATTTACGTAAGTTACCTGGAGTTGGAGCTAAGACAGCAGAGCGCTATGCTTTTTCACTGTTAAATCTAAATGAAACAGAAGTTATGCAAATGGCAAAAGCACTCAGTGATGCGAAACTGAAACTTCACCCCTGCAA
>DHGC01000086.1:10847-30583 GCA_002402585.1 Erysipelotrichaceae bacterium UBA4808 | reverse complement strand
ATGGTGTTTATCATGTGTTAAACGGTGTTATTTCTACGTCAAAAGGTGTCATGCCTGAAGACTTAAATATTCATTCATTGATTAAAAGGGCTGAGTCTGAGTTGGATGAAATCATTTTAGCGACCAATCCCACCATTGAAGGTGAAATGACTTCCTTGTATTTAGCAAAACGTTTGGAAAAGAAAGTCAAAAAGATTACGCGACTTGCACATGGACTTCCAATGGGAGCACATATGGATTACGCGGATGAGTTGACTTTGATAAAAGCGATGGAAGGACGACGCGAAATCGAATGAAAACAGATATTGAAATTGCACAGAGTATACAGGGGTTGCCAATTGAGGAAATTGCTAGGAAGATTGACATACCAAGCTCAGCATTAGAATTGTATGGTAAAACTAAAGCTAAAGTTAATTTGAGTGAATTGGGTTATTTTGATCAAAAGCCCAACGGTAAACTTGTACTCGTTACAGCTTTGACACCAACTAAAGCTGGTGAAGGTAAATCAACCACAACAGTAGGCTTGGTGGATGGTCTTGCGACGATTGGGCAACGAGTCATGGGTTGTTTGCGTGAGCCATCTTTAGGACCGGTTTTTGGTGTTAAAGGTGGTGCAACAGGGGGTGGATTTGCCCAAGTCATACCAATGGAGGATATCAATCTTCATTTTACTGGCGATATGCATGCCATCACAGCTGCAAACAACCTTGTAAGTGCGATCATCGATAATCACATCTATCAAGGGAATGCATTGAACATCAATCCAGAACGTATTTCATGGAAGCGTTGCATGGATATGAATGATCGTGCCTTAAGGAATGTGGATGTGGCTTTGGATGATAAAAAGGCGACTCCACGGAGAGATCATTTCATTATTACGGTTGCTTCACCCATGATGGCGATGCTTTGTTTGTCTAAAGATATTCAAGATTTTAAGAAACGTGTCGATCGTACGATTGTTGCCTATACTTATGATGATAAGCCTGTCACAATCAAGGATCTTCAGGTCACAGGCTCGGTAGCTGTTTTGATGAAAGATGCGATTAAACCGAACCTTGTTCAAACCTTGGAAGGGAATCCTGTCTTTATACACGGTGGACCTTTCGCTAATATCGCTCATGGAAGTAACTCGATCATTGCCACAAGAACCGCACTCAAATTGGCGGATGTTGTCGTTACAGAAGCAGGGTTTGGATCGGATTTAGGTGCTCAAAAGTTCATGGATATTACCAGTCGTGCAGGTGATTTCAACGCAGATGCAGTCGTTTTGGTTGCGACGGTTCGTGCACTAAAGATGCATGGTTTGGTTGCCTATGAAAATCTAAAAGAAGAAAATGTGGAAGCCGTTCAAAGTGGATTGGCAAATTTAGAACGACACATTGAAATCATCAGACAATACAATGTGCCTTTAGTGGTTGCCTTGAATCGCTTTATATCGGATAGCGAAGAAGAAATTGAACTTGTTAAAAAGTATTGTGATGCTAAAGGTGTTGCGTTCGAAATCAATGAGTCTTGGGCTAAAGGTGGACAAGGTGCTGCTGACTTAGCACGAGCAGTTATTAAACTAATCAATAATAAGAATGATTATCATCCTTTGTATTCAATTGATTTGACAGTTCAAGCTAAGATTGAGCAAATTGCGAAACACATTTATAAGGCTAAGGGTGTTCAATATACAGAAAAAGCTCTGAGTCAGTTGAAAGAACTTGAACAATTGGGTTTGGATAGGCTCAATGTGTGTGTCGCCAAAACCCAAGCATCATTAAGCGACGATCCTAAGAAATTAGGAGCACCTGAGGATTTTGAAATCACAGTGCGGGAACTGAATGTTTCGAGTGGTGCTGACTTCATTGTTGTGATTGCGGGCTCGATTATGACAATGCCTGGATTATCAAAAGATCCAGCAGCCAACCACATTGATATACTCGAAAACAATGAAATTATCGGTTTATTTTAAAAATGAAAAGGATGTTATAATAGCACTAATATGGCTTCCATAGCGTACATCACAGACCGTCATATGATTGAATTCCATCGTTTGAATGGTAATCAAACGATTAGTTTTTGGCGTCCTTCTGTCGGTAAGCGTTTTACGGATTTCAATCATGGTGATTTACTTTTCTTTTTAGCCAAAGGTACAGAGTTGAAGACGACTGGTGAAAAGGGCATCATCGGTTATGGGCGTTTTGATCACAGCATCAGTTATTCGTTCAGACAAATGTGGAACCATTTTGAAAGTTTGAATGGTTATCCAGACCAAAAAAGCTTCAAAGACGCGATTTTACGGGTTGCTAAAGCAAAAACACTACCCACAAGCATTAGTAGTCTTATTTTGAAAGATATCGTTTTCTTTCAAGCGCCTGTTTATTTAAGTGAGTTTGGGATGAAGATTTCAAACAACCTAGAAAGTTTTATCTATCTGGATAAAGAAGATCCAGAAATGACGGTCAAAATCTTGAAGAAAGCAAATGATATTGGAGTTGATGCTTGGGCAAATGCCATGAGTCGATCTTCGCGTTCGAGTTCTGTATTTGATGATGATTTAGCAAGACATGTCTTACAATTACATTTGCAGAATTTTGGTTCACTTAGCATTGAAAAAGAAACCCGCAAGCAAACGCGGATCTTAAATGAAGTGCAAGCAAAATCTAATCATCTTCAATGGTTAGATGCGCGTAAGCAAGAGTTGATTGCATTCAATGATGAAGGAATCGATCTTTATTTCAGTATTGATTGTAATAAGAATCAAATCATGGAACGTGTTGTCTACAGCTTTGGTAAATTTAGCCTTATCCGTAAATTGGCTCGGGAAATTCCAAATTTTAGTCAGAAAATTAGTTTCAAGCTCATGATTGATCATGAATTACCAGATAATCTATTAAATTTATTTAAATTAGATGATGTCGAAATCATCTCTCATCAACACCAGGATGATTCAAACACAAGAGAAAGCGATGATATTTAGTCTTCGCTTTTTCATTGCTCAAGTTATATTTCTCTACAAGCTCGAGATAGCGCGCATAGGCCAATTCTTCATCATGGATGACTTCATACTCGAGTTCATAATCGACCTTACCTAGATAATGGTTTTCATCAATACACATATCCCCATATTCTTCCTTAATCAAACGACGATAACTTGTTAGCTCTCCAAGATAATTAAATACTTGTGTATAGCCGTTTTCAATTAAGAACGATTTGACGTCATTATGATCAAAGATGCTAGAATCATTACTATACACTTCAAAGTTAACTTCAAGTCTACCTTTGCTTTGTTTAATTTTAAAGGTCAATTCAAATGTTTCATTGATTTGGCGGATTCGTGCTGCAATCGGTTTACTTACATCGGCATATTGATAGTAAAAATTGACTTGTTTTATTGCAGGAACTTCTTTGTAATCTGATGAAATGCGATTGAATTGACTTTCTGTAAGCAGCGTCTTGTATTCGATTTCGAGATTTGTGTTCATAGGGCTATGATACAATAGTGTTATGAAAAATTAAAGTTTTAGGAATTAGATCTCCTCACAGACGAAAAGGAAGAGAAAGTATGAAACGATTTACCATAGTAAGTAAGAATGACGATTTATCCAAACAACTTAAACACAAAATTCACGAAGCTTTAGGGACGATGGGTTTTATTTATGATGAAAATAAACCTGAACTTGTAATCGCAGTTGGTGGGGATGGCACATTCTTAAGAACACTCCATAAATATGTCAATGCCTTGAATGAGCTTCTTTTCGTGGGGATTCATACCGGAACCCTTGGTTTTTTTACTAGTTACGATAGCCATGAAGTGGATAAATTCTTAGAAGATTGTAGACAGATGAAGTTTGTACGTAAGAACTTACCGTTATTGGAAATCAATGTACATAGCTCAAAAGATACACATTGTCTCTATGCGCTTAATGAAATACGTGTAGAGAACGTCATTCGTACCCAACTGATGCGTATTTATGTAGAAGATGTTTTCTTAGAAACGTTTAGAGGTACGGGAATTTGTATCTCAAGCCAAGCAGGCTCAAGTGCTTATAATCGTTCTCTAGGCGGTGCGATTCTACATGAGGGTTTGGATTTGTTACAAATCACTGAAATCACTGGCATCCATCACCAAACTTATCGTTCTTTGGGATCACCGCTGATCGTACCACATGATGTGACGATTCGACTTGAGAGTGATGATTTCTGTGAAGCCATCTTGTGTTACGATCATGAGTCCATGAAGTTAAGAAAAGACAGTTGCGTGACCGTTAATTACAGTAAAAAGGTCGTCCAAATGATTGGAAGACCCGATACACATTATATTGAACGGTTGAAGAATCTATTTTAGTGATTCTTCTTAGATTCATTCATATGACTCATATGATAAATAATCGCTATTGAAGGAATAAATGACAATAAGGAAGAACCACCCGCTGAAATAAAGGGGAGTGTGATTCCGGTGATTGGAAGTAACCCAATGATCATGCCCATGTTTTGGATTTGTTGAAACATCAACATGCCTAACAATCCAACGGCCATGATCTTTTCTCTGTAATATTCATTTTGATAAATGATGCGAATGATGATCAAATCCAGTGCTAAGTGAAGAAACAAGACAATACTGGTCCCTAAGAAACCAAAGTTTTGTCCAATGACCGCAAAGATGAAGTCGTTTTGAGGCTCAATGATACTAATGACCTGGGAACCAAAGCCATGGCCAAAAAAACCAGCTGAACCAACAGTCAACAAGGATTGATAGAGTTGTAGACCCCAAGAACTGATGTAATCTTCTGTTTGAAGCCACCCGTAGAAACGATTCAAGCGATAGGAACTACCAACGAGATCAACTAAGAAGTCTTGCGCAAAAAAGAACAAGAAGAGAAAGACAAGCACTGCACCAATCACGAAGGTGAAGCCACCAATGAGCCAATAGCGTTGGATACCACTAAGGCTAATCATCGCAATCAAGCCCATAACGATGATGATGGGAATTCCGGTGTCGGGTTGTGCGATGATGAGGACCAAAGGTAAGGCTGCAAATTTCAAGATCTTATAAAACAAATGGATATCGGATTCAAAATTAGCGATACGATTCTGTTCGATGTGTTCAGCGATAATGGTCGCAGATTTGATCATTAAAACAGCTTTCATGAACTCACTTGGTTGGATCGTGCCAATGCCAGGGAAGTAGAACCAAGCACGTGTACCATTTACAGGTGCAATAAAGGGGAGATTGATGTACTTGTCCAAGATTAGTAGAAAGAGTAAGAAGATAAGGATCCAATACGCGATATCGATTGCAGTAAAGAGTCGATCAACTCCAATTTGTAACAACGCAACCAACGTTACGATTGAAATAATGACCCAGATAATCTGTTTGATCAATAAATCGGTTCCATCAAGATAGTAAACAAGCAATGGACTCGCGGCATAAATTGCTAATAAACTAATTGTCGTAAGCGACAACAAAACAAAGGTTAAGGACCAATTGATTACAAAATTCTTCTTTGTTGGGGAGGTTGTGAGGCGTGTCATGTGTGTATTTTGGTGCGTTGAAGTCGACCCATATCAATGGTATCATAGATGCGAGGTGAAGGTATGCGTCGATGGAATTCGTTTAGTGAACTAATCTATTTTCCTCTTGAGGTATTATATATTGCCAGTATCATTTTGGGAATGACAGGGATTCTATTCAATCCAAATTTCCAAATCTTTTTTTCAATCAATCATCCCTTTATTCTTTCAATTCTTGATATGTTGCGCTACCTATCCAGCTTCTTCATACAGAACTTCCCATTAATCTTCTTATTAAGAGCAGTATATCGTCGTAACGAAGATGGGATGGTTATTATAGCAGCATTCTTAGCGTACTTGGCATTTCATGTAGGCATCATGTTTTTTGCCCCAAGTAACTTGGCACCTGAGGCATATTCAGCGGTCTTAGGTTTAAGAGCAAGTGCCAACGCTTTAGCAACACGTGATATGGGTATTTTAATGCCCTTCAATACTGGTATCTTCGGTGCTTTGATTGTTATGTTCATCACCCGAACAGTAGCACGTCAATTAAAGACACGCAGTCCTTATAGTATTTTCAGTTTTGTCGATAAGAACGTATCCATCATCATGGGTTCTGTCTTCTACGCTTTGATTGCAGGGGTTGGTGTAGCCTTTATGTGGCCATACTTAATCAACTTTCTACAAGCTATCTTTAGTTTCATCGCCCATGATTTGAATAACCCCATCAACTTATTTATCTATGGTGGTTTGGACCGTGTTTTGAATATCTTTAATTTCTCGGATTGGATGCATCAACTTTTCTGGTTCACATCGATGGGTGGAAACTGGGTGGATCCGCTTGGTGCAGTTTTCAACGGTGATGTTGGTATGTGGACAGCTCAATTGGCTCAAAACATCTCAGGTTTCACCTCTGGTAAGTTGATTACACCGTATTATATCTTAAATATCTTTGCTGTACCAGCATTTATCTTGGCTGCCTATCAAACCTATACTGATCGATTGGTTCGTAGAAGACTTCTTGGTTTTGTCATCGCTTCGATCCTTTTCTCAGTTTTATTTGGAACCTTGCTTCCAATTGAAGTATTCTTGCTTTTTACAGCACCGCTCTTGTTTCTGTTTCATTTGATGTTTACAGCGTTGTTGTTTGCGATTTTGCCAACGTTCGATATCATTATCGGCTATCGTTTTTCAGGAGCCATTTCTGTTGCGACACCAGGAAGCATCATCGATCTTTTGGTTTTGATGCGGAATCCATTTTATCAACGAGGGCTCATCATTCTCTTATTCATTGGTCTTATGACGTTCTTGCTATATTATGCAGTCACAAGTTATTACTATCATAAGGGAGCGATAAGCATTATCAATCCAAATGAAAAGGAACTTGTGATTTCAGAGTTGTTGGACAGTTTGGGTCAAGTTGGAAACATCAAGATGATCAATGCGTCCATTGGTAAAATCATTGTTCAGGTCCATGAACGCGATCGCGTTGATTTTAGTAAGATTCACCATCGTGCAACGAAAATTGTGGAAACACGGGCAGGGTATGCCATTTCGTATGGTGCGAGTAGTTATATGTTGTATGAAATCATAAGCAAACTTAAACAAGATGGGCTTGTGTTGAATGAAGGAAAATAGTTAAGGAAATGCTTCGGCATTTTCTTTCTTATGCGAGGATGGTATGGAAAAATTAACACCCATGTTAAAACAATATATGGAAGTAAAAGAAGCAAATCCAGATGCGCTGGTGATGTTTCGTTTGGGTGATTTTTATGAGCTCTTTTTTGATGATGCGAAAATCGCTTCTTTAGAATTGGATTTGGTTCTTACAGGACGTGCAGCCGGCGATAATCAAAGGGCTCCAATGTGTGGTGTGCCTCATCATGCGGCAGGTGGATACATTCAAAAGCTTGTGGATCGCGGCTTTAAAGTTGCGATTGTAGAGCAGATGGAAGATCCGTCCACTGCAGTGGGTTTGGTCAAACGGGATGTGGTTAAGATCGTAACCCCTGGAACGATGGTCGATGAACTTATTGAAGATAAAGATCGACACTACATTGCTTCCATTGAACATTTCGCAGGAGACTATACATTATTACTCTGTGAATTGATTTCAGGTCAATTAGAATTACATACCATCAAAGCTGAAAGTGCGTTATTGAAGGCAACGATATTGAAATATCAGATTCGTGAACTTGTGACATCCAGTCATTTGGATGCACGTAGTCTTCAAGTCATCCGTGCGATTCCTTATCTTACTTTATCGTTTTGTGATGAAGTGGATATTGATGAAGCTTATTTGAAACAAGTTGTTAAAATTGAAGATGAACAGAAGCGACGTGTCTATGGTCGTTTGCTTCAGTATCTCCTAAGGACGCAAAAGCGATCCCTATTCCATCTAAAAGAAGTTGTGGATACATCGACACAGAAATTCATGCGTATGGATTACAGTACGATGCTCAACTTGGAATTGGTTGAAGCATTACGGAATCAAGGGAAAAACAATACCTTGTTTAGTTTTTTAGATCAATGTAAGACTTCCATGGGATCACGCTTATTAAAGGATTGGATCATGCATCCGCTCTATGATTTGGAGATGATTCTAAAGCGTCAAGCACAAATTGAGTATTTATTAAAGGATTTCATTAAGTATGATCGTCTTCAAGAACGTTTGAAATTATGCTTTGACGTGCAAAGACTCGTTGGTAAAGTCTCCTTTGGGTCTGCCAATCCACAAGATTTGATGCGATTGCGTCAAACCTTAAATCAAGTACCAGAAATTCTCGGTCTGGTTGAGGATCAAATCTTTGATCCATTGAATAAAATCGACTCTTTAAATGAACTCACACAGATTCTGAATGATGCCTTGAATGATGAGTGTCCCCCAACTTTAAAAGATGGTAATATCTTTAGAACCGGTTACTATGAACAATTGGATGAGCTCAGAGATATTCAGAATTCAGGACAAAAATGGTTGCTTGAGTTTGAAGCTCAAGAACGCGAACGCACACAAATCAAAAATCTAAAAATTGGTTACAACCGTGTCTTTGGTTACTACATTGAAGTTTCTAAAGGAAATATTCCGATGATCAAGGAAGAGTTTATGTATGTGCGCAAACAAACCTTGAGCAATCAAGAACGTTTCATTACACCTGAACTCAAAGAAATGGAAGATAAGATCTTACACGCTTATGATCGTAGTCTCAAACTTGAACAAGATCTTTTCAATGCCTTGATTGAACGAATTCGTTTGAATTTGTTTGAAATACAGGCGATTGCGGATGCATTATCACACTTTGATGTCGTATCTGCGCTGTGTCGTATCGCGAAGGATCATCATTATGTCAAACCTACATTTCATGAAGGTTTTGATTGTGCCATCAAAGAAGCACGCCATCCAATCTTAGAAACAAAGACGAAATATGTATCCAATTCTACAGAAATGAATCAAGCTCAAATGATTCACATCCTCACAGGGCCCAATATGGGTGGGAAGAGTACCTATATGCGACAATTGGCCTTGGTGGTAATCCTCGCACAAATGGGGTCTTTTGTTCCTGCTAAGAAGGCAGATTTACCGCTGATTGATGCCTTGTTCACACGGATGGGCGCAAGTGATGATATCTTATCTGGTCAATCAACTTTTATGGTAGAGATGATTGAAGCCAATACAGCTTTACAGAATGCGACAAAAGATTCTTTGGTCCTCTTTGATGAAATCGGACGTGGAACATCGACTTTTGATGGAATGGCATTGGCGCAAGCGATGGTGGAATATCTTGCGACGGTTGTGAAATGTAAAACCATCTTTTCAACACATTATCATGAGTTGACACAGTTGGAACACTCACTGTCACAAATTAAGAACATGCATGTGGAAGTTTTTGAAGAAAATAATGAAGTCACATTTCTTTATCGTGTTAAACATGGACGTGCCGATCGATCTTACGGTGTCAATGTGGCCCGTTTGGCACATCTGCCCAATGCAATCATCGATCGTGCAGGTCAATTGATTACGGAGTTGGAGAGCAAGAAGCGTGTCGTTCAACAAAGTATGGCAATCGTTGAGATGGTAACCATACCCAAAGAACTTCAACGCATCGAAGCGGATTTGAAAAACTTGAATGTCAATCAAACAACGCCACTTGAAGCGTTGGCGTATTTAGATGCTTGGAAAAAGCAGATGAAGGACTGATCATGGGAATCATTCGCCGTTTAGATGAACAATTAAGCAACATGATTGCGGCTGGGGAAGTCATTGAACGTCCGATGGCTGTTGTCAAAGAGTTGGTAGAGAACGCTTTGGATGCCAAGGCCCGTTTTATCGAGGTTAAAATCAAACAAGGTGGCGTTGAAGCCATTGAAGTCATTGATGATGGAATGGGCATGGATCCTCAAGATGCACAATTAGCGTTTGAACGTCATACAACTAGTAAGATTCAAACCAAGGAACATCTTTTCGCACCCACAAGTCTTGGGTTTAGAGGTGAAGCATTACCTTCCATCGCATCGGTGAGTGATGTGATTCTGAAAACATCAAAAGATGATAATGGAACCTATGTGCATATCGCGTATGGGAAATTGATTCAAGTCAGACCGCATGCGATGCGCACCGGTACTGAAATACGTGTGGAGGGTTTATTTCGAAAAACACCAGCACGTTTTAAACATTTGAAATCTGCAGCTTACGAAGCTTCTTTGATCATTGATGTTATCTCGAAATTCGCACTCAGTCGACCCGATGTAGCCTTCAAACTTAGTGATGAGAACAAAGTTTTGGTCAATACCAGTGGTACCAATCAACTCTTGGAAGTCTGTGCCCAACAATTTGGGAATCGCATTGCACGCTTGGCCCATGAATTTGAAATCGAAGATTATGATTTTAAGATCAATGGTCTCTGGGTCGATCCTCAAGAGCACCGCTCCAATAATAAAGGGATTTTAATTTTCATCAATCATCGTATTGTTCGTTCTTGGTATCTTCAAAAAGCCATTGTCGAAGCCTATGCACCGTATATTCCAAGTCATCGTTATCCAGTATGCATCATCAATCTCAACATGGATCCCCAATTGGTAGATGTGAATGTGCATCCAAGTAAATGGGAAGTTCGTCTTTCGAAGGAACAACAAGCGTTCTTCCTATTAGTGGATGGTTTAAGCAAGCATTTACGTGAAAATGTTCAACCGAAACAACACATTTTGGAAAAGACGCAAGAGGAAACGGTAAGTCAAGAAGTCTTATTTGATGTGAATCATTATCCTAGTCAAAACAGTTTTAATTTGGAAGTGAATGAACAGGAAACAACTTATCGACACCCCACCTTCCCACATCTCGACTTGATTGGCCAGATGCATGGTCGTTATATCTTGGCAAGTTCTGAGGATGATCTCTATGTCATCGACCAACATGCGGCAAAAGAACGTATTAATTTTGAGCTGATTTTAAAGGATCTCAATCAGAAACCTGAGTTTCAAGATTTATTGGTTCCTGTAAGTATGGATGCAAGTCCAGCTTTCATGGAGCAATTCGATTCATTCAAAGTTCTGTGTACAGAACTATACATCGAATGTGAAGCGCTATCACATCAAGCCTATATGATTCGCAGTATACCGCTTTGGCTGAAACGAACGGACTTACAGGCATTTATGCAGGACTTGATGGATCGTTTTTTGAATCAAGAGAAGATGGATCAAGCGCATTTAAGGGAAAGTGTGATTGCGACCATGGCGTGTCACCGTTCAATCCGTTTTAATCAGAACTTAAGTCCAATCGAAATGCGCAATATCATTGAAGAGCTAGCGCATTGTGAACAACCGTATCATTGCCCGCATGGGCGTCCAACGTTGGTCAAACAAAATGCGAAAACACTATGGAAGGACTTTGAACGATGAAAAAAGTACTCGTCATCGCTGGTCCAACCGCAGGTGGAAAGACAGCGTTATCGATTCAATTGGCAAAAGCCTTAAATGGGGAAATCATCAGTGGCGATTCCCAACAAGTGTATCGTGAGTTGAATGTTGGGACAGCAAAGATTACAGAAGAAACCAAACAGAGTATTCCACATCATGGTTTGGATTTAGTAAGCTACGATCAAGCATACAGTGTCAAAGATTTTCAATCCATGGCAAGGAATGCCATTGATGAGATTACGCGAAGGAATAAATTACCCATTATCGTGGGGGGCACTGGTTTCTATCTTAAAGCCACGCTCTATGATTATGTTTTTGAAGATGAGACGATTCAGGATGAAACATTCGATGCATTGAACAAGGATGAACTGTATGAGCAATTGGTAAAGTTGGATCCAAAAGCAAGTGAGAAGATTCATCCCAATAATCGTAAACGTGTATTGCGTGCTCTAAACATCGCTTTAAAAGGTGAAATCAAGAGTGAACGTGAGGCAAAACAAAAACATGAACCCCTCTATGATTTCTTCATGCTTGTGATGGATCATCCCAAAGAGCTATTGGATAAACGCATTGAAGAACGTTTGGACCAACAATTCATGTCAGGATTGAAGGAAGAAATAGAGAAGTATTTCAGCAACGCAAAAGAACGGACGTATCAAAGCTTTCAAGCGATTGGTTATAAAGAATGGAAAGCCTACTTTGAAGAACAAGCTTCAATCGATGAGATCAAGCAGAAGATCGTGATTGCGACACGTCAGTATGCAAAGCGTCAGCTGACGTGGTTCAGACATCAGTTCAATGCATATTGGTACAAACCCAGTTCTGAAAATGAGAAACTATTAATAAATACAATCAAAACATGGTTGGATAAGGAGACACTATGAAAAAAATCGTCGTCGCAGGAGGTTGTTTCTGGGGTGTGGAAGAATATTATCGTCGTTTGAAAGGTGTTGGGGCAACACGTGTTGGGTATGCCCAAGGCTTACTTGAAAATCCAAGTTACCAAGAAGTATGTTCTGGTAAGACTTTGCATGCGGAAGTGGCAGAGATTGAATATGATCCAGCAGTATTGCCTTTAACTAAAGTTTTGGAGCTTCTCTTTCGTATCATCGATCCTACATCCTTGAATAAACAAGGCAATGATGTGGGGACACAGTATCGTGTCGGTGTTTATCCAGTGGATACAGAAGATATGGATGTGATTAAGGCGTATGTGGCTGAACGACAAAAGGAATATAAAAAGCCTTTGGTTCTGGAGCTTGAATATTTACGTGATTTCTATGATGCGGAAACCTATCATCAGAAGTATTTAGTTAAGAACCCGGGTGGTTATTGTCATGTGAATATGGGTTTGATCAAACCTGAAGAAAAGAAATAATTAGGAGAATAGGATTTTGAAGCATATCTAAGGGTATGCTAAAAATTGAACATCTAAGTAAAGCTTATCGTAAACATAAAGCGTTGAATGACTGCAGCTTTGAAGCAAAAGCCCATGAGATCCATGGTATTTTGGGACAAAACGGTTGTGGGAAGTCAACGCTTTTTAAGTCGATCATGGGATTGATTGATCCAGATCAAGGAGAAATCTACTTCAAAGGATCAAAGGTCACCTTTAAAGATCGCAAACGATTTGGTTACATGCCGGAACAACGTTCCTTATTTATGGATTTGAGTGTGCTGGAACAAGCCTTGTTTTTAGGGGAACTAAAGGGTATGTCTAAGGAGTTGATCTGCGATCGACTTGAACAATTGACCAAATTGTTAAAATTTGAGAAAGATGTATCGACGAAGATTATTCATCTCTCTAAAGGCCAGCAACAAAAACTTCAGTTGATTTTGGCCTTTCTGCATGACCCTGATGTCTTGATTCTGGATGAACCTCTTAATGGTCTGGATTACTTCAGCGTGCAATTGTTCATGCAGGTATTGAGACAGTGGGCGAGTGAAGGTAAGCTGATTCTAATTTCAAGTCATCAAATGGATTTCATGGACGAGCTCTGTTCCCATGTCTTAGTGCTCAATAAAGGGAATATCGTTCATCAAGGTGAACTCAATGTCTTGGCTCAACAAGAAGCTGTGTGTATTTCCATCAATGCCGATAGCAATTGGCAGGGCTTAAGTAACACTCATGTCAATGTGGAAGATAAAGGAAGCAATGTCGAGTTTCGATATGACAGTTTGGATGAAGCAAAGAAAATGATCATGAAAATGAGTAAAGAACGCAGCATCACGCGTTTGAATCTACATACGCCTTCGATGAGTGAATATCTGGAGTTTGATCAATGCGAACACTCTTGAAATTTGCGCTGAAGCGACGTTTTTTTAATAAGCTGAGTTTGAGTCTACAAGCTTTGTTTATTCTTGTCGTATTTGGACTTTTGTATGTAGATAAGTTAAGTGCATGGATCGGCTTGGATCTCCATCAACCCTATCAGGTCGCTTTCTCTCGTGATATGGATACCAATAAAATTGACATCGACTTATGGGAGAATCAAGGGTTTCAATTGGTTAAAGAGAAGTCGGACATTTTTATAGACTTGAATGAGACAGGCTATCGTGTTGAAGGTGTGAATGACGTGATCTTGAAAGAACGGATCCAAGCCATTCTGTTGATCCAACACAAACAAAACATCTTGAAAACAAGTCAAGAGAGTGTGCATGCATGGCTTGAAGAATATGAGAACATACAGGTTCATTTCGAAGAAATTGAAGTTGAGCAAACGAGTTTCAAAGCACAGCTGGCCCTTGTGTTTCTAACAGGCTTGTATTTCATGCTTCTCAATTTTATTGCGGTTAATTCGGGCGAGATCATCATGGAGAAGACAACACATATCATGCCACTGATATTAAGCAGTGTTTCAATACAAGAACACTTTGTATCAAAGTTGATCTTAGGGATGTTCAGTGTGATGTTTCAAATCGTAAGTTCACTATTTGTTGTTGGTTTAGGTCTATATCTACGTTTTCGAGATGATCGTTTTCGTGGCTTGATTCAAGCAGCGTCAAAGTATTTGGCACTGCCGGAATTTGAGTTTGAACTTCTCTTGAAATTATTCGATTTTAGAATTCAGGATCTTCAACGGTTAGGCTTGGCATTGGTTTTTATGTTGGTGGGAATCTTCATTGTGCAACTGTTAATTTTGGTTCTAGCAAGCCAAGTCAAGAATGCGGAAGAAGCTGCAGCGATACAAGGTCCATTTTATTTAGTGCTTTTGCTTATCTATTATTTATCATTAAGCATTCAAAGTCCAGCATCGCTGAGTCACGGTTTAGGCTATCAATTGTCCTTCGTTCCAGTTCTGTCGATGTTGATGATGCCAATCCGAATCTTTACGCAAGAACTAGTATTTGTGGAAATATTGAGTTCTTTAACGATATCATTTGCACTAATCATCTTCCTTTTAAGTGTCACTTATCCAAGCTATGTGAAAGGTTTGCGAAATATTCGTTGATGTACTTGTGAAAAATATAATTTAATTTGGCAAACTTTTGTATATTTTTCTACGAACTTCTTAAAACAGATGATTTCATTTCGTAAATACAGGATTTTGATTGCTAGAAATTTAACAAATAACTATAATAATCATTGCAAGGAGGAATTTGAGATGAAAAAGTTATTCGTATTAGTTGTTGTTGGTTTATTAGCTTTGACCGGTTTGACTGGTTGTGCTGCTCCAAAGACTTATAAATTTGGTACAGGTAGTTATACTTCCGTTTCTGGTCGTGCTGCTACTGCAGATGCTGCTGGTCGCGTTCAAGTCACTACGACGTATGCTGCGGTTTTATTGGATGATGCAGGTAAGATTGTCTATGTAGACATTGATTCTGCACAAAACCAAGGTACATTTGATACTATGGGTGCTGTCGTTGCAGCTGATGCTGCTCCTACTAAAAAGGAAAAAGGCGCTGACTACGGTATGAAGGGCGCTTCTGCCATCGGTAAAGAATGGTTTGAACAAATGGCTGCTTTAGAAGCTTACTTCATTGGCAAAACTGTTGAAGAAGTATTGGCTACTGAAGTTGATGCTGAATTTGTTCCTGTTGCTGAAGATTTGAAGGCATCCGTATCTGTTGGTATCGATCCTTACCTAGCTGCTGTTGAGGCTGCCGCTAAAAATGCTGTAGAAGTTGAGGGCGTTGCTAAAGTTGGTGTTGGTTCCGTTGCTTCCGTTTCTGGTCGTGCTGCTGTAGCTGCTGCTGAAGCAACTGCTACGACTGCTGCTGTTGAAGCTGCTGCTGGTCGTATCCAAACAAACGTTACATTCATGGGCGTTGCTATGGACAAAGACGGTAAAGTTTTGGTTTCAATGTTAGACGTTGCGCAAAACCAAGGCACATTTGATGCTATGGGTGCTGTTGTTAAAGCTGATGCTGCTCCTACTAAAAAGGAAAAAGGCAATGACTACGGTATGAAGGGTGCTTCTGCTATCGGTAAAGAATGGTTCGAACAAGCTGCTGCTTTAGAAGCTTACATCGTTGGTAAGACTGCTGCTGAAGTTGAAGCTATCGAAATTGATGGTGAAGGCGTTGCAGTTGCAGAAGACTTGAAGACATCCATCTCTGTTGGTATCGACGAGTACTTGGCTGCATTTGCTAAAGCTGTTGCAAACGCTGTAGAAGTTAAGTAATTAAATTAAAGGACCTTAGAGGATATATCTTCTGAGGTCCTTTTACTTAAAGGGTGTCTATTTGGACATCCTTTTTAATTGTCTGATATTGTGTGTGCGTTTTATCTTGTTCAACACACTAAGATTATTGATTAAGGTATTCTCATAAGGGCTAGATGCTTGAGGTGTAAAGAAAGGGATGTTTTGAGTTCCTTCAGGAAGATACTCAATTTGGTTCCAAAGATCATCGCGATCATAATCGTAGCGGTCCATCTCGGCTAAACCGACAGGTGTCAAGCGCAAGTATTCAGGAACAGGGAGAGGATGCACTTTGATTTCATTCATTGCTTTGCTTAACCCGTTGATAGCAGATCTTGATTTTGGGGATAATGCTAAATCAATAACCATTACGGCAAGGGGGTAGATTGCTTCAGGGAAACCAACGCGTTTTGCCGCATCCATTGCGGTTAGAGTACGAGCGACCAAAGGTGGATTTGCTAAACCAATGTCTTCGTAGGCGATCACAATCAATCTTCTCTCAATAGAGTCCAGGTCTTCCGCGATGATCAGTCGTGCTAAATAATAAAGTGCCGCATCGACTTCAGAGCCACGAATGGATTTCTGTAAACCACTTAAGGCGTCGTAATAGCCATCATCACTGCGATCGAAGCCAAGATTGCCATGGATATGAAGCTCTTTTAATTGTTCTAGACCGATGGTTTGTTTAGGGTATGCAATATTCAAGGCATCTAAAATATTGAAGGCCATACGAACATCGCCATTGCTTGAATCGATGATGGCTTCTTTGGCTTCATAGGACACTTTAATTTCAATCTGACTGTCTTCATGGATAAGTGCTCGATCAATGGCTTTAGCCATCGCAACCTTATTTAATGCTTTAAACTCACAGAGGATACAGCGTGATCGTATTGCTGGATTAATCGCAAAATAAGGATTCATACTGGTTAATCCAATCATCAAGACACTACCATCTTCAACATACGGTAATAACAAGTCTTGTTTGTCCTTATTCAAACGATGGACTTCATCGACGATCAAGACCAGCTGACCATTGAGACGAGCGGACGCAAAGATCGCATCCAAGTCCTTTTTATTGCCTGTGACGGCGTTGAAGGTCTCTAGAGGAAGCTTAAGTTCATTTGCGAGAATAGCTGCGGCAGTGGTTTTTCCACTACCAGGCGGCCCAAAGAAGATGCAGGAGAGAAGACGACCAGAAGTCACGAAACGCTGAAGTAGGCCTGTGTTGCTGGTCAAGTGTTCTTGTCCATATACATCATTTAGGTGTTTGGGACGAATACGTACGGCTAGGGGTTTTGAGTTTGTCATCTTACTTTCTATTTTACTATTAATTTGAGGATGATAAAATACAATTGAGGTTTAAGTATGCGTGTCACATGTCAAAGAGTAGAAAAGGCTATATGTCGAATTGAAGGAATTCCAGTTGGATCGATTGAAGTGGGTTTGCTTATCTTTGTGGGTTTTAGTTTAGAAGAGGATGATGAGAAACTTAAGTCCATGGCGAAGAAGATTGCCCATGCCCGTTTATTTGAAGATGAGAATGGTAAGATGAACTTGAGTGTCATGGATATTAAGGGTTCTGTTTTATCCATTTCACAGTTCACGCTCTATGGTGATACACGTAAAGGCAATCGTCCATCGTATGATAAGGCCGCAAAAGCAGAAGTGGCTAAGGAATACTATGAGCGATTCAACACCTATCTACAGGAATGGATTCCTATAGAAATGGGTGTATTTCAAGCAGAAATGAAGATCGAAGCCCATAACGATGGGCCAGTTACCTTATGGTACGAGAATTGAGGCACGATGAATAAAATGGATGGTAAAGCGTTATCGCTAAAGCTTGAAGCTGAATTGAAATTGGAAGTCGATGCGTTAAGAGCTAAAAATGCACGGATACCTAAACTGGTGGTTATTTTGGTTGGGGATAATCCTGCTTCACAGACCTATGTGAAAAACAAAGCGAAAGCGTGTGAACGGGTAGGGTTCTTATCAGAAATCATCACATTGGATGGAACTATTTCCCAGGAGATTGTTTTATCAACGATTGATCGTCTCAATCGTGATGAGACCGTGGATGGTATCTTGATTCAACTGCCTGTCCCAAAACACTTAGATGCGAAAGCCATCGTTCATGCTTTGGATCCAGGGAAAGATGTGGATGGACTTCATCCATTGAATGTTGCGAAACTCTATGAGAATGAAAAAGGATTTGTGCCATGTACACCTAAAGGCATCATGCGTTTACTAAAGGAATATCAGATCGATGTCGTTGGTAAACATTGTGTTGTGTTGGGTAGAAGCAATCTTGTAGGGCGTCCTGTTGCACAACTTTTATTGAATGAAAACGCGACTGTGTCCATCTGTCACAGTAAGACCAAAAACTTATCAGACTTCACAAAACAAGCAGATATCATCGTCGTTGCTATTGGTAGAGCGAATTTCATTACCTCAAAAGATATCAGTCATGCTGAATGCATCATTGATGTGGGCATCAATCGTGTTGATGGTAAATTGCTTGGGGATGTGGCTTATGATGAGCTTGTCGATAAAGTTGATGCGATGACACCAGTACCCGGTGGTGTTGGTCCGATGACCATTGGAATGTTGCTGGAAAACACATTAGAAGCGTATACAATGCATGAAGGAGGACCCCTATGATTGAATATGGATTGAATGATATTGTCGAAATGAAAAAGGAACATCCGTGTCATAAGTCAAAACATTGGAAAATCATTCGCATGGGAGCTGATATTAAGATAAAATGTCTAGGGTGTGGCGCGGCCGTCATGTTTGATCGCAGTGATTTTGAAAAAAAACTGAAACGCATGATAGAAAAAGCTGAAGTCACGGAATAAGGAGAAGTATGCCATTAACAGCAGGAATCGTTGGGTTACCCAATGTTGGGAAGTCGACATTATTTAATGCGATTACGCATTCACAAGTAGAAGCAGCGAACTATCCGTTTGCGACCATTCAACCCAATGTCGGTGTCGTGGAAGTTAAAGATAAACGTATTGATCGTTTGACTGAGATTTTTATGCCGAAGAAAACCATCTACACAAGTTTCGAATTTACGGACATTGCAGGTTTGGTCAAGGGCGCAAGTCAAGGCGAAGGATTAGGGAATCAATTTTTAAGTCATATCCGTGAAGTGGACGCAATCGTACATGTCGTACGATGTTTTGATGATACAAGCATCACGCATGTTGAAGGTACGGTTCATCCTTTGCGCGATATCGAAATCATCAACTTGGAATTGATCCTAGCGGACCAACAATCCATTGAGAATCGTATTTCAAAAGTTGAACGCAAAGCGAGAGCCAAAGATAAAGAAGCCATCTTTGAACTGAGTGTATTAACGAAAATCAATGATGCGCTCTTAAAAGGCATGAATGTTCGTGCTCTGGAATTAGACAAAGATGAACAAGAACTCTTAAAGGGGTTTCACTTGTTGAGTGCTAAGCCAGTCATCTATGTCGCCAACATGAGTGAAGACGCGGTTCATCAACCAGATGCCAATCCATACTTTATGGAGGTTAAAGCATTTGCAGAATCAGAAAAGAGTGATGTGATCGCAATCAGTGCCAAGATCGAAGAAGAACTTGCCATGCTGGATGAAGAAGAACGGCAGATGTTTTTAGAAGACTTGGGGTATACCGAAAGTGGTTTAGACCAAAT
>DHGC01000086.1:0-10811 GCA_002402585.1 Erysipelotrichaceae bacterium UBA4808 | reverse complement strand
GCAGGCATCATCCATACGGATTTCCAGAAGGGTTTCATTAAAGCAGAGTGTTATCATTACGATGATCTGATGCAGTATGGAACGGAACAATCTGTTAAGGATGCGGGGAAATTACGTATTGAAGGAAAAGAATATTTGGTGAAAGATGGAGACATCCTACACTTTAGATTCAATGTTTAGTGGTATAATAGTTTAAACAGGAGGTGACTTTATGAAATTAATCATCGCCGTCGTATCAAACGATGATAGTCACAGCTTATCCAATGCTTTAACGAAAGAGAATTTTAGCGTAACCAAATTGGCTACGACAGGAGGCTTCTTAAAAATCGGGAACACAACACTTTTGATTGGGACGGAGGATGCCTTGGTGGACAAGTGCATTGAGATCATTTCAGAAGAAAGTAAACAACGTACGGAACTTGTGCCTTCCACGGCCTCGTATGATATCGGCCGATTTGCGACTTTCCCTGTTGAAGTCCAAGTCGGTGGGGCAACCATCTTTGTGTTGGATGTCGAAAAGTTTGTAAAATTCTAATAAGCAAAATTAAAAGCGGAATTTTCCGCTTTTTAAATTATAGGAAGAGGAGTAGACTAATGGCCATGACAGCCATTCCTGCAATCATGCCATAAATGGATAGGTGATGTTCACCATACTCACGTGCTGATGGTAAGAGTTCATCAAGACTGATATAAACCATGATGCCTGCGACACTGGCGAAGATGATCCCAAAGACGGTGTCATTCAACCATCGATAGAGAATAAGATAACCTACCAAAGCCCCAACGGGTTCGGATAGACCAGAGAGGAAGGAAAGCTTAAAGGCTTTCCTTTTACTTCCCGTTGCATAGAAGATGGGAACCGCAACCGCAATACCTTCAGGAATATTGTGGATCGCAATCGCAACTGCAATGGGAATCCCCAACTTAGGATCACTGATGGCCGCTGTGAAAGTTGCTAAACCCTCAGGGAAGTTATGAATCGCAATGGCTAAGGCTGTAAAGAGCCCCATGCGCATAAGCTTTGCTTTATGCTCTTCACTCTGTCCATCCATTTCTTCAACGGTATGGATTTCATGTGGGTTATCGGCTTCAGGAACGAAATGATCAATGATCGCAATTAAAGCGATGCCTAAGAAAAAACCACCTACCGTAGCCCAGGATCCTAATTTTATACCAAGTTCCCCCACAAGAGCTTCACGGGCTTTGGCGAAAATCTCAATCATAGAGACATAAATCATGACACCTGCTGAAAAGCCTAGGGCAACGGATAAGAAGCGTGTATTTGTTTTATTGGTGAAAAAGGCAAGAGCACTACCGATACCGGTGCTCAACCCAGCAAATAATGTTAAACCAAAGGCAAAGAGTAGGGTTGAAAAATCCATAGAAACCTAACTTTCTAAACTAGCCGCCCATTTTTGCATCCATCAAAATGATTTCATCATTGTCCTCCAGAAAGACTTGATCTGAAACATAACGATGATTCTTAAGAAGGATAAGTTTGTGGGTAAGGATGTTTTGTAGATGTGCTTGATTGCGAATGGCCATTAGCCACGCTTGATGAATGTTTAGTGTTTTGGATGTCTCCAGTACATAAACATATTTCTGTGTGACTTCAGGTCCAAAGTAGGAAAGTGTGCAGCGCATATCCTTATTATAATGAAAAAACTGTTTTTGTGTTTACGATTGAGCTAATCCTTTTTGAATTCTTTGGGAAAGGTCTTCCAATTTGACCTCAATGAGGTCAATGGTCTGGTGGAAAACTTTATCCGGCTGACCACTGGGGTCATCTAAACCCCAATCTTCGCGGTGTTTACAAGGGAGATAAGGGCATTCCACGTTACATCCCATCGTTACGAGAATATCAATGCTTGGTAAGGTGTCAATAAGTTTGGAGTGTTGAGAAGTTTCCATATCGATTTGAAAACGATCTTTCATGATGCGAACCGCATCCTGATTGATTTTGTCTTTCGTTTCTGTACCAGCAGAATAAGCATTGAACACATCCGCATAATTGGTTTTGGCTAAAGCTTCGGCAATCTGTGAGCGACAAGAGTTGTGTACACAGACAAAGGCCACATTGATTTTAGGCATAGAGACTCCTTTTTCTTAATCATATGCAAGAAGGATTTCATTGTCTATGCTTTCGCATTTCAATGTATAATAAAAGATATGATACGAATTGGTCAATCCACAGATATTCACCCCCTAAAAGAAGGTCGTCCTTTGATTCTTGGTGGTGTTCACATCGAACATCCTTTTGGTTGTGATGGTCATTCCGATGCGGATGCTTTGGTACATGCGATTGCGGAAGCAATTTTAGGTGCTCTGGCTTTAGGGGATTTGGGTAAGCATTTTCCAGATACCGACCCCCAATTCAAAGGCGCGAATTCATTGGATTTATTAAGGCATGTGGTGCACTTGATGCGTATAAAAGGGTATCGTGTTGGGAATATCGATTCAATCATCCTAATTGAAAAGCCTAAAATGGCTCCGCATATCCCAATGATGAAAGCGAATTTGCTTCCAATCTTAGAAATAAGCGATGATCAATTGAACATCAAGGCGACTCGTGGTGAGAAACTGGGTTTTGTTGGACGCCAAGAAGGTGTGATGACGCAGGCGGTATGCTTGCTAATAGAGGAAACAGATGAATCAAAGATGCAATGAGACTAAGGTGATGCGGGATCCGATTCATGAATATATTCATGTGGATTACCAAATCATCTGGGATTTGATTAATGCACGTGAGTTTCAACGTCTACGTCGCATTCATCAAATGGGAACGTCCTATCAGGTCTATCATACGGCTGAACACAGTCGCTTTGCTCATTCATTGGGTGTGTATGAGATCATACGCCGGATGGTAAATGAAGTAAAGGGTTTGGATGCGTTCTTAAGTGAAGTGGAAAAGATTCAAATCATGTGTGCAGGTTTGTTACATGACTTGGGTCATGGACCTTTCTCGCATTTCTTCGAATCAATATTGACACCAAATCATGAGCAATTAACAGCAATGATTATTTTAGGAGATTCGGACATTCATCGTATCCTTGTGAAATATGCTTCTGATCTTCCTGAACAGATCGTTTCCATCTTGAATCACAGCCATCCAAATAAGGTGATGAGTCGTATGATCAGCAGTCAGTTGGATGCGGATCGTATGGATTATCTTCTAAGGGATGCATATTTCACAGGTACGAGCTATGGGACCTTTGACTTAGAAAGAATACTGCGTACACTACGAATCATAGAAGATCGCTTGGTCATCAAAGAAAGTGGTGTGCATTCGGTTGAAGATTACATCATGGCGCGCTATCACATGTATTGGCAGGTGTATTATCATCCCACATCACGAAGTATTGAAGCGATCCTTTATGCGTTCTTCAATCGGATGCGTGATTTGATTGTAAAGAATCCGAGGTATCTAGATGATTATCCGATGTTTCAATTCTTGAAGCCGGACCATGAAATCACCTTGAAGGAACATTATCAACTCGACGAAAGCAGTTGTTTCTATGGCTTTCAATGTGCATCGGATGATGAAGATAAGATTTTGAGTGATTTAGCGGTGCGTATCTTGGAGCGAAAGTTGTTTGATTATGCGGACTTTAGTTCATCCGATGATTATGCTTTGATGAAACTACGCTTAATTGATTTAGGCTTTGATCCGATCTACTACCTCTATATGGATAAGGCTGAGAAACGTCCTTATTCGCCTTACAACGAAGATACCAATCTCATCTACATCTTGATGCCTGATAAGACAATCCGTGAACTATCACAAGTTTCCGCAATCGTAAATGCGGTTGTGTATGGTCAAGCGAAGACTGAGATGAAATTATTCTATCCAAAGGAAGTGAACAAATGAAACGTGAAATCGTAATCAATCGTAGACAAGAAGCTTTTAAAGATCATGTAAGTGGGAGTATAACCGTCTTATTTGCAGGGGATTTGGTTAAGCGCTCTGCAGATAGTACCTATCCTTTTATCGTGAATCGTAATTTCTATTATTTGACCCAATGTGATGAGGACGGTTTGATCTATGTTCAATTGCGCAATGCGGTTGGTAATAAGGAAATCCTCTTTATCAAAGATCATAATCCGGTATTGGAGAAATGGGTTGGCAAATCATTGACAAAGGATGAGGCGATTCATAAGAGTGGCGTCTTCATGATTCAAGCTTTATCTCAATTCGAAGCCTTTTTTGCACGTACCATGTCACGTAATAATATCCAGACCTTATACATCGATAGTGAACGAGATCAATTGACCCATCGTAACAGCGAAGCCGAAAACTTTGTGCGTCGCATTCAACGCTTATACCCTGGATTACAAATCCACAATATCAATCAGAAGTTGAATAAGATGCGTACGCTTAAATCTGAAGCTGAAGTTGAATTGATCAAAGAAGCGATTGATGTCACACGCTTAGGCATCGAAGCTTTGGTTTCTAAACTTCAACCCGGTCGCTCTGAGTACCAAGCGGTTGCGGATTTCAAATATGAACTTAATTTGAAACACTGTGATGTGTCCTTCGATACGATTGCGGCAAGTGGTAAAGATGCGACCATCTTGCACTATGTATCCAATCATAAAGAGATGAAAGATGGAGATTTACTGCTTCTGGATTGTGGAGCGGCATTCAAACATTATTGTGCCGATATCTCACGAACCTTTCCTGTGAATGGTAAGTTCACGGATCGTCAAAGAGAAGTGTATGAAATCGTTTTAGAAGCGCAAAACGAAGTGTTCAAAGCCATCAAGCCAGGTGTCGCATTGATTCAACTAAATGAAATCGTTCGCAATGTATACAAAGAACGTTGTGTTCAAGCAAAAATGATTGAAGCTCCAGAACATGTGGATGATATCTATTATCATAGTGTCAGCCATTCATTGGGCTTGGACACCCATGATGTGGGCATGTTTGAAGGTGCTGTCTTAGAACCTGGAATGGTGATTACCGTAGAACCGGGGCTCTACCTTGAACATGAGGGAATTGGGGTTCGGATTGAAGATGATGTCTTGGTTACGGAAACAGGCTGTGAGAATTTATCCAGCTCAATCTTGAAAACCGTTGAAGAAATTGAAGCATTCATGAATCTGTCGCAATGACAGATTTTTTCTTGCGTTCTACTAAAAAGAAGTTTATATTGAATATGACAGGGGTGTCATAATGGCGAAACCAACTTACTATAATCTAGAAAAAGATAAACAAGAGCGTTTAATTGACGCATGCATTGAAGAATTCAGTACCTATACATTCAGTGAAGCGTCCATCAATCGCATCATCAAGCGGGCGGGAATCTCACGAGGGAGCTTCTATCAATACTTCGAGGATAAAGAAGATTGTTATATGGAGATACTTGGCATCATTGCTCAAGAAAAATACCGCATCTTTAAAGATGTGGTTCAAGCAGAAGCCGGGAATGTCTTTGAAGCCTATTTGAATATGTTACGGCAAGTAAAGATTTGGATGGAAGCACAACCACGCTATTACAGGATTGGTGTGTTGATGGAATTGGATAAAAGCAACTTCATACAGAAGCTGACCAAACAGAATCCTGGGATGATGGAATATTTCTTGAGTTTGATACGCAAGGACCAAGCCAATGGCATCATACGTTCAGATGTGGATCCACAGTTGCTTAGTGATATGTTAATCGGAATTAATCAGAAGTTATTGATGGAACACTTTGTGAATAAGGATTACGACAGAATGATAGAGGCGTCAGAAGCGGTATTGGATTTGATACAAAAGGGAACGATGGTTCGTTAAGGAGATTGTATGTTTACAGTAAAAGACTTGGTTTTCAAATATCCTAAGAATGCAGAGGATACGATCAAAGGCATTGATTTTGAAATCAAACAAGGAGAGATCTTTGGCTTTTTAGGACCCAGTGGTGCAGGGAAGACAACAACACAAAAGTTGTTGGTTAAACTCTTAGCTTATGATAAGGGTGAAATCCACTTTGATGGAAAAGATCTGCATTCATTCAATGACGTCTTCTATGAAGATATTGGAGTTTGTTTTGAAATGCCGATTTCGTTTTCGAAGTTGACGGCGATGGAAAACTTGGATTTCTTCCAGAAATTGTATAAGAATCACGCGGATATCCAACCGCTAATGGAACGTGTTGGATTATGGGAAGATCGAAACAAATTGGTTGGGGAGTATTCAAAAGGGATGAAGATTCGATTGAATCTCGTTCGTGCTTTGTTAAACAAACCTAAAATGCTTTTCTTAGACGAGCCCACCAATGGTTTGGATCCCAAGAATGCACGTATCGTCAAAGACATGATTCGTGAATTTGCACATAACGGAGGAACGGTATTCTTAACCTCCCATATCATGAGTGACGTGGATGAGTTGTGTGACCGTGTTGCCTTTATTACAGATGGAAAAATTGAAGAAATCGACAGTCCACGTAATTTAAAGATCAAGTATGGTCAACGCACTGTGACCGTTGAGTATAAAGAAGATAATCAAACGCATGTGAAACGGTTTACGATGGATGAAATAAAAACAGATGCTTTTGCGGAATTGATGCGTACAAAGGAAGTCGAAACGATTCACAGTGGTGAAACGACATTGGAAGAAATCTTTATCCAAGTGACGGGAGTAAAGTTACATGGCGAAGATTAAGCATTTGGTTTCTGGTGAATTCACACGCCTTGCGAAATATAATCTCTTTACCGCATCCCTCGTGGTGGCTATGGTGTGGGTTGTGATGGGCTATTTCCTTGAGCTTGATGAATTCAAGGCCTTTCTACCCTTTGTCTTCCTAATGGAAACCTCCGCGATGACTTCTTTGTTGGTTGGAGCAGAAATGTTCTACGAAAAGAAGGAACATACCATCAGTTCAATGTTGATATCGCCGATGACTGAATTTGAATACATTCTTAGTAAGATCTTGGTCAATATCCTAAATATTGCGATTATCTTTGTGATCATCGGTGCTTCGATGTATTTCTTAAAGGCGTATCTCTTCAATTTTCAATGGTTATTTCTTGGGATTATTTTGGTCACAAGCTTCTATGTGTTCATTGGGATTTTGTTGAGCTATATTTCAAAAGACTTCACGGCATTGCTCTTAAACTATATGGTTATGATGATTGTCTTGGTTTTACCAAGTATTGGTGTCGTTATTGGTATCTTGCCAGAATCCATTCTAGAGTATATCTTTTGGTCACCAACCGAAGTGACATTACGTTTATTGAATGCGTCATTCTTGGACTCAATCGATATCGTTCAGTATTTGAAAGATGCAGTCTACATTGTTTTGGTTAGTCTATTGATGCTTCGTTATGGGGTCTTACCATATTTCAAAGACTATGCAACGAAGGACTTGGGGGTGTGACATGTTTGCACGTTTAATCAAGTTTGAATTTAAGAATCTGCTTCGAGATCGGATGACGCCCATGTTGTTGGCGTATCCGCTGATGGTGGGTTTCTTTGGGAAATATCTTCTTGAAAACGAAACCTTTGATGAGAATGGCATTCGTATTATGATTGTAGCGTTAACCATCATGTCTGGAGTCATTTTCGGTTCAATGTCGGGCTTCTCGATTTTAGATGATCGAGATGATCATGTCTTTGTATCCATTCGTATCTCGCCTTTAGATATTCGTATCTATGTTTGGTTCAAAATCATCTTTGTTTATATCATGAGCGTTCTTTCCAATCTATTGATTTATTGGATCGTAGGTGGTTTTGGTATCGATCTTTGGTTGTATGTGATCATATCAATGTTGCTGGCGATGCAGGTTCCTATCCAAGCTTTTATCGTCAATGCTCTTGCTACGAATAAGGTGGAGGGCTTTATGGCGATGAAAGGTTCTGGGTTTTTGATGATCTTTCCAATCGGTGCTTTGTTTTTCTTGGATTGGAAGGAGTGGTTGTTCGCATTGGCACCAGCTTTCTGGGGAGTTAAGGCGGTTCAATATCAGTTGTTAAAACCTGCAATTGATTTGGGCCTGGTTGAGATGAATCTCAGCACCTTTGTTTATCTTGGTATTGGTTTTATCTATAACATCGTCCTAATTGCGGTGTTGTATAAAGTTTTTGAAAAGAAGGCGCTTTAAAAGGAGGATCGTATGAACTGGTTAGCTATTTTCTTCTTTGTTGTGGCGGTTGTTTATCTTGTGGCTTATTTTGTTGAGATGCCTATTTTCTACGAAGGGAATCAAAAGACACGCTTCTTCATTGATAAGCTGGGTAAGAAAGGGTATAAACTGCTCTTGCTCGCATTTGCTGGCATCTTCTTGGTATTGGCATTCATCTTTAAGTAGGATTAAGAACCATGCTCGTCATGGTTTTTAATTGTTTCTTGTGAAGTTTTTGGTAATCGAGGGCTTAATTGTTTTATATGTCTTGACATTGATTGTTATTCCCATATAATCTTTTCAGGTAAGGACGGTTATGGATGTCTGAAAGAATCGTAAAACTAAAACTTAATTTAATTGATTGTTTAGATAATGACGCAATAAATACGCAAACGATGTTTGGGACGATCACAGAGAATCCTAAGCGTATCACTTATACTGAGGAAGATAACAATACTGAGGTGGAGCTACTTGTTTTAGAGAATGAGTTGCACCTAAAACGTCAGTATGATGGAACGACCAAGATTAGTTTTTATTTGGGTAAAGAAGGGCTTTTCGAAATCATAGATGAACAAGGGAATTTTAGCGGTACTGTTAAGACTTTGAAGATATTGCACCAGAACGATCTCATCTATGTACATTATCGTTTGTACGCAAACGATGATTTAATCACTGAGCAAAAAATGGAGTTAAGCATTCAGGAGGCCAAAGCATGAATCAAATCGAACATGGACTCAAAACCAATCTCGTCCAAGCTGTGAAGCTTGCTTTTGATGTCGAACTTACATTGGAAGATGTGGTGATTGAAGTGCCGAAGTTGAAGGAACATGGGGATTATTCAACCAATGTGGCGATGCGTCTCACCAAACAACTTCGCAGCAATCCGCGTTTGACTGCACAATCGATCATGGATAAAGTCGATGCATCTTCGATTGAGAAAATGGAAATAGCAGGAGCCGGTTTCATCAACTTCTTCATGAAGAAAGAATTGCTTACACAGGTTATTTCGACAGTTCTAGATCAAGATGATGCCTATGGCTTGAGTTCAGAAAAGAATGGCATCAAGATCAATGTGGAATATGTATCCGCGAATCCTACGGGTGATTTACATCCAGGTCATGCACGTGGTGCAGCGATTGGAGATTCCCTAACACGGATCATGAAGGCCGCAGGTTACGATGTGACACGTGAGTACTACTTGAACGATGCAGGTAATCAGATTAACAACATGGCGAAGTCGCTCCAAGCCCGTTATTTACAGCACTGTGGCGTCGATATTGCAGTTCCTGAAGATGGTTACCACGGTAAGGATCTCATTGAGATTGCAGATGACTTATATCAAGAAGTAAAAGAAGTGTATAAAAATTTACCTTTGGAAGAAACACTACCTATTTTCAGAAAATATGGTTTGAAAAAAGAAACCGATAAACTGCGAGATGATCTTAAACTGTTCAGAGTAGAATTTGATGTCTGGACTAGTGAACAATCCCTGTATGATCGTGGTTTGGTTCAAAAGACTTTAGATACTTTGATTAAGAATGGGCATACCTTTGAATCCGAAGGTGCGCTCTGGTTACGGACTACGGATTATGGGGATGATAAGGATCGTGTTCTAATTAAATCCGATGGTTCTTATACCTACATCCTTCCAGATATCGCGTATCACTTAAATAAAAAAGAACGTGGTTTTGATAAACTTATCAACTTATTAGGAGCAGATCATCATGGGTATATCCCTCGACTTCAAGCAGCCTTTATGAGCTTAGGTTATGAACGTGAAGATTTGAGTGTCGATATCATTCAAATGGCACGGATGATCAAAGATGGCGTTGAATTCAAGATGAGCAAGCGTACCGGTAAAGCGGTTGCGCTGAAGGATCTGATTGATGAGGCGGGGGTCGATGCCGTACGTTATTACTTCGTTTCCAAGGCTGGGGATACCCATATGGACTTGGATTTGGATATGGCTACTTCACAAAGCAACGATAATCCTGTATATTATGCTCAATATGCTCATGCAAGGATGTGTTCAATCTTGCGTCAAGCAGAAGTGAGCACATGTTCATCCTATGATTTGTTGGTTCATGACAAAGAAATGGATCTGTTGAAACAGTTAGCGGATTACCCACAAATGATTCAAGATGCAGCCAAGATACGCCAGCCTCATATTGTTTGTTTGTATATCCATAAGCTAGCGGCAAGTTTCCATTCTTTCTATAACGAATGTACAGTATTACATGCGGAAGGGGATTTAAGAGCACAGCGTTTGGCTTTAGTCAAAGCGGTTCAAATCACACTGCGCAATGCGTTGACGTTAATCGGGGTCAGTGCTTTAGAAAAAATGTAGGGGAGGACTTATGACGAGTCGGTCGATGTTGGATGTGGCGTTTGAAACGCTGAGTTTACAAAAGAATGAAATGGCTTTCTTAGATTTATGGAACCAAGTGGTTTCGTCTTTAGGGTTCAATCAAGCCCAAGCTGAAAACAAAATTGCTCAGTTTTATTCTGCAATGATGTTGGATGTGCGCTTTGCGCCGTTAGCGGATAACATGTGGGATCTACGTTCACGTCGAACTTACAATGAAACGCATGTGGACACAAGCTCAATCCTAGTTGAAGATGAATATGTGAGTGATGATGAGATCGATGACTATCTGAATGCGGATGACGAAGATGTCAAGACGCAAGAAGAAGAGGAAGAGTAGATT
>DHGC01000050.1 GCA_002402585.1 Erysipelotrichaceae bacterium UBA4808 | reverse complement strand
TTAAACTACGGTCTTTTTGTGAGTAACGATCCAACATTACTAAACGGCTGACACCACTGTGCGTCAATTTAAAACCATCTTCGATGGTGAAGATATGATGGAAGTGATTACGGATATCCGCATTCAATTTTGTAATTGTGGATTGTGTATAGCTCATAAAAATTCCCCTTTAAGTAATTTCCATTCTACCATACAGCGGTAGAATTCTTTCCTGAAAATGATTTACATGATGAAATCTCTTCACCTGTCCAAAAACTAGACCAATTCTTGAACGAAGATATAATCCGATAAACGATTGATGTATTGGAAAACTTTCGCATCAATGGCCTGTGTTTCATGAACCGTTACCAAAGAGCGCTCAGCACGCCGAACTACAGTGCGAACATAGTGTAGAAAGGCTGCTCTACGATCATCGAATGGATAGATGAAATTAGCGTAATGACCTTGTTTGACCTCAATCGTTTCCTCTAGACGCTTGATGGCCGCATCTAAATCAATCTCACTTTGATAGCGAGACACATAGCCTGCGATTTCATAGAGTTCACGAACGATTTTGGCCCAAGGTTCTTTATCTAAGCCCAATTCGGCTTGCATGTGTATGATCAAACTGCTGCACTCATCAATGTTGCCTAAGGCTTCAATGATGGGATCATTCTTCAATACACGTCCATTCTTGATGGCGGTCGTTCCACGATCACCGGTTTTGGTAGTAACTGGCATATCATCCCCACTTTCTGAGCAGCGTGCTCAATAATTTCGATAAAGGCTTATACAAAATTAGTATAAGACTATAATTCGAGAATGCATGGATAATGTCAAAACTAATGCCCCGAATCCAGTAGATCACACCCATATTGAAACCATATAACACGGCGTGTTGAATTGAAAATAGTAAACCAAAGGCAAAGCCATAGAACGCTCCCAGCAGCGCCCAGAGATGACTGTTGTCTTTAATAAAATGTTTTAATAATTGAACGATGAAAACCCAGAGTGTCCAGATCCATAAATAAGCTACAACCCAATCGCCAAAACCCCAAACCAAGGCTTCTAAGATACTGAACACAAAGACAACCACAAGGCTCTCTTTGAAACTCAATACACAAGCCAGAAGTAAAAACCACAAGGTCACCAATTCCACATTGGGTAGAAAAGAGAGACTGACTTGTAGTGCAAGGGCCGAAGCAGAAAATAAGGCAAGTAGAACAAGTTTACGGATGGTAAACATGGTTAATAGCTCGAAGTGAAATCAAAGATGAAAACGTCTTTGTCGTATAAAGGGGTGATATCCACACCTGGACAGAAACCAGCACTGACACAGTCTGGATTTGTGGATGAATTAAACAACCACCAAGGACCAGCTGCACTGTCCTTCGTCACGTGATCACCGATGCCGATGATGTAGCGACCGAATTGGTCCGTCACATTTCCAGCAAACTCGATTTCTAAGCCTTCTTCTTCTAAAACAGTCTCAAGGAATGTCCCAAGCATTTCATCGTCTGTTCGTTTGGTCACGTCCAATACGATCAAATCTTGATCGGCTTGATCGACTTGGATGATGATCTGAACTTCTTTGGATCCTTCATTGCCTTGGCGCGTGAAGTAGTTGTATGCACTAAGGGATGCGATGAATAAGAGGGATGCTAAGGCGATGCGAATAATGTTTTTCTTCATGTTGGGGGCCTCCTTTACAAAAAAATACACATCTAGGATGTGTATTAAAAAGACAGGCGAATGTCTTTTTATCTTGTTCCCAGAAGATAAAATTACGCTTAATATTGGCAGGTCTACTGGCTAATCATTCATCCTCTAGGAACCTTCCCGCAGCGTTACGTTTACGTAACGCTTGTGCAGTGGCTATTTCCTATTGTCCTGATTTACAGTTGCTGGGACAGCTCCATTTCATGGATTCCCTCTTCGGCATAAATGCACCAAGCTAAGCATTATCATTATAAGCTTGTTTAATGGTTCAAACAACCACAAACGTAAAAAGATATTTATGAAAGTTTTTGTTATAATAATGAAAACACAAAGGGGACACCTATGAATTATTCGGTACTCATTGTAGCTGGTGGTAAAGGTCAACGGATGGGTCTCGGCTACAATAAGGTTTTTTATCCACTCAAAGATGGTCATACCGTATTGGAGACAACCCTTCAATTGTTTTTAAATGATGTACGTTGCAAACAGATCGTCATCGTAACAAATCCAGATGATCTTTATAAAGTCACCGCACACCATGAGATGGGACGCATTGTCAATGTAGGGGGTGGACCCACACGGCAAGATTCTGTATACAACGGTTTGATGTGTGTGAGTGAAGACTTGATTTTGGTTCATGACGCGGCACGTCCATGGTGTTCGCAGGCGTTGATTGATGATTTGCTTACCGCAATGGAGAATGAACAAGCCGCTTTGTTAGCGGTAGAAGTTAAGGATACTGTCAAAGAAGTCAAAGATGGTTATGTGGTTAAGACGGTTGAGCGTTCAACCTTGCGTCATGCGCAGACCCCTCAAGCATTTAAAACCAGTTTATTATTAAAGTGTATCCATAAGGCTCAAGCGGAACAATTCAAGGCAAGTGATGATGCACAGTTGATTGAGCGCTATAGTGATGTGCCAATTAAGATCGTTCAAGGCTCATATGCCAACATAAAAATAACAACCCAAGAGGATGTTCGATAAGGAGATGTGATGTTTAAAGGAAAAATCGTGGTCTATCTCGCAATACTACTGATGTTGGGTGCTTGCATGAGGGAGCCGGTTGCGGTGGATTGCCGTATCAATCGTATGGCAGAGAGCTTCGCTTTTACGAGTGACGATGCGGAAGTCTGTCAAAGCTATTATACGTTAGTTAAGGATCTTCCATTTAAGACGATCTATACAAATGATTCCATTCTTAGACCTACGCAATTATTGATTTTTGCAGTAAGCTTGACAAGAGGACCTGAGCGCCAATACATGATTCAATCGGATGGTGTGATTTCATATTATGATGGAGATCGCTTGAAAAGAGGAATGGTGAGTAAAGATGTATATCTTGAGTTCGAACAAGTACTTGAGGAAGCGAAAAACAAGTAGGATATCTTGCGTATCCTACATATAACAAAAAGGTAAAGTGATATTTCATGGAATTTACTTTTGCAAATAAGTTGAGTTCAAATGAGTTGAAGCTTGGTGTTTACTTTTAAGTGTTGTGATGATATAATGCTAAGCACGAGTAGATAAATATATTTACTCCTTGCCTGAAAAGGCCAATAGACCATAAGGAGGTGAACACATGAGAAATTATGAAATCATGTACATCGTCAAAGCTACGTTAGAGGAAGCAGCACGTCTGGAACTCGTTGAGAACCTGCATGCTATTCTGACGAACGATGAAGCAGTCATCAAGCACGTTGATGACTGGGGACTTCGTGAATTTGCTTACGAAATCGATGATATGACGAAGGGTTACTATACAGTGTTGAAGGTTGAAGCTAAACCGACAACGATCAAAGAATTTGATCGTTTGGCACGTATCAATACCAATGTTGTACGTTTCTTGATTCTGAATTTAGAAGATAACTAATAAGGGGACAATTATGATTAACCGTGTTGTTTTGGTAGGAAATCTAACAAGAGATCCTCAGTTTAATAAAACGCAGTCAGGAAAATCCTATGCACGTTTTACGGTTGCGGTAAATCGACGTTTTGGAGGCAAGGACGAAGCTGATTTTGTCAGTTGTGTTGCTTGGGAAAGAACGGCAGATTTTATCTCACAGTATGCGAAAAAGGGTACAACGGTTGGCGTTGAAGGACGCATTACAACAGGGAGTTATGATGATAAGACAACAGGCAAAAAGGTCTATACGACCGATGTGACCTGTGACAATGTTCAACTTATTGGCTCGCGTAATCAAACAAGCGAACCACAGCAGACTTCACCGGCACAACCAAAATCGGGGGGTGGTTACTACCCAGATGCGCAAGTTTCGGATGATGATTTCAATACAGGTCCATTACTGGATATCTCCAGTGACGACCTTCCATTTTAGCGAAAGGAGATCTCATGGCATTTAAAAAACAAAGAGTAGCACGCAAAAAGGTTTGTTACTTCAAAAAAAATAACATTACTGTCATTGACTATAAAGATTTGGAACTTTTGAAGCGTTTCATTTCAGCCAATGGTAAGATTATTCCAAGACGTGTCACCGGTACTGGTGCAAAATATCAACGTTTACTTGCGACTGCAATCAAACGTGCACGTCAAATGGCTTTACTACCTTACGTTGCCGACTAAAAATCAGAACCTCCATCTTGTCGGTGGGGGTTTATTTTATCTATGAAAAAACAAGTAAGAACCATAACTGAAGGATCGATGATGCTTGCCATCATTGGTTTATTTCTGTTCCTAAATCTACAAACGGCTGGACTGCTTCAGGTGTATCTCATCTGGGCGGTTCCTTTACCCATTATTTTTTATGAAGCTAAATACGGCGTTCGCAATGGCTTGATTTTAAGTGTGGCCGCATTGATCTTATCCTTTATTGTTGGCAATATCGTAACCTTATTCTATATGGGGACGGCTATTACAGTTGGAATGGTCTATGGCTATGGTATTCGAACGGAACGTTCGAATGTTTGGCTATTGATTAGTACGACCTTATTGACCGCGGTAAGTTTCTTTATCGAGATGGTTTTATTGGCTTCCTTCTTTGGCTATGACATCGTTGGTGAGACGAATGAAATCATCACATATCTTGGTCAAATCGAAGGCTTGGTGATACCTGAAGATATGGCCACGTTAGTCTTGGCTGTCTATCCTGTAGCTTTTTTATTCATGGCATTTCTACAAGCATTTGTGACGCATTTGATCGCAACGGTCTTATTGAAACGTTTGAATATTGTGACACGTAAAATGAAGCCACTTAATGATTTTAAATTACCTAAATGGATTGGCGTCATCGCTCTAGTTGGTTTATTTGTGGGAAGTCTATTGAATCGAGTTACGGATCAGAATTTAAGAATGGGCATCACTTTGATCTTAGTTGTGTCCATGATGACGATCGTAATGGATACCTTTGTTTTGATTACGATCTATGCACGTAAGACCAATCGAAAATTCTTACCAAGCTTGGCTTTGATTGGTATCTTTTTATTGCCAAGCGTTCTAATCTATGTTTACATTGGATTAGGTTTACTTGATATTTTTACGGATTTCCGTGAACGTATCGAAGCGATAAAAACATCATCATGACGAATCAATATAAGAAGGTAAAACGTCTCATTTGGCTGGTTCTGGTCATTGAGTTTATTGCGTTAGCACTCAGTCATTGGGTTTTGAGACTGCCTTTTTCGCTTGTCAATTTTACACTAGTCATTGTCAATCTTGTTTTATTGGTGGTGTTTATTGAGTTTTCTGAGGAATATCATAATCAAAGGATTCTAACCATATCGAAGATACTCGGTAAGGATGCACAAGAAGCTTTCCTATTTGGGGAAGTAGGTTTATTGACCATCGATCATAATTATGAGATCACTTGGATCAGTGAATTGCTCTATACACGCTCATATCAAGTCGTTGGTCAAAAGATCATGAATTGGTTGCCAGAAACAAAACCTTTGTTTAACAATGAAGCGGATGTGGTACAGGCTACGATCAATGATCATATTTATCAGATACGACGTAAAGAAAATGGGTTGACCTTATATTTTAAAGATACGACAGAATTAGCGATTGTGAGTCGCGCCAGTGAAGATAAGCAGATTGTCTTAGGTTTAATTCACTTTGATAACTATGAAGAAACAACACAATATGAAGAAGAACAACGTATTGCTTTAATTGATAGTAAAATTCGTCAAGCTGTCTATAATTGGGCAAATGAACGTGGTATCTTCATCAAACGTTTGAGAAACAACAGAATGTTGTTGGTGTTGAATGAGATGTTGTTCAATCAAATGGTTGAGGAACAATTCTCTATCCTAAAGATTGTACGTATAGCATCGAGTGACTTGGATGTGGCAATCACCTTGTCCATGGCATTCGCACGTAATTCCCTTGAGTTCCCTGAACTTGAGGAAATGGTGAATGGTGCCTTAGCGCTTGCACAGAGTCGCGGTGGGGACCAAGTTGCCATCAAGACCTATGGTGAAGATGTCATTTATATGGGCGGTAACAGTGAGGCAGTCGAGAAACGCAGTAAGGTTCGTGCGCGTGTTATGGCGCAAACCTTGAAAGAGTTGATCAATCAATCAAGTAATGTTTTGATCCTAGGACATAAGGAGATGGACTTTGATTGTTTTGGGGCAGCTGTTGTATTAAGTCGTATTGTTATGTCAGCAGGTGTACCGGTCTCGATTGTTATGCATGGGGCATTGGAAGAGAAGTTGAGTATGGCTTATCATGAGAAACGTGACTTATTCTTGGAGCAGCACCACTTTGTGCAGGAACATGAAACCTATAGTTTAATCAATGATAGAACATTATTGGTTATGGTGGATCATCATTTAGCTTCACAATCGACTTTGCCGAATCTTTTAGAGAAGGTTAAGAAGATATGCGTCATTGATCACCATCGTCGTAATCAGGATTTTACCTTCAATCCACTTTTGGTTTACATGGAAACAGCCGCATCTTCTACAACGGAAATGATTGCGGAATTGATTCCTTACCAACAACGTACGATTGAAATGAGTGCTGATGAGGCAAACTTTGCATTAACGGGAATCTTGTTGGATACCAATCGCTTTCGAACACGTACAGGCAGTCGTACTTTTGAAGTAGCTGCTTTGTTGAAGCAATATGGAGCAGATCCGATCGTTTGTGATGGTTATTTGAAAGAGAACTTCCAAGACTTTATCTTAAAATCTAAGATGATTCAAAATCTAAAACGCTTTGATCGAGGTATTGTTGTGGCTTCGATGCCAGATGATACGATCGTATCGCGAGCTATGATTTCGCAGGCGGCCAATCGTTTGATTGAAGTCAAAGAAGTTGAAGCAGCTTTTGTCATTAGTAAGATCAGTGAGAAGACAGTTGGTGTCTCGGCTCGATCAAATGGCAATGTCAACGTTCATGTTATAATGGAAAAGATGAGTGGAGGTGGGCATTTCGCAGCCGCCGCACTCCAACGTGAGAATAGTAGTGTCGAAGAAGTGTTTACGGAACTAGAAATGGTCATTGAACAATGGCTTGCACAAGAGGTTTAAACAAATGAAAATTATTTTAATTGAAGATGTGAAGAATGTTGGTAAAAAAGGTGAATTGAAAGAGGTTGCGGATGGATATGCGCGTAACTTTTTGATTCGTAATCGTTTGGCGGTTGAAGCAACTGCTCACAGCAAAGCAATTCTTGAACAACAAAAACAGGATAAGATCGAACAAGAAATTGAAGATATCAAAAAAGCTGAGATTTTGAAAGAAAAATTGACGACGATTACTTTGGTTTTCCCAGTTAAGACTGGGGATGGTGGAAAAGTCTTTGGTTCGATCAGTTCCAAACAAATTGCGGAAGAGCTGAGTAAGAAACATCAAGTCACGATTGATAAGCGTAAGATTTTAGATGATGGACCTTTTAATAACTTAGGCTATTCAGATATTCGGATTGAATTGCATAAGAAGGTTATCGGAACCATAAAAATCCACTTAAAAGCACAATAATATGAATCAAACGTTACCCCACAGTATTGAAGCTGAACAAGCTTTACTCAGCAGTATGCTCGCCTATGCGAACAGCGTCCAAACAGCCGTTGAACTTGGCTTGAGAGCCGAGGATTTTTACATTGAAGCACACAAACGTTTATTTGGTGTGTTGATGATGATGTATGAAGAAGGTAAGCCCATCGACTATACGTCCTTGGTTTCTAAGCTGAATGATCTGAAACAACTGAATGCGGTGGGGGGGATGGCTTTTATTCTTGAATTATCTGAGGTAGGGGTCAGTTCTGCGAACACCAAATACTATGTAGAGTTGATTCAAGATAAGGCGTATGTACGCAACTTGATTCTAACTGCTCAGAAGATTGCCCAAGAAGGTTATGATGGCTCATCCGGTGTTGATGACATCATGGACAGTGCTGAGAAACAACTCTTAAATGTCACACGTACACGTCGAACATCTGAGTTTAAGAGTGCTCGTGATGTGATTAAAGATGTTTTAGAAAACATTCAAAAAATGAGTGCGAATCATAGCAGTGTCACGGGGACATCCAGTGGGTATCGAGCTTTAGATCGCTTGACCAATGGGTTTCAACGCGGTGACTTAATCATCTTAGCTGCTCGTCCTTCAATGGGAAAAACAGCCTTTGCTTTGAATGTCGCTTTGAATGCGGCTCAAATATCGAAACAAGCCGTTGCCATCTTCTCATTGGAAATGCCAGCGGAACAATTGATCACACGTATGTTGTCGGCGAAATCACGGATTTCGGGTACGATTTTGCGTACGGGTCAGTTAAGCAATACCAATGAATGGAATGCACTAAATGAAGCGGCAGCGGATTTAAGACAAACCAAAATCTATATTGATGATTCACCGACGATTCGGGTTGCTGAAATCTTTTCAAAGTGTCGTAAACTTCAAACTGAAAATCAATTGGGACTTATCGTTATCGACTATATCCAATTGATCAGCAGTGGATCCTCAAAGTCTAGTGACAATCGCCAACAAGAAGTCTCAGAAATTTCACGTGGTTTAAAAGCTTTGGCACGTGAATTGAATGTCCCTGTCATCGCCTTATCCCAATTATCACGGAGTGTTGAACAACGTGCAGACAAACGTCCGATGTTAAGCGACTTGCGTGAGTCCGGTGCTTTGGAGCAGGATGCGGACTTGGTCGTTTTCTTGTATCGTTCTGCTTACTATGAAAAAGATGAAGAGCGTCCAAGTACTGAAAAAACAGAAGTCTTGATTTCTAAACATCGAAATGGACCTGTTGGACAGGTTGATTTAGCCTTCGAGAGTAACGTCAATGCGTTCTATAACTTTGCAGAGAACACGGTGAAAGGAAGCAACTGATGCGTAAATTCCTACCCATTCTCCTTGCGATCATTATGAGTATTGGTATCGTCAGTTTGAACCAGCAACTGGAATACAATACCTATGCCAATCTCGAATTGAATACCATCCAAGAAGAGGCCATCATCGATCAAGCTGTCATCTCGGTCAGCCCCAACATCAATACGATTCAAAAAGTATACTTGAAGGAGCAGCTGATTGGTGTTTTAAGTGAGCAAGCAAATATCGATGCTTTTTTACGTGACGTGTATGCGGAGCGTTATGTTCAGGACTTTCCGAATACAAGTTTGGGTTTTGGGGAAGATATTTTTGTAACGCTAGAAGAGAGTTATATGAGTTACGAAAACAAAGATCCGGAAATTTTTAGCTATCTTCGTAATCAAGCGTATTTCAGTGTTGAAGCAGATAAGGTAGCGTTCTCGAATGGTGCTGTGATTTATGTTAAAAGTATTGAACTCTTTGAACAAGCCAAAGATCTTTATCTTCAAAACTTTATTTCAAAAGAAGCGTTGGATTTGATTCGTATCAATAAACTACCTCCAGAATTGGTAACATATGGAACACGCGACATTGGTTTCAATGTTATTGAAAAAGCCAATTATCAACGAGGAATGGCACCTGCATCTGAAATCATGACCACGATTCCTCAAATCGTGTATTTCTTAAGTTATGGTTATGGTACGGAAATTGAGACCTATACGGTAATTGAATATGATACCGTTGAAGGGATTGCCTATAAATCAGGTTTATCTGCTCAACAGGTTGTGACCATTAATAACGAGAAAATTAAATCTGTAAATCAGATCTTAAACATTGGAGAAGAATTGAATGTGACGTATTTCAATTCACCCATCAACGTCGTCGTCACAAAAGAGCGACTGGCTAAAGAAACGGTTTATCCTCAATCGACACTCTATGTCAAAGATCCAACCATGCAAGAAGGCTATAGTGTCATCCAAACCAAGGAAGAGTTGGGTTATAAAGATGTCAAATACAAAGAAACATTTATCAATGGCGTTATCACGGATAGCGTCGTAACGGGTTCGATCGTCATCAAACAACCTATACGAGAAGTTATCCGTATTGGGACAAAGGTTGTGGCAGGGATTGGTTCCGGTGCTTTGCGTTGGCCGTTGGGATCCAATTCACATGTATCGTGTAAATGGTATTGTTATAGTGGCCATCAAGGGGTGGACTTTGTGTATAACGTTAATAAAAATGGTCCAATCTATGCGGCTGATCGTGGTGTCATTGATCGTGTGCGTTACGATTGGCGTAATGGTTACAATGTCATGATCAATCATAATAATGGGATGAAGACTTTATATGCACATATGCTTCGCTATCCTCCAGTCAGTGTTGGACAAAAGGTTGAGAAGGGTGATTTCATCGGCAACGTTGGGAACACCGGTCGTTCTACGGGTCCGCATTTGCATCTCGGTGTTTATGTCGATGGCGTAGCCAAGAACCCCTGTAATTATTTGGATGGTTGTTAAGATGAAGTTCAATGTACTTGCAAGCGGTTCTAAGGGGAACTGTACCTATATACAAGCTGGTTCTACCCAGCTTGTTATTGATTGCGGTGGAACGAAGCGTTATTTGTCACACAGTTTTCACAGTTTGGATGTAGACTTAGATACAATCGATGCCCTCTTGATCACACATGATCACATCGATCATGTGGCACAATTGAATCTATTCAAAGATGTATTCAAGGTGATCGCACCTGTACCTCTCATTAAAAGAACAGATGTGCAGATTCTAGAACCTTACCAGAAACATCGTATCAAAGATGTGGAGATCACACCTTTGGTTCTGTCTCATGATCGTGCGATGACTTATGGTTATCTGATTGAGTATCAAGAAGAGAAGCTTGTATACATAACAGATACAGGTTATCTCAAGTCAAATGATTTTACATGGATATCGAATGCAGACTATTATATCTTCGAAAGCAATCATGATGTGGAGCTCTTGATGCGGACATCACGTCCTTATCCAACGAAGCAACGGATTCTTTCGGATACCGGACATTTAAGCAATGAAGACAGTGCTGCCATCCTTGCTCAAGTCTGTGGTGACAGAACAAAGGAAATTATTTTGGCACATCTCTCCAGTGAAGCAAATGAAGCTGAACTTGCGAAAGCCTGTGTCATTGAAGCATTCATGAAAGTAAATAAAGACTTGCAACAGATTAAATTGAACTGTGCGAAACAGTTTGAAATGATTGAAGGAGGAATAAACAATGAAGAAGTTCTTAACATCCACCATCATCTTGCTTTTGGTCATATGGAATAGCGTCTTAAGCTATGAAGTCTTTTTCAAAGAAAAACAGACAACGGTGAATCCAGATGGAACCATTGTACAGACAGTGGTAACAGAGTTTGATACCGATGTGACCCGTGTCGTGGAGAATACCATTGAAAAAGTCGTGGGCATCCAAGCCATCGTCTTTGAAGAGGTTTATTCCAGTGGAAGTGGTGCTATTTTCGACTATGTCGATAATACCGTTCACATCGTAACCAATAATCATGTCATTGAAGATGCAGAGCGCATTCAAGTCGTTTTTGCGAATGGTGAAACCGTTGAGGCAACCCTAATGGGTTCTGATCTTTTTACTGACCTCGCGTTGTTAGAAGCTAAGATTGATTTCGGTGTCGAAGCTTTCCGTTTCGGGGATTCATCTCTTGTCAAAGTGGGCGAGAACGCACTCGCCATCGGCAGTCCTTTAGGCTTGGAATTCCAAGGCTCTGTAACCATGGGCATCATTTCAGGTAAAGACCGTACCGTTCCTGTTGATTTGGATGGGAACGGAACCGATGATTGGGACAGCATCGTTCTACAGACAGATGCGGCGATCAACCCTGGAAACAGTGGAGGTCCTCTCATCAATATGGCCGGTGAACTCATTGGAATCACCTCTATGAAGATTGCGGACAGTTCCGTAGAAGGCATGGGCTTTGCGATCCCCATCAATGAAGTCATCCCCATTATCCAACAACTTAAAGACAACGGTAAGGTCATTCGACCTGTGATTGGTATTTCAGCGGTCAGTGTCGATGAGTTAGCAGTCTATCAAAAGAGTTACTATGGTATCCGCTTGGATTTGAATACCGGTTTATTAATTACAAGTGTCGTGGAAAACAGTCCAGCTTCACGTGCCGGTCTAAAAGAAGGCGATATCATCATGAGTTTCGATCAAGTCAATATTCTAAGCTTTAAGGAATTCAGAAAACTCCTGTATGCGAAGAATGTGGGTGATATCATATCGATTACCTATGAAAGAGCTGGGAAAAGTTCCACAACAGCTGTAACGCTTGAATGATCAAATTGATCGTTGTTGGTAAAATCAAAGAAAAGGCTCTAGAGAGTCTGATCCAGGATTATATCAAACGGATTCAGTCCTTCTCCAAGATTCTAATCGAGGAGATCAAGGATGAGCCGAATTATGAGGACGAAGCAAAAAATCTTCAGTCGCTCATGAAAGAATCGCAATCCATTCTTAGTAAGATCACCAAAGATGAGCATGTTATTCTCTTGGAATTACGAGGAAAACTAATCGATTCCATTGAACTCAGTGAACAAATGGATAAAGCCATGATCTATGGTTCAAAAAACATCGTCTTTGTGATTGGGGGATCACTTGGTGTTCATGAAGAAGTACGTCAACGTGCCAACATTCTCTGGAAATTATCAGCCAACACCTTCCCGCATGGAATCGTTCGTTTGTTGGTCGTGGAACAAATCTATCGTGCCTTTAAGATTCTGAATAATCAGACATATCATAAATAAGAAAACGCTTACATCAATTTAATCAAAGGGTTTCCACTGAAACCCTTTTTTATTGTATTTACATTATATTTAAGCTAAAATAGAACCAACAGTAGGAGGGTAGTTTTATGAAACAAATTAATGTATTGGTAATTGATCCCGTTGGACTGCATGCGCGTCCAGCCACAGTGGCTGTGAGTGCGGCTAGCCGTTTCAAGTGTGAAGTCAAAGTTGCGTTCAAAGGTCGTTCAGTAAACATGAAATCGATCATGGGTGTTATGTCCTTGGGTATTCCAACGCAATCCGAAGTTATGATTTCGTGCGAAGGTGAAGACGAAGACGACGCAATCAAAACAATCGAAGATGTATTAAGAACTCAAAAGGTCATTCAATAAATAGAATGTCATAAAATGAAGATGATCTCATCTTCTTTTTATTATCAAGGGAGAAACATGCAAAAAGTAATCGAACATTGGAAGAATCATCCGAATTTAGAACCGAAGCTTAGAGCTGAATTCGATCGTTTAAGTGAAACTGAGTTAAACGATGCGTTCTATACAAACCTTGAATTTGGGACGGCTGGAATGAGAGGATTGTTAGGGGTCGGTTGTAACCGAATGAATGTCCATACAATCCGTAAGGCGAATGTGGCATTTGGTCGTTATTTGAGTCAGTATCCTAATGTGTCTAAAAAAGGTGTGGCGATCGCCTATGACAATCGCCATATGTCCAAAGCGTTTGCGGAAGAGTCCGCAAAGGTTTTAGCAAGTTTCAATATCCCGTCGTATGTATTCACAGCTTTACGGCCTACACCAGAACTCTCCTATGCCGTGCGTGAATTAGGATGTGAAGGTGGTATCGTCATTACGGCATCGCACAATCCAAAAGAATACAATGGGTATAAAGTCTATGATCAAAGAGGCTGTCAATTGGTTCCTGAATTGATTGATCAAGTCATTGCGGAAATCAATGCCATTGAAGATGAGCTTGAGATCAAAGTAAATCTTAATGATGAGCAAAAAGCCATGATTCATTGGATTGATAAAGAAATCGATGAACCATACATCAAACGTGTTCTTGAAATACAGCATCGTAAAGATATGGATAAATCTAATGTGAAGATCGTTTTCACCCCGCAACACGGCACAGCACTGATGTCGGTTGAAGAAGTGTTTAAACAAGCGGGCTATCCCTATGTCCTTGTCAAGGAACAATGCACTTTCGATCCGAACTTCTCGCAAACCAAATCTCCTAATCCAGAAGAGAAAGTGGCGTATGAAAAAGCCATTGAACTTTCAAAACAGGTCGGAGCAGATGCGGCTTTGAGCACAGATCCGGATGCAGATCGTGTTGGTGTTGTGGTTCGTCATAACGATGAATACGTCTTATTAACCGGTAATCAAACAGGTTCGATCTTGATCAAATACCTTTTACGTACCAAGAAGGAATTGAATGCACTTCCTTCAAATGCGGTCATCTTTAATACCGTCGTTACATCTGATCTCGGTGCGAAAGTTGCCAAAAGCTATGGTGTTGAAGTTGAAAAGACTTTGACAGGATTCAAGTTCATTGGTGAGAAGATTGCCAAATATGAAGTCACAAATGAAAAGTCTTTTGTTTTGGGTTATGAAGAAAGTTATGGTTATTTGGTTGAGCCCTTTGTTCGTGATAAAGATGCGATTCAGGCGTGTTTGATTCTTGCGGAATGTATTTCGTTCTACAAACACGAAGGCAAGACTTTGGTGGATGTATTGAATGAACTGTATGCGACCTATGGCTATCACCATGAAGACCAAGTCTCGCTCACGCTTAAAGGTTCAGAAGGATCGCAGAAGATCAAAGCAATTTTAGATCATTTTAGAACACAAGCCATTCCTTCATTTGCTGGTTTGAAGGTTGTGGCTAAGGAAGACTATTTGTTAAAACTACGTACCGTTGGTACAGATGTTCGTTCACTCGACTTTCCACCATCTGATGTCATCAAATACTATCTTGAGGATGGAAGTTGGTTGGCGATCCGTCCATCGGGAACGGAACCAAAGTGTAAATTCTATTTCTGTGTCTTAGGTAAAGATGAAGCAGATGCGAAAGCTAAATTTAAAGCGATACATGAAAATTTAAATACACATTTAAATTAAGGGAGGATCTATGTTCAAACAAAGAATAGGTGAGACATTCCATCAAGGGCACTGTCTAGATGCCCATAAGTATTATGGCGCCCACTTTGACTATGAAAGTGCACCAGGGGTACGATTCACAACCTATGCGCCAAATGCACGGAATGTTCAATTAGTTGGATCTTTCAATAATTGGGAAAGACCCTTGAATTTAGAGCGTTTGAGCGATGGTTCTTGGACGGTCTTTGTGCCAGATGTGGCAGAATGGACCTTATATAAATATAAAATCGAACAAGCCGATGGAAACTGGGTTGAAAAGAGTGATCCGTATGCCTTTGCGTCCGAACTGAGACCAAAGAGTGCGAACCTTGTCGTCAATCTTGGCAATTTCCCGTGGCGAGATCAAATGTGGGTTAATCGTCGTGAAAAGTATTTTGATAAACCCATGAACATTTACGAGCTTCATTTGGGCAGTTGGATGAAGCGAGATGCACATGAGTGGATGAATTATGAAGAAATTGCGCATCAATTGATTCCTTATGTCAAAGAAATGGGCTTTACGCACATCGAATTGATGCCATTAACAGAATATCCTTTTGATGGTTCATGGGGCTATCAAGCCCATGGTTATTTCTCATTGACATCTCGTTATGGTACACCAAAACAATTTATGACATTTGTAGATGAATGTCACCTAAATGATATTGGGATCATCTTGGACTTTGTGCCTGTCCATTTTGTTAAGGACAATTATGGTTTACGCTATTTTGATGGGACACCTTTGTATGAATATCCCAATCCTCATGATGCGAACAGTCAATGGGACACCCTGAACTTCGATTTGTGGAAAGAAGAAGTTCGTAGTTTCTTACTTTCTTCCGCAAGTTTCTGGTTGGAGACCTATCATGTGGATGGCTTAAGGATCGATGCGGTGTCTAACATCATCTTCTGGCATGGCAATAAAAACAATGGGACCAACGATGGGGCAACGGCCTTCATTCGTCGCTTGAATTATTATTTAAATGTCCGTTATCCCGGTGTCATCATGATGGCTGAGGATTCTTCGGATTATCCAAAAGTCACGCATCCTACAACCGAAATGGGTTTAGGTTTTGACTATAAGTGGGATCTAGGTTGGATGAATGATACCTTAAAGTACTATTCATTGGATCCAGTCTATCGTCAATTCCACCATCATCAACTGACCTTCTCCATGGCATATTTCTATTCGGAGAACTTCATACTTCCGCTATCGCATGATGAAGTCGTGCATGGCAAAGGAACCATCATCAATAAATTATGGGGCGACTATAAACAAAAGTTTGCTCAAGCGCGAAATCTCTATGCCTATATGTTTTCACATCCTGGCAAGAAGCTGAACTTCATGGGTAATGAACTTGCGCATTTTAGAGAGTTTGATGAGAATATCGAACAAGATTGGTTCTTGTTGGGCTATCATACACATCACTCATTCAATCGCTTCTTTAGAGATCTTTCACACATCTACAAACACCACAGTTGTTTGAGTCACCACGACTATAAACACCATGGTTTCAAGTGGATCGATGCGGACAATGCGAGTCAATCCATCTACAGCTACTATCGTGAAGATGAAGAAAGTGTTGTGATCATTATTCTGAATATGACACCTGTTTCGTATGAAAGCTATCGTATTGGTGTTCCTTATAAAGGAAGCTATACCGAAATCATCAATACTGAAAAAGATATTTATGATGGATGTAACATGTGCAACTTTGAGCCTCTTGTGTCTGAAAAACATGAAGCCCACCGTTTTGATAACAGTATCTTAGTCCGAATCGCACCTTTTGCGGGTGTTTATTTGGAAATGAAAAAATAATGACCAATTAACACACACGTGTTAGAATGGAAAAGGTATTTTAGGGAGGCTATATGTTTAAAGATAAATTTGAATTTAAACGTGACTTTACACAGCGTGTCGTAGAATTGTACGGACGTTCCGTTGAACAGTCCCATATTACAGAACGCTATATCGTGTTGGGTGAGATGGTTCGTGACTATGCGTCCATTCACTGGAAAGAAAATAAAGAAGCCATCGCTCAGCTCGAAGCGAAGCAGATGTTCTATTTCTCAATGGAATTCTTGATTGGTCGTTTGATGACCAACAACTTGATGAACTTAGGGATCTATGACATCGTACGCGATGGTCTCAAAGAATTGGATATTGATTTAAATCAACTCGAAGATATGGAGTCCGATGCAGGTTTAGGCAATGGTGGCTTAGGTCGCTTAGCTGCATGTTTCTTGGATTCTTTAGCTTCTAAGTCTCTGCCAGGGCATGGGAACTGTATCCGATATGAATACGGTTTGTTTAAGCAAAAAATCGTGGATGGTGCTCAAGTTGAAGTTCCAGACCAATGGTTGCGTTTAGGCAACGTTTGGGAAGTCCGTAAACCAAAACATGCTGTTGATGTGAAGTTCTGGGGCCGCATTGAAATGGTCAAACGTGATGACGGACGGATTGCTTTCAATCAAGTCGATTGCGAACACATTCGTGCCGTTCCATATGATATGCCCATCGTTGGGAAATCGACAGATACGACAAACACACTTCGTTTATGGAGCGCTGAAGCCAGCGATACCTTACCTGCTAATAAAGATTTTAGACAATACATCACAGAAATTCGTGAAATCTGTCAAAACGTATATCCCGATGATTCCACGGAACATGGTCGTTACTTGCGTCTCAAGCAACAATACTTTTTCGTGTCCGCTGGTTTGATTGCTTATTTTAAAGCACATTTACGTGTTTATCCTAATTTGGATAACCTACCAGATAAAGTTGTGTTCCAATTGAATGATACCCACCCAGTGTTGGCCATTCCAGAAATGATGCGTTTGCTCATGGATGATTACGATTATGATTGGGACAGTGCCTGGAATTTAGTGAATAAGTGTATTGCTTATACGAACCATACTGTCATGGCGGAGGCACTTGAGAAGTGGCCGGTTCACTTCGTTCAATTGTTGCTTCCTAGAATCTATATGATCATTGAAGAAATCAATCGTCGTTTTGTCGAACATGTCAAAACCGATTTCCCTGAAGATGAAGGTTTAATCAAACGTGTATCCATTATCAAAGATGGACAAATCCATATGGCTAACTTGGCTATCGTTTCCAGTATGTCGGTCAATGGAGTTGCGAAACTGCACACTGAAATCTTGATGAACGATGTCATGAAAGATTTCTATAAGATCTTTGAAGCGAAGTTTAACAATAAAACCAATGGAATCACCCATCGTCGTTGGTTGGTCTATTCTAATCCTCAACTTAAAACATTGCTCGATAAGACGATTGGGGACGATTATATCTATCAACCTGAACAGCTTATCAAATTGATGAAACATGTGGACAAAAAACGTCTTCAAAAGGATTTTTTGAAGGTCAAACAAGAACGTAAAGAAATCTTAGCGAAATACATCAAGCAAGTGACAGGCATCGAGTTGGACACTAAGTCCATCTTCGATGTTCAAGCTAAACGGCTTCATGCGTATAAACGTCAACTCTTGAACGTGATGCATATCATCTATCTCTATAAGAAACTGCAAAGTGATCCTGAGTTTACCATGCATCCAAGATCCTTTATCTTTGCGGCTAAAGCAGCACCGGCGTATTACTTTGCGAAGAAAGTTATTCGTTTGATCCATGCGGTCGCGGATAAGGTAAACAATGATCCTCGTATCAGCCAATTTATGAAAGTTGTGTTTATCCCCAATTATAATGTGTCTATTGCGGAAATCTTGATGAATGCGGCGGATGTGTCTGAACAGATCTCCACAGCGGGAAAAGAAGCTTCAGGTACTGGAAACATGAAGTTCATGATGAATGGTGCTCTAACCCTAGGTACCTTGGATGGGGCGAACGTTGAGATTCATGAGCGCGTTGGTTCTGAATATGATGTCATCTTTGGTATGAAAGTTGAAGATATCGAAGCACTTAAGCTAAAAGGTTATGATGCTTGGGCTGTTTTGAATAATGATCTTGAATTGAAGGCAGTTGTCCAATCCTTTGTGGATGGAAGCTTTAGCCCAAGCATTGAAGAGTTCAAAGTAGTTTATGATGAATTGATGTTTAGAAATGATGAATACTTCTTACTCGAAGATTTCCGTGCGTATGTGGAAGCTCAAAAAGAAGTTGAGCGTCGATATTTGGATAAAGAATACTGGGCTCGTATGTGTCTTGTGAATATAGCTCAATCTGGATTCTTCTCTTCGGATCGTACGATTCAAGAGTATGCGGATGAGATTTGGCACATCAGTCCAATCAGTGACTAAAGCAGCGCAAGCTGCTTTTTGGCAGCTTTATAAGGAGTTCTATGCGTGTTAAACCGACGATTATTTTATTGATGCTTTTTCAGCTCATGACCACGATGACAATGGCCATGGTTTTATCGATTGCGCCAGCGATGGGTACTTTTTTCAACATCGAAATTGCACTTGTGCCTTATTTGAATATTGGCTTTGTTGTGTCGGGTATGTTGGTCCCAATCTTTGGTTATTATGCAGATAAACAAGGAGTAAAAAAGATTCTTGTTTTAAGTGCGTTTCTTTTCAGTTTAGGAACCTTACTTACTGCGTTTGCCAAAACTCCAGCCATCTATTTCTTTACGCGCATGCTCATTGGAATTGGACACAATGTATTCTTTGCTTTAGTGGCAAACTATGCATCGCGCTTAGTGGAACCAAGACTTTTCATCAAACTATCAGGATATTTCAAGTTGGCCTTTGCAAGTGGCATTTTTATCGCTCCCATCATGGGCGCGTTGGTCGTCTCTACGATTGGTTTTCAAAACTACTATTTAGTGGTGTTTGGGATTACGATGGTCGTAGCGTTAGTACTGACACGTATCCCACATGTAGAGAATATCAGTTCGAGTCCCATTACTTTAGCGGATTTCAAGGCGCTTTTTAAGTATCCCTTTGTGTGGTGGATGATGGCAATGACCTTCTTGGTGTTCTTGGCACCGAATACGATCTACACCTTCTTAAGTATCTATCTAAGCTCAGTCGGACAGACCCAGCAACAAATCTCTTTAATCTACACGATCACAGGCATTGGAGCAGTTCTATCGGGCTTTGTCATCTTATTCTTAGGCCACCGTTATTCACTCCGTGATTTATTGCGCTATGGGGTCATGGGTGTCATTGCGACTTTGATCATTATTTTCCCATTGAATGCATGGCTTTTAGTACCAGCACTCTTGGTTTTCTCACTTGCTTTGGACTTGGTTGTAGGCGTCTTATTCCCCGTCGCATCCACGATGCCAGTTAAAAACCCAGCCAGCCTAACAGCTACTTTAAGTTTGATGATGTCAATCACTGCCTTGATGACAAGCTTGATCAATCCTTTGTTATTTGAAAGATTTGGCTTTCAGTTTCTTTTAGGGATGGTGTTGATTAGTGTGACACTGGGCTACTTTGCGATGCGCAAGGGCCTTAGCGCGATTGAGCAGCACGAGAATAGATGATGTTTATCTAACAATGATTGACATGGAATTTTGTTAATATTCGGTAACGATGACAAAGATAAACCTCAAAGTTTGTGAAAATCGAGTATAATCGTATAGAAGGAAGTGAAGTATTATGCGCAAAGTAAATCGTTTTGAGGCACATCTTGATGACTATGGCATCATTACGGCGTATTTATCCAAGGAATTCTATCAAGGTCGAAGTGATGTTTTCTACCTCAGAGATGAATCGGGTAAGTTGACTAAATGTTCAATCTATAATTACGAACAATCCGGTAATGATTATTTTAAATATACACTTGGGATCGAAGACATTATTGAAGTTGGTAAACGCTATGATCTTTTAGAGGAACATGGTCTTTTTGTCGTACTTCAATACAGTTTAATCACAAAGACCCAACGATTTGACGAAGAATACTTCTATGATGGGGATGATTTAGGGGCAACGATACAAGCCGGCAGAACTTACTTTGCTTTATGGGCTCCAACCGCAACCCGCGTTGTCATCGAAATCTTTGAAAAAAATGGACCTCTTGTCATCGAACTCAGTCGTCAAGAAAAGGGTGTCTTCGCCTATCATCTAAGCTACAATGCACATGGCTTAAGTTATTTGTATCATGTGTTGGTCAATGGGAATTGGACCACCGCAACGGATCCGTATGCCACAGGTTCAACCGTTAATCATCAACGCTCGGTTGTGATTGATTTTGATCAAATCGAAGCTCAACAAAGCTATAAGCTCCCAGTGTTGAAACAAGCCACAGATGCGATTATTTATGAATTGAGCATTCGTGACTTTACTTTACAAGCAGAGTCCAATATTGTTCATCGTGGACAGTTCTTAGGATTGACTGAAACTGGAACGAAAACCTTGAAGGGTGTTTCAACAGGGATCGATCATATCAAGGAATTGGGTATCACCCATGTCCAAATCATGCCAATGTATGATTTTGCGACCGTGGATGAACACAATGTATCCCTCTTCTACAACTGGGGTTATGACCCCATGCAATACAATGTGCCTGAAGGAAGCTTCGCCTCGAATCCAGATGATCCGATTGGGCGAATTGAAGAAGCACGTAAGATGGTTGAAGCTTTCCATAAACAAGGCATCCGTGTGAACATGGATGTGGTTTACAACCATATGTATGACATGGAAGCCAGTTCATTTGAAAAAGTGGCTCCATACTACTTCTTTAGACGATCCCCATCCGGTCAGTTATCGAATGGCTCCTTCTGTGGGAATGATTTGGATTCAAATCGATTGATGGCACGTAAGTTCATTAAAGATAGTATCAAACATTGGATGACATACTATGATGTGGATGGCTTCCGTTTTGATTTAATGGGTGTTTTGGATGTGGATACGATGAATGAAGTCGAAGAACTATGTCGTTCCATTAAATCTGAAGCCATGGTGTATGGTGAAGGTTGGAACATGCCGACTTCCTTGCCGGAACATCAAAAGGCCAATCGCTACAATCAACACTTGATGCCCAATATTGGTCATTTCAACGACTTCTTCCGCGAACACGTCAAAGGTAAGACTTCACATGAAGAGATCAATGTAAAAGGTTACTGTCTAGGGGATACCAATTACATCGAAGCCATGAAAGCATGCATGCTGGGAACAGCGGTAGCCAATCGTACGCGTTTGTTCGATCGACCGGATAAGTCAATCAACTACATCGAATGTCATGATAACCACACAGTTTGGGATAAGCTCAAAGAAAGCAATAAGGAAGACAATCGGGATATCCGCATCAAGCGACAGAAACTTCTATTAAGTGTGACTTTACTAGCTCAAGGTGTTCCATTCATTCACAGTGGGCAAGAGTTCTGCAGAACCAAAAACGGTTTGCATAATACGTATCGCAGTCCTGACAACATCAACCAATTGGACTGGACACGTAAAGAACGATATCTCGAGGTGTTCAAGTATACGAAGGATATGATTCAGTTAAGGAAGATGCTTCCTATTTTACGCTTGAATGATCCTGAAAAAATCGAGCAACGGGTCAGTTTCCGTGAATGGGATGGGATGTTGGTGATTAATTATAAGTGTGAGCGATCAAAACCCTATGAAGAGATTTGGGTTTACATCAATCCAACCAACCAAATCTATTATGAGAGTTTTAGCACCTTTGTAAAAGTCATTGCCAATGAAGCGGGTCTAATCGACGGTGTCATGGTTCAAAATGCCACAATCAACCCCTATACCTTGGTTGTGTTTGCGAAATAAGATATTAGAATGTTTTGAGATCATGTAAACGTTTGCACACGATGAGGTGACTTCAATTGTCGCTTCATTTTTATGTTTATATGATTTTGTGAATTACGTCCCTTTAATCACAATCATCGAGGAACATATAAACCGATAATGTGTATATCGTGTGAGAAATCAAGGAATATGACTACAATTCATCTAAAAGTTATTTCATTAATTGTTTTAGAATGATAAAATAACAATGTTGAATTGCACAGGAAACGTGTAGTCAAAGCATAAAGACATTCTATGCAAATTTATTCCTAATCGAGTAATTTTTTATTTATCCAATTTAAGTTTTCGAAATTTTGA
>DHGC01000014.1 GCA_002402585.1 Erysipelotrichaceae bacterium UBA4808 | reverse complement strand
AACAATCAATTCATCAGCCCAACCTACTATCTCCAAATTGAAACCATTCAGATTGCTGGAAAATATGTTCTCTATATGTATGTTCCCGAGAGTTCGCATTTTCATCGTTATAAAGGACATTTCTACGATCGTAATGAAGATGGTGATTTTGACATAACCAATCATGCAAATCAAATTACGAATCTTATCCTTAGAAAACAAAGCAGTAATACCGAAGACCGCCTCTTCCCCTACGCGGATATTCAAGAACTTGATCATGATGTATTCAAAGCAATTCGAACTCGTGCTGAAATGAATCAAACTGACCACCCCTTTACAAGAATGAATGATATCGAAATCCTCAAGAGTTGCGGTTTCTATGTTAAAGACCCGGCAAGCGGTAACGATGCACTTACACTCGGAGGTATTCTTGTTTTTGGTAACGAACACTTAATTCAATCTGCCCTACCTCACCATCGAACAGACGCTTTACTCAGACGAAGAAACCTCGACCGATATGATGATCGTGATGATATTCGTGAGAATCTGATAAAGAGTTATGAACGAATGACACACTTCATTACTAAACACCTGGATGATCGTTTCCATCTCATAGGTGATCAGCGCGTTAATCTAAGAGATGCGATCTATCGAGAAGCGATAACAAACTCACTTATTCATCGAGAATACGCTAATCCTTTTCCAGCCAAAATGATTATTTATTCAGATCGAGTTGTCTTTGAGAATAGCAGTAAAGCTAATGGTTATGGTCAACTCGATTTTGAGAATTTTGCGCCATATCCAAAGAATCCGCGAATCGCTAAATTCTTCAAAGAGCTTGGGCTCGTAGATGAACTTGGATCTGGTGTTCGTAATATCGTTCTTTATAACAGAATCTATGCTGGTGCTGATCCAAAATTTATCGAAGGGGATATTTTTACGACGATCATTCCTTTGACCAGTGAACTCATCGTCCAAGAGACAACGCCTAACATTGTTCCAGACAACTATGACTCAACTAAGGATCGAACGCAACAGATCTTANNCGTTTTGTATAAAACCTAAATCTAGACAAGAGATTCAGGATTATCTTGGAATTAGAGACATCAAGTATTTTCGAGAAAACATCTTGAGACCTTTAATCACATCGAACAAGCTTCTATTAACAGAACCAGGTAAACCCATGAGCCCAAATCAGAAATACTATTCTAAGCACAGCACTTTGTAGGATACAAAGGTTTACCCCCTAAGCCACCCCCTAAGCTACCCCCTAAGTTCATCAAAAGAACGATGCTCGTCATCGTTCTTTAAACTACATTTAAATTCTATTTTTTAGGAGATTTTCGTCCCACAACTCTTACAGAATTTCGCACCTTCACTCAACTTCGCACCACAATTGCGACAGAAGCGAGGAGATGAAAGCACTGTAGGTTCTTCAACTTCTTCATTGGTCTTTAGTGGTGGTGGAATCTCGCCTGGCGCAAGCAAGGTCGCAATCATCCCTTTCAACTCTTCGACACTCAAAGACATGATGTTTCCTTTATTGGATACATCAAGCTGCCAAATCATGTTTTCCGTCCTTAGAAAAGCCAAAGAAAGATAATTCAACACCCCTTCATGATAGAACACAGAGCGTATGCCAAGCATGCTCTTTCTACGTAATAACTCATCAAATAGAACACTTCCATTATCATCGATATCAATCTTCTTATTCACATATTGAATGATGCCTGTCTTGGCAAGACTCATCAGTGCTTTATTGAAATCAATCACTTTCGCTTCAAAACGCAGCTCACTCGCAAACGGAGCCAACCATCGTAGATCTTTGGCTTTGATCGCATCTTCATACGCTTTGCTTACACTCTGCAAAGTGATCTCAAATTCCGTTTGACTGGGATCCAACACATTGCTTAGCTTCGCTCGTTTCACGGTATCCGCAATCGCTAACAGTGCAATCAACGCATCTGAAGAAAGCTCTTGCTTGACCCTTGGTGTTTCACCAATCACACCGAGATAGGACGCCAACAGATCCATCATCGCATCTGGATGCATCGGCAGCACCGCCAAATCCTCTGCTTCCGTACCACAGAAGACCGTATCCACCGCATCGCTCAACACATTGGTAAACAATAAGCTATCGTCCTCAAACAAGGTCGTGATGCCTGAGAAATTGAGCGGTTGAAGCAGGACAGGTAAAACATCCTCCCACTGCTTATCAAAGTCAATTTTCCCATTGCCCTCTTTTAGCCCAAAATACGACGCCAAGCGGTTCACTTCCAAACCTAAATCTTGACCCACTTGTACGATGGCATCCTTAGGAATCCGAATTGTTGCTTTGTTACTCATCTCTAAACCTCCTTGCGATGACGCGATTAATGAATTCTGTCTGTTCCGAATTCATCCTCAATACATCTTCTGTACTCGTGCCCATACGCCTCAATACGGCTTCCGCCTCAGCTGGACTCAACTTACCTTTACCATGCCCAATCTGTTTCAAGACTGACATCCCCTCTGCCAACTTCGGTGGTATGACAAGCTTCGTCGCCCCTTCTTTGGCATTGATTGCCTTGACTTGGTAAACCAACTGACTATCATACTGCTTCGTACCTTGACGGATGCCTTCCGCCACATCCCCTTCAGCCGCGACAAACTCCTTGGCTTCAATCTTTTTATCATACTTGGTATGTGTCCACTCATCCGATTTGTACTTGATGGTTCGACTGACAGCTTCCGCATCTCCATATTGGCGGATACTTCCATCACTCTTTAGAGCCTGTTGAAGATCACCAACGGTGCCATACGCATCCGGACTACGGGCATCCAAAACCGTGTAATCCATTTCTTCCGCGAACTCTTCTATGGCGTCATGGTCGATTTTGCCATCCTTCATCGGCAACTTACCATCATTCCATTCTTTATAAACTTCTTCATTTTGAATCTGTTTGATCTTGCGTGCGGATAAATCACGTACTTCAATCGATCCATCCTTCATCTTGATCTCAACACGATAAGTTTGGTCTAAATCAATACTGATCTTTTCACCACCCTTTTTCTCTAAGTTTGCCAAATCCAAATCATCCGCTGTAAATTTCCGTGGCGCACCCTCAACTTGTTTACCGAGAATCGAATCCCCCGCAACCCCTTTGATATCGCCTACACCTGAGGTATTCATATTATTGGTTGCCTGGACATTGCTTACACTCTTTGGATCCAAACCAAATTCAGCCGCAATTCGCTCACTCGTATTCAATGAAATAACCGCATCCTTGCGAACCTTCACATCATTGAAATCAGAACGTGTCGCATTACTGGTCAACTCTTTTTCATTCATGACCTTCTGCGCATGTTTATTCTTCTGAACATTTAGGACCGCTTGTTCAAGTTCTTTCTTCACTTCCGGCGAATCGGGATTGTTTGCCAATTTTTGACGTGCCTGATCGAGTTTATTGACCGCATCCAAACCTTCTTCTTTACCTTTAATATGCAAATCATTTCGTGCTTTTAATTCTGGATCGAGCTTCACATCATTGCGGAACTTTTCAATCTTATCTGCAGCGCTTCGTTCTGCTTTCTTTAAGGCATCATCCACTTCTTGCGAAACCCGTTTATAGGCTTCCGTATCCTTTGGACGAATGCCTTCTTTTGGTTTATTTACAGACGGTTTACTTGGTGTATCAGCTTTGACACTGTCCGCTTGCGATTGTACAGCATTCTGAGTTCTTTGTGTATTGCTTGTGTTTTTCTTCGCAAAATCATCCAAAGTACCCGCTCTCGTGGATAATTTCTTTACCCCTGCATTAGCCATCTTAGTCGCGAACGCAGACTCACTCGCTTCTTTACCTAGGTTCTTTATGACCTTCGGCACATCCCCAATATTGGCATTCAAGACCTTGCCTGCTTTCTCACCATAATTAGAAATCGCATCAACGATGATCTTACCGGTTTGTGATTTCGAAATGAACTGACCGGTTTTGGAAGCCGCCTTACCCAAAGCCCCCAAACCTAAACCAAAAGTTCGCCCAATGGCTTCTCCAACAAGCGTCTTCGTGATGGCTTGTTTCGCGCCTTCTTTCCAGTCATTGCCACCCTTATCCACATAATCCTTCATTGTATACCCTGCCTGAATAAACTCCAGACCTGCTTCCACCGTAGCCGCCGCAGCCGCCGACATCGCAGCTCTTGCCACAAAACTACCGGTCAAAAGACTGACGGCAATCCGTAATGCGATGGCTTTATTACTTTCACCACGCGCGATTTCCTCACCGGAAAGAGCCAATCCTTGTTTAAAGATTTCCCATTCATTCTCTGCAGGTGGAAGACCTTCCTTACCCGCAAGACTACCTTTCGTCCAAAGACCATGTGTCCGAGCAAATTGATCGATATCCTTTTGATTCATTGAACCCGTAGCTTGTTTCTGCGCATTCATGCGATCTAGCTTCTTCGCCATCGCAGCCGCAAACTCATCGCCCGCTTCACCCTTTTGCTCAAGTTCGCGCTGCAACTTCCGTGAACGCTCTTCTTGCTTGAAATCCTGCTCAGCTCGACTGAGCTTTTGATTCGCAAGCCTTTGTGCCTGCTTGGCTTGTTCAGACTGTGCATGATCCTGAGATAGAACATCTGCATTCTCAGCCCGCGACGCCACTTGATTGTACAATTCATCTTCCGTATATTCCGCACCCGTCAAAGGATTGGTATAACGACCGGTTTCTTTATTTCGAACATAGACACGCTCTTCACCCGTTACCGGATCATTGACGATAAAATCTCCTTCTTCATCTTTTTTGATATAACCCGATCCGCCGAAGCCACCCGCTAAACCAGCCGCTGCTGCAGCTGCCCCAACCAGACCCGCCAAAGCCGCTGCTGCACTGATCGCAGCTGTTTCTTCTTCATTGGCATGTTCATCCCAGACATCTTGCCCCCAACTATACGCATCATCTTCCTCTTCATCTTCATCACTTGGAGGAAGCACAGAACCTTTCCATTCATAAAC
>DHGC01000002.1 GCA_002402585.1 Erysipelotrichaceae bacterium UBA4808 | reverse complement strand
AAGGCTTTCTCATAGATCAAGAGGTTTGCCCCTTCTTCATCCAGTGAGACCGCACTGATGGAATCTCGCTGTTGCGCAAGATCATTCGCAATACTCGTGCTGGTTTGGAGTCGTGAAGCGATGAAGTTACGATCTTGTCCAAGTGCGATGACAAACTTGGAGACGAATTCACTCATCGAGCTTTGTTCTTCATTAATGAGCATCTTACCTTCTAACTTTTCAATTAAGGCAAGGATTGGACGATTGTCCAGACTGCCCGTTTGGTTCAGGATGTACGAAGGATTCTTTAACCACGCATCTTCAATACTTAAGTCTGAAGCGGTATTACCACTGATCAATGCTTTTGCTTGACCACTGGTTTGAGTAAAGGCTTGATTCATGACATACGCAAAAGATGTCGCAAGTTCATTCAGTTGTCCTTGGTAATAAGCAATGCCTTGTGTAAAAGGATTATCCCCTTCAATACGCTCAATGCTTGCCTTCAGGCTCCCTGCTCCTAAAGATATGGTTTGTCCTGTTGATTGCCATTCCAATACAAGTGGTTCCGTTGGTTTTAAGAGATTCAATTGGTCACGATAGTCCCCATCCAAAATCAATTGATCATGCATGTGGATTTGGATTTGACCATCTGTTTGTGTCGTGACTTTGATATTACCGAAGGTTGAGAGGTGATCAACTAAGAGATTGCGTTGATCCATCAACTCATTAACCGCATTCTGTTTACCTTCTAAGAAAGCTTTTGAGATACTATCATTCAAGCCTTGGATTTTACTTAGGGTCGTATTTACATCATTCACATCAACCGATAGATCGGAGATGCTCTGTGCTTTCAATCCATTCAATTCTTCTGCATATTGATTGAACATCTGAATGACGCTCTTGGATTTAGATAGAACGATATTCGCATTCACAGCTTGGTTGGGATTCATACTGAAATCTTGAAGCGAAGAAACCAGATCTTGTAGACTCGGCTTGATGCCCCCTTCGATTTCATTCAGTACACCTTCCAAGTCATCTAAAATGGTAAGCGTTTGTTCATAATAACGCTGTTCTGCTAATTCACTGCGATAACGACCATCCAATTGCTGGTCACGGATTTGGGAGACATCTGAAACCATGACACCTTGGCCGCTCATGCCGGCTTGGGTTGTGCGATAACGTGCGTCAATGTTGCTGGATACACTCACAACATCAATGCGTTGACGTGTGTACCCTTCCGTATTGGCATTGGTGATGTTTTGACCTGTTATGTCCAGTCCTTTTTGACTGACGGTCAAGCCTTTACGTGCCGTTTCTAAACCTAAAAATGTGGAGCGCATCAGCGCACCTCCGCATCTTGATAGATGTTGAGGTTCATATGAATGATTTCCATACTCTTACGATTGTGGTATTTAATCTGACTAATGGCGTGTTGAAGACGTTCATAGGTATGCTCCAACTTCACGTTCAATTCTGTATCACAAAGGGCAATGACTTCACGTAGACTTAAGTTCTCAAAACCATGAACCTTAAAGAAGTTCTGACGCTCGATTTCAATGTTTTCAATCCGTTTCGCATTGCTTTGTTGCTCAAGTAGATTCGTCTGAATAGCTTGCACATCATTGGACATTAAAACACGCAGTTTTACTTTCTCAAATTCGACCATTTCTTCAAAGAAACTTGTATAGTGCTCCATGAATTGTTCAATGTTCATCCAATCAATCATTGTTTTCACCTTGGTATGCTAAAATCGCTTCGGCTACTTTACGATGATCAACGGAATAGCTTCCATCTAGGATTTGTTGTTTAAGTTCTTGAACACGTTTGGAAGAGAATTCTTCTTTAAGCGTTTCCACAACTTTACCTTTTAATTCAGTCACATCCTGCTTAGGCTTGGTTTCATGCAGTTCTATGGTATCCAACTTCAAAGATGTTTTCGTTTTTTCAACTTTATTCACAGGCTTTGGGGCTTGTGTTTTCTGTATCTTTGCAATTGGGTTATTTTCAATTTTCATAATGGATCCTCCCATGAAAAAAGTTCTTCAACATGTTTATCGAACAACTTTTGAAGAACTTAAGTTAAATATCAATGGTTTCTTTCTGTCGCTTAAATAAGTATTGCACAATCGCATTGGCGGTATTGTCATCCACTTGATTGAAACGTACCCCATAGCCGTAATAACCCTCTTGAGCAGCGCGACAGCGTACCACGGTGCCGATGATCATAAATTCTTTGCCATCAAGGGTGAAGCTTAAACGCATCTTGGTTCGTACGGTTAGAATCGCTTTTGAATGAACCAAAGCTCCATTCAAACTCAAGTCTTGTAGGATACAGGTCATGTTTCGAATCGGTCCACCCCCTCGTGCCTCAATCCCGGCCGTCGCTTCAAGAGTGACATTCACGCGAAAGAAATTCCGTTGTTCACCTTCAACCAATGTCCGTGTATCGATAACACGGAAGAACTCCATGGTCGGGATGTATAAGCGTCCTTCAATCACCAAGGGTTCTAAGCTGTGGTGACTGATGATGACTTTAACATTGTGTTCATAGCGGGTTAGACTGGACGAACCCAAATCATTTGAAATCTCCAAGAAGTCGGGTCCAATCTTAATGATTTTCCCCTTGGTCAGTAAGTCGTTGCCTTGTGTTCTGAGTTCACACATAGCGAAGCGATATCCTTCATCGATCAGTGCCATGCGTCCTCCTAGTGTCTTGGATTTTGTTTAACTTTAATGACCGCGTTGACTAATGCTGAAATGACATCCGCATCGTAGCGACGAATCTCCAACGTTTGGTCAAGCTCATTTCGTACGATGTATTTCGGTGGAAGATTATTGACCGCCAACGCCAAGACATCTTTGACACAATGATCACATTGGCAACACTTGAACTTTTCCATGGCTTCTTCAATGCGTTCTTTCACAGCGAGTTCTGCAACATTGACCAACACCTTGGGTTGTAAGAAGGGTGTGGGTTGTGGAAGGGGTGTACCTTCTTCTTCGATTTTGGTTTGGTTTGATGAAGGCATGATTTTCTTATACATGGCTTCTTTATCAATTGTGCGATTGTTGGACATGCGTTTCCCCCTGTAAAATTTCTTTAACTAAGTTCAAGTAATCTTGTGCCACATCCCCTTGCTTGATTAAATCAAAGAGATCTTGTTGGCTGGATTGTGCTTCCGCAACTTTAATGCTGGAGCGGATGCTGGTATCGAACAACTTGAGCTTCAAATCATTGAGGACGAGTTCTGCTGTCCCCTTGACTTCACGGTTCAAGTAAACACGATCGTTGTATTTATTGAGAATAACCCCTTCGATCGTACAATTCGGATTCGAATACTTACGAACTTGTTGAACCGTCTCATGAAGCTGTGTGATGCCTTGGAGGCTGAAGATATCCGCCACCATAGGAATCAAGATACCATTGCAGGCACTCATGGCATTGATGGTTAGAATGCCTAGGCCTGGAGGGGTATCGATCAGAATGTAATCATAATATGGACGTATGTTTTGTAATGCGTTGCGTAATAGGAATTCTCGACCACTTTGGGTGTATTCCATTTCAATTCCACTGAGTAAGATATTTGCCGCAACAATGTCGATGATGGCTGTGCGCTGAATGGCGTGTTGGAGTTTGACTTCACCTTTGAGCACTTCATAGATGGTGGCACTTAAGACCGTTTCTGCGTTTGCGCAAAAGGATAGATTTCCTTGGGGATCCATATCGATGATCAAGACTTTATAACCTTGATGTTTAAGCGCTGATGCTAGATTGATGGTGGTGGTCGTTTTACCGACGCCGCCTTTTTGATTGGTAATGGTAAGTATCCGTGTCATAGTGCTCCTTAAATAACCGTACAACAAAACTTTACACTATTTGACTGTCTTTGGGTATCTTAACTGTTCTTTTCACGTATCTTTTCAGCCCCAATCAAGAGCTGTGTATAGATTTCCGCAATGACTTGATACAACTCTATGGGAATACTTTCGCCTAGCTTCAACATCGTCAATATTCCAGCACTGTGTTCATCTTCATAAACCGGAATTCCTAGCTTCTCCCCGAGATGTATGATCTGTTCGGCAATGGGTCCATAGCCAGAAGCAATAACGATTGGAGCATTCTGTTTTGCTTGATCGTATTTGAGTGCGACTGCTTTCTTGAGCTTAGGCATAGGCGTCGATTCCAGTCTGAAGTGCTTGTAGATGTGGGAAAACATCCAAGAGTGAACGCGTTTGTGTCCAATCTGAAACATGCAATTTCTCCACACCAAAGCCTAATTTTCGAATAGCTTGGCTTATCGCATCACGTTGAGCTTCAAATAGTGTCCGATACTCACTGGGTACATTCAATTGAATGGAGATTCGTTTATCCAAGGCGTGTATTTCACACTCAACCATCCCAATCTCATTTAAATCCACAAGCATGAGTACCTGAACTGCCTTACGCTCATTCCCTGTATCAATCCAGACTTCCGCATGCACAACTTGTTCATGAAAGCGTAGAGGCAAGTAAATATGGTGAAGTGGAATGTAGTTTGAAGGTGCGTTGAGAATGAAACGAAGGATGTCTTGAAGACTCTGTTTATCCAAGTCTGTACTGTTCTGTTCCGCGAGCTTTAAGAGTTCCACAAATTTTCCCATAGTTTTTGAACCAGACCGTAGATTCTCAGCAATCGCATTCTGATAAATCGCCATCTGTTTAAGATCGTTGTCTTCAGAATCAGAACGAAGTAAGCGTGAGAGATGAACCTCTAACAAGCGGAAGATAGTCTCAACATTCGAATCCATCAAACCGTTTTGTTCAATCAGATTGAATAATTTTGTGAGTTCTTCCTGTAATGCATGTGCATCCATCTGAGGACTCTTCTTTAAGACCTCTTCAATATTTCCGTGGAAATAACTTTGGTTGTATTTATGCATCAAGGCTTCAAGATGAGATTGTATGCTCTTGCGTGCTCTTGCATGTGTGATCGGTAATAACATGCTTTGTAATGCATCAATGACCACATGCTTCTGCCCTTCATCTAGCATCTTCCTCAACTCATCAAAGACTTGTCCATAGAAGGTCACATTGTTTTGCGCTTGGGTTTTCATTTCTTGAACCAATTGTGATGGATCCAGTGCGAATGAAGCCAAGAGTTTCCCTAAAGCTTCTTGGAGTCCGGTATTATCAATGGAGAGCATTTGTACGACCGATTCAATATTTTGATAAGCAAAGATGTACTGGGTACTCAGTTCACTTTGTTTAAGGAGTTCGCTTAAAACAGTGTGCTCTTGATCGAGAAGACCTAGGTTTTGAGCATGTGCATCTTTACGAACATTCAAGTTATTCACTTTGGATACATCTTGAATCTGAAAAGGCACCTCAGACTGAGGTTCATGACGGGTGATACTGGGCATCTTAACCGGTGCCTGACTTATCTTGAGTTGATCTGCCATAATTTCTATATGAATATCGATTATTTTCGATGAATCTTAAATAAGTTAATATTCAAGGTGTTATTCGGCAAATAAGGACTTTATCCTAAATGCCAACTAAATGGTTAGTAAATTCATAGATTTAACCATTACTTTGGTAAAAGAAGCGATTGTTTCCTTAGCTTTAGACAGGAAGACCATGAGTTTCTCTTGATCATCCATCCCGATAAATCGACGCATAAAGATGAATAAAGCCAGATAGCGATTGAGATACTTAGTGGAAACACCTCGATAGTGCCGGTATAAAGCTTTGAATCCTGAATGCATATTGTTCACCGTGTTGAGATGTACGGTGGATGTGAATTCTTGATGATCAGACACGATCACACTCGTTAATTGATTCTGTTTGATGAGTTCATCGTTGGAAAATAAACCATCATTGATCAGGATTGATTTCGCTTGAATGACATCGCCGAACACTTGAACGACTTCTTCAGAACTAGGTCGTGCGCGATTGACACATTGAACCAATTCTTGACCTAAACGATTTGTCCCCATGAAGATACAGAGCTTCTCCTCTGACAAGCCACGCTTCTTTGCACGTTCACCATGTTTACGAGCTTTTCGTCCTGATGTTCGTTTGATGCCTTTATAACCATCATTGATATAAGTTTCATCCATCTCAATGATGCCTTCCAAGACAAGCGGCTGCTCATCAATAAGCTGTTCAAGTAAGAGCAGGAAGCGATGACGCATATGGAAGACCGTATCCACGATACAATCCAGCTTCGCTGCGGTTTCTAGAAGTGGGACGGCATTCAGAGTATCTAAAATCAAGATTGACCAGTGTTCCTCACTCTGATGTGAGTTATAGCGGAGCTTACCTCTGGTTTGGACGAATTTATGAAAGCAACTTTGGCATTCGACTCTTTGCTTACCATTCAAGAACCCTTTCTTGATGATCTTCGGTTCTTGGATGCCGCAGACAGGGCAGAAAGCATCGTGAGACGACTCAACCGTTTCATTGAACTGGATGTAGTTACGGAGCTCACGTTGGATCTTCTCTTTTTGGAAGTCGGTAAGTTGGTTGAATAAGTTTAGGATATCGGTGTTTTGCATAGGAGACCTCTTGGATAAGGT
>DHGC01000098.1:11444-11866 GCA_002402585.1 Erysipelotrichaceae bacterium UBA4808 | reverse complement strand
CGAATGGGTGTGATGCTTATCGTCCAATCCAAGCCTAAACCAATGCCATATTTTTTAACCAACGAATCTTGATTCAGTGCTAATGCGATGCGATTCAATGAATTCACGTAGAGAATCAAATCATGGACATGCACATCGTTAAATGCACGACCATATAAGACAGCCTCATCCAAATACGTAACTTCTTCATGCATGATTTTAATGTTGAAATGATCTCCGTACTGAGGCTTCAATTGATTGAAATCTTCAACCAAGATGCTGGTCCATAAACTACCGAAACGTTCATCATAGATTTCAACACTGCCATGAACCGTATTGTTTTCGACTAAGGAGACCGGAAGCTCAAAGGACACAATCTGATTATCAATAAGCTTGGGTCCAACATCATCCAAGGACAATTGCCCACAAGCCAAACGTGCACC
>DHGC01000098.1:0-11426 GCA_002402585.1 Erysipelotrichaceae bacterium UBA4808 | reverse complement strand
GATTTCATACACTTCTTCAATGCCAATAAACTTTTTCAAATGCGACAGTGTCCCATTGTTCGGTGTCACAACGATGTGATTCTCTCGTGTACGCACTACGACCGAATTACGCTTCGATCCAACCCCTGGGTCTACGACACTTACAAACACAGATTCTTCTGGCCAGTATTGTAAAGATTGTAATAAGCGATACGATGCCTCATGAATGTTAAAAGGCGATATGGAGTGACTCAAATCAAAGATCTTCAAAGAATCATCGACACTTAAGGCAACCCCGATCATGGCGCTCACTGCCCCATCCACGATTCCAAAGTCCGATTGCAGAACTAAGATCTTAGACATAACTTGCCTTGCGGATGCGAATGCACCAATCGGGTCCTTGGTCAATATGATAGGTATGGATGAAGGAACCTTGATTGATGGCCAATGCCAAACATTCAAGCTCATTCGCATACATCACGGCTTCATTCACATGCACACCTCCAAAGGTAGATTTATACGGCACGATCAACTGTAAAGCCAATCGTTCTTTCTCATAAATATCCACTTCAACCAGATCATTGTATTCAATGCCGAGTTGTTTCGTCCAAGTGATTGGAATATTGGTCCAAGCATTGCCAAAATTAGGATCCATGATTTCCACAATACCCACAAGCTTATCCTCTTCAATTCGTGGTTCTTCCAAAACATATGTTTGATAATCTGTGTATGCAATACCAAGTTCCTCAAATTCGATTTGACCACTTGCAAGCAGCGCACCCACATAGCCAAACACATCACGGCCATGAAAAACGGCTGTCTTATAAGGTGATGCGAAGCGTAGATCTGCAGGAATCTCTCTGACGGTTTCAATCCCAATGAACTTCGCAATGTGCGTCAAAGTCTTATTATCGGGTGTGACGATATAGTGTCCTCGTTTGGTTTTCGCAACACAAGCTTTGCGCGCTGTCCCAACACCTGGATCCACGACACTCACAAAGACCGTGCCTCTTGGCCAAAATGGTACGACTTGGTGAAGCCTGAACGAAGCCGACCAAATATCAAACTTAGGAATCTCGTGGGTCAAGTCGATGATTTCCAATTCTGGATCGACTTGCTTAACCACCCCATACATGGCCGCTACAGCGCCTTCTTTGTAAGTAAAATCTGATTGAAAAACGATGGTTTTAGGCATATGTTTCCTCCTCACAATTGGCAAGTTTTATTAGGACATCCCGATAAAAGGGATAAAGAAGTTCTAGATCTTCAATGGCAATGGACTCATTCTTTTGATGGGCAAGACTGATGCGTCCAGGTAAGAGGGGTCCAAATGCGATACAAGGTTGAATGACCTTCCCGTACGTCACACCCCCTGAGATGAAAGGATCGCGATCATCAATGAAAGTCGCTCGATAATGCCTTAGACAGGTTTGAATAAAGGGCGATTGGATGTCATTCAAGAAAGGAATGGCATCGTAGGGTAGCGAGACGTTGAAACCCGGCAAGTTTTGCCTTAATAATTGGGTCAGTTCTTCGGATGTAACACCATAAGGATAACGACAATCCACATCCGCTTCAAAGACACCCTCTTGAATCGAACACACACCTAAATTAAGGGTTAAAGGACCCATGGGTGCAATGTCATACGCTAGATTCGTCTCTTTTGCATATGGACTTGCGAAGGTCTCATAAAGTTTCTTAAAGCCTGTCTTGGGGAAACACAAAGCCAAGACCTGCAATGCGTCCACAATCGCATTGTGTCCACTTTCCGGACGCGAGGCATGCCCCGCAACGCCTGTGAAGGTATAGTGTAAAAGTTCTTGGTCCTCTACACACACAAGCTTGAACCCAAGCGCTTCCGTCGTCTGATGGATCAAACCCTTGAACGCATACGGTACTGTGAATGAACAGTGGGGTGCGATTACATTACACTGTGTCCCACCCTTCATCTCAACAATGGGGCTTTCGATCTGACCTTGAATGTGCCACATGAGTGCCCCTTTCTCTCCGATAGAGAGTGGAAAAGCTCCATCCGGTGTGAATGCGAATTGGGGTTGGCCAGCTTTTTTGACATAGTAGACGATGTCTTCCATGGTGCGCTCTTCATCCGTGCCCAACACAACACGAACTTGACGTTTGAGCGGCAACTTCTTCTCTTTGATTTCAATCAGCGCTCTGAGTGTCAGATATGCGGCACTCTTCATATCCTGTGTTCCACGCGCAAGGATATTTCCATCAATGATGCGTGGAGTGAATGGATCTTCTTCCCAATCCTCCGCAGATACGACATCCAAATGCGATACCACATCGATGCGTTCATCTTGATCGCCATAACAGATCGCAAGCGCATGTCCATCATAATCTTCCACACGCATGCCATGTTTCAATGCGAGATCACGCATGAACGCAAGGGCTTTTGCGATCCCTTTGCCATAAGGTTCAGACGCTGTGATCGTCGTTTCATCATAAACGCTTTTGATGCTTAATAATTCGAGAAGTTCTTCTAGCTTTATCATCCTTGCTCCTTAAAAGGGGGTCCACATTTGTGTGACAGGAGGCCATATCATCCGTGATCCGATCCAAGCAAAACTGAATAACAAGACTGCGATTGCGATGAAACGAAAGAAATGATCCGCTCTGGTGGGTTCGTGTTCAGCGTAATAGGTCCGTTTCTTCAATAGACCATAAGCTCTTAAATCCAATGCATTCGCAATATTGCCAATGCGATCAAATGAACTGATGATCAAAGGCAATAAAATAAAGAGATTGTCCTTTAAACGTTTGAAGAGATTGAGTTTACGCTTATCCATTTCCAAACCACGGGCTTGAAGCGATATCTTGATGTTTTCATAATCATTCGCAATATCTGGAATATAACGAAAAGCTAAGGATACCACCGTACATACTTTATAGGGTAAACCTAAACCATATAAACCCGCCGCAAATTCAGAAGGCGTGATGGCTAGAATGAATGTTAGTGAAACCATAAAGCTGGTCATCAGTTTGAGTTGACGAATCAACAGATACCAGAATGTTTCTCGACTCAAAAAGAAGTTTCCAAAAGAGTAAAGAATGGTTCGCGTTTCTGTCGTATAGTATTGACCCACATCTGGATCCACCAACCAAAAGAGAACCAAGTTGATCAGATTCATAAAGAAGATAAATGTGAACAACGCAATGACGACTTTCCAACTGGGCTTCAAACTGAAGAGTGCGATCAAGCTCAAGATGAACAAAGGCAACAGCAAACGCACATCAAACGACATCAAAGTATAAAAGATAAAAGCTCCAAACAACATGACCTTGGTCTTCCCCGTTAGATGATGAAGAAAGGTTGGACCTGGTGTGACATTGATGACAAACTGCTTCATGATTGACTCCGATGTTCAATAAAGGAACGAATGAAGGTTTCTGCATTTAGATCACATGCTTGCGCCAAATAATAAAGTGATGTCTGCTTAAGATTAGCCTTCTGTATGATCGCTTGATTCGCCATGATGGCTTGAATCTCATCATCCGCAATCAACGCTCCATCCGCAAACACCAAAGCACGATCGGTGTACTCGATGGCCAGATGCATATCATGGGTAATGAAGATAAAGGTGATGCCATGGTCCTTGTTCAACTGATCCAAGAAGTCCATGATTTCCGAATAATGCGCATAATCTTGACCGGATGTCGGTTCATCCAAAATTAAAATATCGGGCTTTAAAGCCAATATCGCCGCAACCGTAATGCGTTTGCGCTGTCCATAGCTTACTGCGGAAACTGGCCAATTACGCATGGAATGAAGACCACAAATCTTGAGGGCATCTTCAACCCGGACATCGATTTGTTCAGTAGTTAAACTTTGATTCTCCAAAGCAAAGCGCACTTCATCTTTGATCAAGTGTTTGACGATCATGTGATTTGGATTCTGCATGACATATCCGATTCTTTGTCCCACTTCTTTGATGGTCATGACTTTGATGTCGGTAGTGTTGAGTTCAATCGAACCTTTATTCGGTCGAACAAAAGCACAGAGGAGTTTGGCCATCGTGCTCTTTCCTGCCCCATTTTTACCTACAAAGGCAAGTCGTTCACCCCGATAGACCGTGAAGTTGATCTCTTTTAGAACAGGTTTTTCATCGTAGGCAAAACTTACATTTTTAACCCGTAAGAGTATTTCTGAGTGATCAATATATTTATGCATCTGTTTCGGTACAAAGGTCTTCAATTCATTTTGCACATTACTGAAATCGATCTTCTGGATGTTCGTCACATCTTCAAATTTATCAAATGGAATCTTGGCATAATTCAAGGCTTGTAGATACAAAGGCTCACGTAAGCCATACTTTACGAGGATATTCGCCTTTAACAATGCATTCAGTTCACCATCATAGACGATTTCCCCTTCATGCATGACGATAACCCGATCAATTTCACGATGCATGACATCTTCTAGACGATGTTCGACAATGATCACGGTTCGATCTTCTTGATGAATCGTATCGATGAGTTCAATTGCCTGCATGCCGGAATAGGGATCTAGACTGGCCAAAGGTTCATCAAAAAGAAGGATACTCACATTCTCATGCAAGACACCGGCTAAGGAGACTTTTTGTTTCTGACCACCTGAAAGGGTATACGGTACTTGCATCAAGAAATCGGACATGCCAACTTTATCGGTCGCCTTCTTGACCAAGGGAATCATTTCTTTTCTTTCAATCGCTTGATTCTCGAGGGCAAAAGCCACATCCTCCCCCACACTCAAGGCTACAAACTGGGCATCGGAATCTTGAAGCACCGTGCCCACCTGTTTACTCAAAGAAAAGATGCTGGCACGGCTGATATCCATGCCAGCAACAGTACACGAACCACTGATTTCACCCTTGAATGAATTGGGAATCAAGCCATTGATGCAATGAACCAAAGTACTCTTCCCACTACCGCTTTGACCGATGATCAAAACCTTCTCACCTTTATGAAGGGTGAGATGAATGTCTTTAAGGGTTTCCACTTGTTGTGAAGCATAGCGGAAACTGAAATGGTCGAAGACAATCAAGGGTTCACTAGACATGTTACTCTTTGACCAAATTCTGTGAACTTGCGTTGCGTTTTGCCAAAGCAAATAACAAAGGAATGCCCAACACGGTGAGAACCAAGACATTGGAGGCCCCACCGGTTAAGGATTGTAAGAAGGTGATATTCAATTCGCCCCCAAAGAACAAGAGCGTGAATAAAGGTGTGACAACACCAAAAGCCAAAGCATTGCCCAAGACCGCAATCACTGCAAAGATGATCGCATGTTTAACCGTAAAGATGCCTTTATTGATATCGGCACCATACAATGGCAATAAACCCACAAAGAAGCCTAGGACACCATTGCCAATCGACCAATCAAACCAGAAACCCCAACCCCCGATCAAATCGGCGATGACATTCCCAAAGAAACAAGCCACCAAAGCTGGCACGGGGCCAAACATAGCCCCTACAATGACCGGAATCAACATCGCTGTGGTCAGATTGGTATTGGTGAAGACTTTGACGCCACCATAGACCATCAAAACCCCAAACAAGGCTGCCCCAATCGCAACTCCAACCACTGTCTTCGTATTCCAATCTCCAAGAATAAGCTGCGCTAGATTTTTCTTCTGCATTTCCCTTTTCTCCTTTTAAACGTAAAAACCCTCATCCAAGGACGAGGGTCAAACCGTGATACCACCTTTGTTCATTCGCTCATCGCTGATCGAATCTCTTCGAGTACAAGACATACTCTAGATTTGTAACGGAATCGTCCGTCATAGTCTTAGGTTTCCCCTCGGTATGCCGCTCCAAGACCATGTTCACCTGTGCTTGATTCCCCTTTTCACCACTTCAGGGTTCTCTACCAACGCCACACACGTTACTCTTCTCTTCAAAGCGTTTTAATTTAATTCAATTATAGACTTTTGATTTTGATAATGTCAATTAGTTTCATAAACTTTGAAAATTTTTACAGAACTCTTATCTACCTTTATAAATCGTAATCATTCATATTGACAGCTTTTGACATTTATCGCATAATCTATACATAGTTTACTAGTATGTTTACTATGTAAGGAGCTTTCAAGATGCGAATTCGTGTTCTTAGAATGGTATGTTGTCACAATCGATGTTGAATTTCGCTAAGCTGAGAACCATTTAGCATTTTCAACAGGTTTTCGACCTGTTTTTTTATGAAAGGAAATTTATGTTCACCATAAACGCAATCAGTGCCTTAGGCACAACACTCATTTTATTTGGCTTACTCTACTCTTTAGCTAAACGCAAAGTCAATTTCGGTATCCGTACACTTGTCGCAATGGCATTTGGGATTCTGATCGGACTCGTCTTCCAAGGACATGTGGACTTGGTTCGTGTCTTTGGTCAAATCTACACACGTTTGATTTCAGCCATTGTCGTTCCCTTGATTTTCGTCAGTGTTATTGCTTCAATTATTCAACTGGAGAATACGGCAAAACTTAAGTCAATTGGCTTGGGGTCGATCTTCTGGTTGAGTTTGAATACGTTGATCGCCGCCATTCTAGGGGTGGTCGTATCCAATCTCTTTAACTTAGGTAAAGGTGTGACGATTCTAGAAAGTACAGAAGCCAGCACCACAACAGTCCCTACATTGCTCGAGACAATCCTGAACCTCTTCCCACTTAACATTTTCGCGCATGCGGCAAACCAAGAAATCATTCCCTTATTGATCTTCGCCTTGATGATTGGTTTCACGTTCGTCAAGTTACGCGAGCGCATCCCTTCTCTTGCTAACTTTAAAGAAGACATCGACAGCTTAAATACGATTCTGTTTGGAATCGTTCGTTCCATCATCAAGCTGACGCCTTATGCCGTATTATCCTTGATTGCTTATGCGACCAGTCGTCACAGTGCGAATGTGGACCTCTGGGTCTTGATTCTACCCGTCCTTGTGGCTTATCTAATGCTCTTCGTCCAGACTTTCTTGGTTCATGGGACGCTTCTTGCTTTGGTTGCCAAAGTCAATCCTATCCGTTTCTTCAAGGGGATCTTTCCAGCACAGATCGTCGCATTCACATCCCAATCTTCCATTGGTACACTTCCCGTAACCATCCGTCAACTTAAGGAAACCCTTGGCGTACATGAAGATGTGGCATCCTTCGTCGCTACCTTAGGGGCAAACATGGGCATGCCAGGCTGTGCGGGTATCTGGCCGACCATGTTGGCGGTCTTCGCCATCAATGCGCTCGGTATTCCGTTTAGCTTAGCCCAGTATGCGATGTTGATTGGGACAACGGTCTTGGTATCGATTGGAACCGTCGGCGTTCCTGGCACTGCCACGATCACCGCTACCGCCGTCTTTGCAAGCATGGGCTTACCCTTGGATGTCATCGTCTTGATGACACCCATCTCCAGCTTAGTCGATATGGGTAGAACAGCCACCAATGTGACGGGTGCCGCCACCGCAACATTGATCGTTGCGAAGAAAACAGGCCATTTCAACGAAGACATCTATAACCAAAACACGGAAGCTGTCGTTTAGCTTCCGTGTTTTTACTTTAAATCTTTAATACCTTCTTCCAAGTATTCAAGCTGCCATAAGGTATGTTCATCTTTAACCAACTTCAGTTCATTGAAGCGTAATGTTTGATACAAGGCATCGTAGTAACGACCATAGTCGCCTGTGACGGTCTCAATTTTTGATGATTGAGCTTGACCCTTTTCATCTCGTAGGGTCAAGATACCAAACGCATCGGGTTCATCTTTACCAAACCCTTCCCAATCTGGCCAAAGGAATTGTTTCAAATGTTCCTCTTGTTTATCTTTCTTCGCTTTGATAAACATACCGTTCGTTCCATAAAGCACCAAACTTGGTCGTGGTACAACTCTAAAGAAACTGGATTTGATGGAGACTTTGAGAGAACCATAGAATAGATCCAAATCAAAGTAGTCATTCAAACGCCCACTGCCAAGGAGTTGACGCACATCATATACGACTCGATCTGGCTTCCCAAACATTGAAATCACTTGGTCCAATGAGTGACAGGCGTGACCATAATAGTAGGAATGGATACGGCTAAAACGGGTGCTGCTTAAAGGAACTTCAGGTCGATCGTAATCAAAACTCAATTCCATTTCTTGAAGATCTCCCAAGACACCACTCTTTATCACGTTTTGTGCGGTAAGCAAATCACTGTCAAAACGACGATTCTGATAGCACTGAACCATTAAACCTTTACTTTTTGCAAGTTCAAAGAGTTCTTTGGCTTGAGCATGTGTTTGAGTGAAAGGTTTCTCCACAACACAATGTTTACCGGCATCCAATACTTTCTTAGCATATTCATAATGAAGATGTGAAGGCAAGGTAACGATAACCAATTCAATTTCAGGATCTTTAAGCAATTGATTCAAATCATCGGTATATTGAATATCATCAATTTGTTTCCACTTGTAAACGGAGAGGTCACGTTGATAGATCGTCTTTACCGTATATTTATCTTTTCTTTGTAAGAGGTAAGGCAGTTGGTAGCGATTGGCACTCTTCCCATTCCCAATCAAAGCAGTTATGATCGGCTTCATCCATTTATCCGATCAAATGCATTTTTCAAGACTTCCATCGCAAGCTCATGGTCCTTCTCTTGCGTCATCCCAGAAATGGCAATGACACCATAAACTTCATTGTTCACAATGATCGGAACAGCTCCACCACTGACACAGTATTTCGCTTTATCCAACAAATATTCAAACTCTGCTTTACGATTGTATACTTCATCCGAGCTCAAGCCCGTATCTTTAACGACATTTATTTTCCCTTGAAGGTAATTGTCTTCATTCTTACCATCCATTAAGTATTGAAAAACTAATACGTCATGGAGAATGATGCGTACCCCAATGCGTCGCCATTGACGCTCTTTAACCAATTGAACTGCCTCAAGCCCCATCTCCAAGGCTTGGGCATGCAAGAATTCATTGAAATCCATCAGGCCACCTCCTGTAAATCTGCTGGAAAAACAATGCCTGCCTTCATGCGCGCTTCTGTTTGAACCTTCATACTTAACACACTTAGATCCAACATTTTCTGCGCTTGAGCACGATCATCCTCACGCACGATGCGTTCAAATTCCACAAACACATCATACATCCGATGATTTCCTTCACTGTAGTTGAAGGTTTCACCTTCATTGGCAGAGCTTTGTTTATGTGATCCGTCATTCATAATCAATTGATAGTTGATAAGTGTACTCACAGAAGTTTGGATGATGATTGATCCTTTTTCACCTTGAATACTGTTAAAGAGCGGTGCCTTACAATCCTTGGCCCCTGTACAGACACATTTGAATGTAGGGTATTCCAAAATCAAGATACCCGATGTATCGATGCCCTTCTGAACATTAGCGAAGTATTCCACATTCGTGGGTTCACCAAACAAGTTCAAAACAAAGTCCATATTATAGATGTTCAAATCCATAAGTGCACCACCTGATAACTTTGGGTCAAAAGCAGGTGCAACAATCCCTTGTTTAAAGGCATCGTAGCGACTGGAGTATTGTGAATAATTCAAAGTAACGATCCGAATCTCACCCAACTTCGATACATCTTTCTTTAAATGAAGCATGTTGGGAAGATGATGGGTCGAGACCGCTTCATAGAGGATGCAAGCCTGCTGTTTCGCTAACGATGCCAGAACCAGAGCTTCTTGATGATTGCTTGTGAAAGGTTTTTCCACGAGCACATGCTTCTTCGCCAATAATGCCATTTTTGCTAAAGCAAAGTGTTGATTATTGGGTACGCCAATATAGATCGCATCAACTTTGTCATCCTCTAACATGGCTTCCAAGTCTTCATACACCAAAGGAATCCGTGCTTGCTCAGCCAATTGTTTTGCTTTCTCATAACTTGATTTACGACTGCAGATCGCAGTGATTTCAATGCTTTTGACTTGAGGTAAAAAACTCAAGACATCATGGACGATCATGCCCGCCCCAACGATTCCTAGTTTCATAGTGTTTCCCTTTCACAGCTCATGCTTTAAGTTTAACAAAGTTTTATTGAATTGCTTTATCCATTTGCTTCATTCTTTGTCATTTCAGATGAAATAAACATTATGAAGTCATTTAGAGCACTCATTTCTTCATTATTTTGAGTATTCAGTGCGTTTAAATCTTCGACCATGACATATAAATCACAACGACTTCCCAACTGATCGGTTTTTGTCTTCAATCGTTTTATCCACTTATCAAACACTTCCTCACATACAGGATTAAGCAATTCAAGCGCATAACGTAGACGTTTGTTCGCAATGCGATAAGAATGGATGCGTTTGAGTTCGTTCGACTTCAAGTGCTTTTCTTTTTGCTCAATCGCTTTACGTAAGATCTTTGCCCGTTTCTTTACGAAAGGAACCCATTGAATTTCTTTTGCTTTATGTTTGAACCCCTTTGCTTCGATATCTTTCATATCTGTTTGAATGGTTCTTTCAATGACCTTTGCATCAAAGTGTTCATATGCATTGATACGATACTTTCTTTGTTCATTCATTAATAAATCCGTAAGCTGAATGTTTTCTTCAACTTGTTTTAGATAATTTTCTCGATCGTATTCAAGCAATACATCCCATTCTCTAACCTTTGCGAAATGATCCGCAAATTCTTTCAATTGATCATTTACTTGATTAAAAAAAGCCACTTTTAAAAGAGGCTTCATAAAGACAAGTAATGATCGAGCTTTACGAATTGCGATGCGATACTGGTGTACCATCTCAACATCTTCGTCTGCAACTTGAATCAAATGACCACATGAAATGATCTGTTCACACTGTCCTTGCCATAATTCTGAGAATAAACTTCTAACAGTAAGCTTATGCTTTGGCATGGCGTGTCATCCAGTGTGGTTGTGCGAACCACTCTAGATTGAATTCGTCCTCATCCACACTAAAACAAGCACAAGCACAGGTTTCAAACGGTAAATCGAGACCACTCAAATTCTCACTAAACTCACTTAAGTAGGGTTGATGTCCAACCAAGATGAGGCAGTCCACTTCTTCAATACGAATCAGATCAAGTAAGGCTTCCGTGTCACCCGTCTGTAGAAAAGTTTGTTCACCTGCGTAATTGCGATTAAGGCGCTTGGCAAGAATCCGAGCACTTTGGATCGAACGTTTCAGATTTGAACTATAAATGGAGACCGTTTCGTACTCACGAATCCTCTGCTTTAAAAACGGACTTATCTTGCGAAGCTTCTTTTTTCCCTTCCCCGTCAAGGAGCGCATCGCATCATCCATACCTTCTAGCAAATCTTCAGCCTGTGAATGTCGAATCAAAATGATATGTTTCATAAGGCTTCACCTTCTTTGTATGTTCATTATACCACTGAAGTGAAAATCACACATTGTAGTCAAAAAAACCTTAGCATCGCTAAGGTTAGATTGAATTCAAGACGGTATGATAAACATCTTGAGCCGTCAA
>DHGC01000056.1:14441-25798 GCA_002402585.1 Erysipelotrichaceae bacterium UBA4808 | reverse complement strand
GCATCGGGACGTAGCACAGCTTGGTAGTGCACTACCTTGGGGTGGTAGGGGTCGCGCGTTCAAATCGCGTCGTTCCGACCAATGCGGCCGTAGCTCAGTTGGATAGAGCGAGCGCCTCCTAAGCACTAGGTCACAGGTTCAATTCCTGTCGGTCGCACCAGTGAACAATCCCAGATTAGTAAATCGATGCACCAGTGGCGAAACTGGCAGACGCGCACGCTTGAGGGGCGTGTGGGCAACCGTGTGGGTTCAAATCCCATCTGGTGCACCAATTTGAACTTGACACCGAAAGGTGTTTTTTTCTTTGTTTTTCTGTGGTTTAATGTGATTAACCAAATAAGGGGGAAGTATAATGGGTTATCCTGAGAACTTTTCGCCACGTATCTACCACACCATCGTTTTAGATTTTGATAAGCAATATTATCCAAAGCATTTTAGAACATCAACCAGTGCAACCAATGCATGGTTAGGCGCTGTGTTGAGTGTTGAAGCAAACACCTTGGAATTTGATGAACTTAAATGGGATATGATGCATCGTTTAAGCAAAGGGAAGCCCATCTTCCGTTTCGATGTGCGTGAAGTGAAACAGATTGACGTATCCTTAACGCGCAGAGGGACCTTCAATTGGCGTCAACCCGACTATCTTCAGGGTAATTTCTTACTGGATATCAAGCTAGAATTAAACAATGGGGATATCTTCCACTTAGAGGCGGATGCGCTTGATATTATGGAAGCTTGGATCAAGTCTTTAAAAGAACAGGGCTTTCATGTCATAGATCCAATGGATTTGGAACATCGCTTTGTTCCAGTAGAAGCAACATATAAGGCTCGCTATGATTATATTGCAGATCATTATGATGCGTTAGCGAAAGCGTTTTCATTGGATAATCCTAGAGTTCGAATCGAAGTCACACAATGAACGGTAACGTTCATTTTTAATTAGGGTTTAAAAACCAGATGTGAAGGCGTATGATTATAAATAAAACGGAGCGAATCATGAACTTTGATCAAAAACTAGAACGTAAGCATACCAACTCCATCAAATGGGATGGACACAAAATATTTAATGCAAACCCAGAGGCTTTACCACTATGGGTTGCGGATATGGATTTCAAGAGTGACGAGCATATCGTATCCGCATTGAGTCAATTGGCTGAATTTGGTGTCTATGGGTATAGTTTTGAACCCGATTCCTACTTTGAAGCGGTAATGGGCTGGATGCAAAGACGTCATAATTGGACGATTGAGCGCAATTGGATCTTCTCTACACCGGGTGTTGTCAGTGCTGTCAATGCTTGTATCTTGGCACTAAGCAATGAAGGCGATGGTGTCTTGATCCAAGAACCTGTTTATCATCCTTTTAAGAACTCCATCAAATACAATAAACGTATCCCTGTCATCAATCCTTTAAAATTAGCGGGTACGCATTATTCAATCGACTTTAGCGATTTTGAACAAAAGATTATGAATGAAAAGGTCAAACTCTTCATCTTATGCTCACCCCATAATCCAGTGGGTCGTGTATGGACGCAGGATGAGTTGACACGGATGTTGGATATTTGTGAAAAACATCAAGTTATCGTGGTGTCTGATGAGATCCATATGGACTTTGTCTATGAACCAAATCATCATTCGGTAGCCGTTAGTTTGAATGAGGGTTATAAGGATTTTGTGATCACACTGGTTGCACCAAGTAAGAGTTTCAATCTTGCGACCTTTAAACTCTCCCAATTGATCACCTCCAATGAACATTTCATGGAGAAAATCAAACATGAATATGAACGTCTAGGTTTACATGGTCAGAATCAGTTCAGTATCGTAGCCAGTGAAATGGCGTATACGCATGGGGATGCGTACATGGATGCACTCGTTGAAACGTTAATGACAAACATTGAATGGGTCAAAGCGTTTGTCGCTACTGAGTTGCCTCAAATCAAGGTTATGGATATTGAAGGAACCTATTTGATGTGGATGGATTTTAGAGCTTTGAATATGTCACAAAAAAACTTGGTTGATTTCTTGATGAATCAAGCCAAGCTATGGTTGAATGATGGATCGATGTTTGGTGAAGGCGGAGAAGGGTTCATGCGTGTGAATGTCGCCACAAAGTTGGATACATTAAAACAGGCATTTGATCAACTTAAAGCAGCAATAAACAATTATTAGTTTTCAGGTCTGTAGTCCATATTCAACCACGACCATTCCCATTGATGTCCATCCAAGTCCTCAAAGACTCTGAAATACATGAAGCCATGGTCCTTAGGAGGGTTGTATTCTTTTGCCCCAAGAGAGACCGCTTTATCAACCAATGCATCGACGGCTTCACGCGTATCAAGCGTTGGCGATATCAAAGTTTCGGTTGTTTTAAACGCATCACTCACAGGTTTGTTGGTGAACGATTGGAAGAATTCTTCTTTAAGAAGCATGACACAGGTATTATCATTTAAAATCATACATAAACCATTCTCATTCGAATATTCAAGATTAAATTGGAAGCCAAGATTGGTAAAGAACGTTTTTGTTCTTTCAACGTCCTTGACAGCGAGATTAATGAAAAGTTGTGGGACCATAATGAATCCTCCTTTATTTCACTCTACGCTGAATCCAGGCAGAATTAAATTGTTATGCCGATACGACTGAGGTTAACCACTTGTCCCCCTTAAGACGGATTTGATTGATGGTAAAGCGATAGAACCAATCCACGCCCATGGCCATCATAACTCCCATGACGCCAAAATCTAAGACAACCGCAAAGAGATAGGCAGCAGGGATTCTAAAGATAAACATCGCTGTCAGTGATACGATCATCGTGAAACGAGCATCCCCAGCAGCACGAAGTGATGAAGCCAACATGAAACCGGGCGTCCAGAAGAGAACCGCAATCGTGTTGTGTAGAAGCATGACTTGATAAGTCAGTGTGCGTGCTTCATCCGAAATGGTATAGAACTTAAGAAGTAAAGGCAACAAGAGTATTTCCAAGACCGCAAGAACCAAGGTCGCGAGCTGTCCTTGACGCATCAATTTCTTTGCATACAAACGAGCTTGTTCAAATTCTTTTGCCCCAACACACTGCCCAACCACCGTCACACTAGCAAAAAGCAAGGCCGTTGAGTAGCTTAAGGCAAATGCACCTAGGCTATTCACAATCCCGTTGGCGGTGATTTGCGCGGTACCGAATAAGGCAATGATGGAGGCGAGAAAAACACGACCCAATTGGGTGACCCCATTTTCAATACTGTTCGGAAGGGCGACCTGAACGATGCGTTGGATGAGTATTTTGTCCCAAATGAAAAGCTTGTTTTTATCTAAATGAACCAAAAGTTCTGGATTGAAGTTAAGCCGTAAGAGAAAGAGCGATGCGATGACACGTGAAGTCAAACTGGCGATGGCAACGCCGGTGATGCCTGCTTTAAAAATAAAGATGGCTAAGCCAAAACCGATGATACTTGAAATATTTAGGATCATGGACCCAAGCATGGGGATACGAGAATTGCCCATGGCTCTGAACATGCCTGCACTTGAGTTATAGAGTGCCATGAAAGGATAACTTAGACTGGAGATGATGAAATAGATACGCGCTGCACGCATGACATCGGGATCAACCGATCCAAAAAGCAAGTTTAAGATGGGCTGACCTAATCCAAGAACAAGAGCCATAAAACACATGGATACGATTAGCGTTAGAACCATCAATTGACCAGCTGCTTTTTGAGCAAACTCCATACGCTTAGAACCAATGATTTGAGCCAATACAACCGTTCCGCCTGTGGATACAGCTAAGAGTAAACTGATGATCAAGACATTAAGCATTTCCACGAGGGAAACGGCTGAAACCGCAGCTTCACCGGCATAAGAGAGCAATAGGGTTGAAACAATCCCAACCCCTGCCAACAAGAGTTGATCGAGGAAGATGGGAAGAACCAAACGTCGTAAGTCTTTTTGTGTAAACATGGCGTACCTCAAAATAACTTCTCTTATCCTATCACTTTAGCGTCAAAATGGAAGACTAAAATGGGGAAGTGCTATAATAATCATAATAAGTTTACACAAGGAGGATGAATATGAAATTCGCATGTCTCTTAGCCAATGGGTTTGAAGAAACTGAAATGATAACGGTGGTGGATCTCTTGCGTAGATCGAAAATTGAAGTCGACTTGGTTTCAATGGGTGATTTGAATGTGACTGGAAGTCATGGCATCGCGGTTCTAGCAGATAAGTTATGGGAAGATATGGATCATTATGATGGTCTTTTCTTACCGGGAGGGCAACCTGGATCCACGCATTTGGGGAATGATGAACGGGTCATCGACTTAATTCAAAAATACAATAAAGCAGATAAATGGTTGAGTGCCATCTGTGCTGCCCCCAGTGTCTTTGCAAAAGCGAATATCATCAAAGGGAAAAAGATCACATCGTATCCAATGCCCAATGTGGATGAACTGTTTAAAGATGCCATCTATTTAGAAGATTTTGTCGTTCAAGATGGTAAACTCATCACATCCCGTGGAGTTGGGACTGCTCAACACTTGGGTTTATATTTGGTGGAAGTATTAGGTTATGATGCAAAAACCTTAAGTGACAGTATCCTTTTCTCAATGGTAAATAAATGATGCACAGATGTTTGGATATTTGATATAATATTCAAGCATCGCACCAGTGGCGGAATTGGTATACGCGTACGTCTCAGAAGCGTATGGTTCATATCGTGCGGGTTCAAGTCCCGCCTGGTGCACCAAGAAAAGATAAAACTCGCAAACGCGAGTTTTTATTTATCCCATTGCAGAAGTTTACGTTGACCTTCAAGAGCACGAATGCCACTGACTTCTTGTGAGAGTTCAAGAACACCCTTATAAACATTCGCTTTATCTCTTAGGGCGAAATAGCGGATATAAAGGAACTTACCACGCATTTCAATCCAGAAGTTGGCTTCGCTCTGTTCACCTCTACGGAAGCTTTCAATGATGTTTTCCACCACATCCACACTCTCCGCTGGGTGACAGTTACGGACATCGCGACCAATGATGACAGGTGAACGGGGGAAGATACGATCTTTAGGTCGATTGAACCAACGTACCTTATTGTTTTCATCCACATACGTGCAATCGATAGGCAAGGCATCCAAGACCATTGTCAATTGATCAAAACTCAAGGAACCAGTCTCTGTCGTGAAGAAAGCGTTGTCCACAGCGAATTTAGGTTGAGGACGAGGTTTTGGCAATGGGATCCATATGAAACCGAGTTCGAAGCTTTGGTGACGCATGGCCTCAAGTTCATTGACACTTAAAAGTTCATGCGCGACTTGGAAGAGAATCATTTCTTCTTTTTGAATCAAACCAAAAGCTTTGAAGAAGTAGTCCCCTATGATTTCACTGATAGTTTGTCTGGGTAGATTATTTTTCAAAGCATCGAAGGTGTCTTTTAAACGTTTACGCGTTTGATCCTGTAGAGACCATAGAATGGTCGTGCCCTGGTATTGTTCACCCTTGGATTCTAAGAAAGGGAAAAGGATGTTTTGAAGTTTGGTATAGTGCAACTCAAAGGGAATGAGTTCCTCAAAACGCTCAATCAAATGTTCAGGAATAAATTGGTATTTATCTTCAATCAAAATTGTTTTGATTGCATTTAAACGCTTTTCCATTTCGCGATTCTCTTGCATCATATGATCCAAGAACGAATCCTGTGGCATTTCCAAACGCTTTGTATCCAAGCTTTGTGAGAAGAGATGGATCAGCTTATCCAAGTACACCAGAATTTCTGCAGGTTTTGAGCCGTTCTTGTGGACCTCATAAAACAAGGTAAACAAGTCCGACGCATTGACACTCAAGACTTCCTTCTCATATTTCTTATACACATCATAATTCGCTTCGTTTTTCGAAATCCGATTGACGTACTCCAATAAACGTTCAAGTCGAGCTTCCATTTACACCTCCGCGTTCAATTGAACGAGTTTGACAATGACCTCCACTGCTTTCTGCATGTCATCTAAGGACGCATATTCATAAGGACCATGGTAGTTGCCACCACCGGTAAAGAGATTTGGCGTAGGGATACCCATGAAGGAGATCTTTGAACCATCGGTTCCTCCACGAATCGGTTGGATGATCGGTTCGATATCACAAGCAACCATGGCTTTTTTAGCCAATTCAACAGGCTTCATATCTTTCTCGATGACTTCGCGCATGTTATAGTAGGAATCTTTCATCTTAACCACAAAACGTTCAGCACCGTATTTTTCATTCAAGTAATTCGCATTCTTAAGCATGCGCTCTTTGCGAGCTAAGAACTTGGCTTTATCATGATCACGGATGATGTAGGTCATCTTACCATGGTCGATCGTCGTCTCCATGTCGTGCAAGAGGTAGAAACCTTCATAGTGTTCGGTATGTTCCGGCACTTCGTTCGCCGGTAAGAGGGCATCGAATTCCATGGCCAATTTGGCACAGTTGATCATCTTGTCTTTGGCGGTACCTGGATGTACCGATACGCCATGGAGTTCGATGGTGGCAGCTGCCGCATTGAAACTCTCATACTCGAGTTCACCACGTTTCGCTCCATCTAAGGTGTACGCAAACTTTGCTCTGAAATTGGACGCATCAAAGAGATTCGCACCGCGACCAATCTCTTCATCCGGTCCAAAGGCAATCCGTATTTCTCCGTGCTTTAAGTCTGGATTATTCTTAAGGATCAACATCGCCTCAATAATTTCTACAACACCCGCTTTATCATCCGCACCCAAGAGGGTATTACCATCGGTGACAATCAATGTATGACCCACCAATTCCTTTAAATGAGGAAACAACAATGGATCAGAAATCAAACCAGACGCTTCATTGAGTACGATGGGACTTCCATCATAGTTTTCAATGACGCGTGGTTGAATGTTCTCAGAGTTGAAATCAGCGGTATCATAATGAGCGATAAAACCAATCGTATCCACTTCATGATCCACATTGCTTTTAACCGTTGCGGACACGAAACCATTTTCAGGGTTATAAATAACTTCATCAAAGCCTAAGTCTACCAATTCCTGTGTCAACATTTTGGCAAAGACAACTTGGTTTTCAGATGAAGGGACGGTATTGCTCTTTTCATTCGAGCGTGTATTGATTTTACAATAACGTATAAAGCGATTTAATAAGTTTTCCATAAATTTCTCTTTTCTATTGAGTCTATTATACTGTACAAAATGTGAAAATATGCTATAGTGCTTTAGATTAATGGAGGGCATATGCGTCGAACACTACCTCGGATTCTACTAAACTTATTAGCGGTCACCATCATTGCGATTGGAATGACCCTTTTAATCAAAGCAAACCTCGGCCAAAGTACGGTCTCGGGTTTCAGTTCAACGCTAGCACATATTTTGAATGTCAAAGCTGGAACAATCGTCTTTTTCTTGAATCTGTTTTGTTTCATCATCGAGTTGATCATTCTCAAAAAGAATGTTCATTGGTCCATTGGCCTTCAACTCTTATTGAACAGCGTCTTTGGCTCTGTCGTTAACTTCTTTCTCTACGATGTGCCTTGGATTGCGAACCTCAATTTTAACAGCTATTTCCAACAACTTGCACTCCTCCTTACAGCAATCTTGATCATGGGTGTTGGGGTTAGTTTGATGTTGAGCATCAATCTAGCCGTCCTTCCGTATGACGCTTTGATTGCTTTGATTTCGAAAACCTATACCATTCCTTTTATAACAGTGCGTATCATCGCAGACATCAGCTTTATCACAATGACCTTGATTCTAGGCTTCCTCTTTCCGGTTCCATTCAATGCGGTACGTGAAGGAACAATCATCTTCGCACTAACCCTTGGAAGTGTCATCGCATTCTTAAATATTAAATGGAAGAAACTTCTCCCAATTTCCTTAAGACAAGCTTAGCTTGTTTTATTTTCCAAACTATCCATAAAGATGTACAATTGAGCTATGGAAGAACGTCCTCAAAATAAACTAAAACTCTTGGAAATCCAAGATCTGCTCTTGCGGGAAACGGATGATGAACATCACCTGACCGTTCAAGAGATTATTGATTATCTCGCTGCTAAAGGCATTAAGAGTGAGCGTAAAAGCATTTATCTCTACATGGAACTATTGGAAGCTTATGGCATGGATATCATTAATGATAAAGAGAAACAGAATCGATACCATGTGGGGAATCGTCTTTTTCAATTGGCTGAATTGAAGTTGTTAGTCGATGCGGTTAAATTCGCGAAATTTATTACCGCTGAAAAAAGCAGTGAACTGATTACGAAGTTGAAGAGTCTAACCAGTGTTCATGAAGCGGAGCGTTTGGAGCGGAATGATTGGATCTACAATCGTTTGAAGTCAAAGAACAATGCGGTTTATCTGAATGTGGATGCGATTCATGAAGCAATCCTTAAACAACGTATGATTCGCTTCAAATATTTTGATTATGATTTGGATAAGGAAATTGTCTATCGTAAACAAGGTGAATTCTATCATGTCATCCCAGTATTCTTGTGTTGGGATGATGAGAAATATTATGTCATCGTCTATCAAGAGAGCCATCAAGACCATGCAGTTTATCGTTTAGATAAGATGCGTGAAGTATCCATACTTAAAACAAAGCATGAACACCAAGCCGATCTTGAAGCAGTGGAACAATACTGTGCCGGACTCTTCCACATGTATACTGGGAATCAAGAAGAAGTGACCATGACTTTCCATGCGTCCTTGGTCAATGTGGTCTTCGATCGCTTTGGCTTGGATGTAAAGATTCATAAACAAAACGATGGTTGGTTTACCATCACCGAAAACATAACCGTCAGCCCAACCTTCTTTGCCTGGGTCTTACAGTTTGGGGATAAAGCGAAAATTCTATCTCCTGGATTTGTAAAAAATGAACTCATCGAATTGTGTCAAAAGAGCTTAAATCAATATGAATAAATCAACAATCAATAAACAACTTGCCATCAACTATACCGTGCTTCGACGCTTGGTTCAAAATGATCATCTCGTCCATTCACGCATCAATAAAGACAACATCCAAGAATTAATGGATGTCCGAAAATTTTATGAGACCTATTTCGAAAGTACGAAATTCGTCCAGTATTTTCCTCAAGTCTGCCAACTCATCAAACGTGAAACAGAGAGTGCTTTTGCGCGTCTTCGCCAACGGGTATACATCGTGCATAAGTACGACGAAGCATATCCAAAAGCCCTTATTCAGGATTTGAAAGAGGAGACGCCGCTTTTCCTATATTTATGTGGCGATAACTCACTACTTGAACGCAAAGTTAAACGCGTTTCAATTGTGACGACCTTGAATCGTGAAGATGTTTATATTGAAGCAAGCAAACAGATCTGCGCATCGTTCAATGACAGTCCCTATACGGTGCTCTTACAGAATCGTTCTGCTGTGGATCATGTTTTGTTTGAACAATTAAAAGATGCGAATGTATCCATGATTTATTTTGTGAATACACCCCTATTGAAAGATGATTCGGCTGAGAAGATCTGCAAATCGCATTGTCCCAAATATGGGATGTTGAGTTTCGTTGGTCCGACAGAAGACGGACTCGAAGATTTCATGCGTTTGAAAATCATGAATTCCTTGGGTAAAGTCACCGTATTGTTAAGTGATCAACCCAATGATGTCCATCATTTCTCAATCCAAAACAACTACGCATGGCATAAGCCATCGATTCTGCCTATGATTAAACCATCCACGATTCCACACTTTGAGCGTGTCTTCGCATTGGATGATTCAGATGCATTCATAGACGTTCTAAATAACTGTATTTCGTAGTGAAAGAAGGGATAATTTCTTAAAAGTTGTGAAAATGCATAATATTTGTATTAAATCTAACAAAATTTCGCAAAGTTATTGATTTGCCGTGTTTGCAGTTTTATACTCATACTTGTGAGTTTATGCGCAAAGGAGCAGAACGATGAAAAAAATCTTAATTGTTGGGGGTGTTGCCGGTGGTGCGACCGCAGCTGCCCGTCTTCGTCGCTTAAGTGAAGAAGATGAAATTATTATGTTTGAACGCGATGAGTATATCAGTTTCGCGAACTGTGGTTTACCTTACTATATTGGGAATGTGATTACGGATCGTGATGACCTCTTGGTCCAAACGGTTGAAGGGATGTCTGAGCGTTTCAATTTGGACATCCGTAATTTCTCTGAAGTCGTGGATATCAATCGTGCTGAGAAAACCGTAACTGTAAAGAAAACAAAAACAGGGGAAACGTATCAAGAAAGCTTTGATGTTTTGATTCTTTCACCGGGGGCGAAGCCGATCTTCCCACCAATCGAAGGTATCAAAGAAGCGAGCAATTTGTTTACTTTAAGAAACATTCCTGATACGGATGCGATTTATCGTTTCATTGAAACCAAGCAACCTAAAACGGCTGTTGTGGTCGGTGGTGGTTTCATTGGAGTTGAAATGGCTGAAAACTTGACTGAACGTGGCATCAAAGTCACTTTGGTTGAAAAACTGCCACAGGTTTTGGCTCCGTTTGATTTTGAAATGGCACAAATCGTCCATAAAGAATTAAATACCCATGGCGTGGATCTTGTATTGGGTGATGGTTTGTTGAGTTTTGCGAATCAAGGCAGAACCATCAACCTTGAAAGTGGCAAAGCCATCGATACCGATATGATCATTTTATCCATCGGTGTCGTACCTGAAAATACCTTAGCGAAGAAAGCAGACTTATTGGTCGGCCCTCGTGGTCATATCGCAGTCTCTTCGAAGTTAGAAACCTACGATGCGAATTCCAAAGAAGTCGTTAAGGATGTGTATGCGCTTGGGGATGCGATCCAGGTTAAAGATTTTGTGACCAATCACGATACAGCGATTGCATTGGCATGGCCAGCAAATCGCCAAGCACGTATCTTAGCGGATATCATTCATGGTAAAGATGTCGAATACAAAGGCTCGATGGGAACGTCCGTCTTGAAGGTCTTCAATTTAACTGTTGCGGCAACTGGAAACAACCAACGTACGGCTGAAATGAAGAAATTGCCGGTTCAAGCAATCCATGCGCACCGCAACAACCATGCGTCCTACTATCCAGGCGCAACCAATATCGATTTCAAGTTGGTCTACAATCCTGAAACCTTAGAGATCCTCGGTGCTCAAGCGATTGGACAAGATGGAACAGAAAAACGTATCGATGTCATTGCGACCGCAATCAAATCCAAAGCGAAAGTAACCGATTTGAGTGATTTGGAATTGGCGTATGCGCCCCCATACTCATCGGCTAAAGACCCTGTGAATATTTTGGGCTATATTGCAGAGAATGTCATTGAAGGTCATTACAAGGTGGTCTATCCATCCCAAGTAGAAGAATTCAAGAAACAAAACGCTCTATTTCTCGATGTTCGTAC
>DHGC01000056.1:10460-14329 GCA_002402585.1 Erysipelotrichaceae bacterium UBA4808 | reverse complement strand
CTCAAACACAAGGGGTTTACCAATCTCTACAACCTTTCCGGTGGATATTCTACATACAAATGCTATACCTATGAATTGAACAGTGTAAACATCAACACTTCAACCTTTGTGGCGAAAGTGGATGAAACGACCGGTGTTGCTAAAGTCCAAGCATTGGGCGAAAGTGCAAAAGTCATCGATGTGACGGGCATGCAGTGCCCAGGTCCTTTGCTTGAGACCTACAAGGCTGTTCAGGACATCAATGAAGGTGAAGGGGTCAAAGTCATTGCGACCGATCCTGGATTCGCCTCGGATGTCGTCAGTTGGGCAAAAACCAATGGACATGATTTAGTCAGTTTGAATTTGGAAGGCAATAAGTATATTGCGGAAATCGTCAAAGGCCATCGTGCTCAAGACCAAGCTCAAAAGACCATCAACCAAGAGAATGCGACTTTGGTTCTCTTCTCGGGTGAGTTGGATAAGGCTTTGGCAGCGATGATCATTGCACAAGGTGCGGCGGCTCAAGGTAAGAAAGTATCCATCTTCTTTACTTTTTGGGGTTTGAATGCACTACGTCGTGAGAATAATGTCGTTGTCGAAAAGAATATGATTGAGAAGATGTTTGGGTTCATGATGCCTAAGGGCGCCAATAAGTTACCACTCTCCAACATGAATATGATGGGTGTTGGGGCTGGTATGATCAAAGACATTATGAAGCAGAAGAATGTGGATTCTTTACCTTTGATGATGAAGAATGCACAAGCTTTAGGCATTAAGTTCATTGCATGTCAGATGAGTATGGACTTGATGGGCATCAAAAAGGAAGAACTCATCGATGGCGTTGAAATCGGTGGTGTTGGGACCTATATCGCCAATAATGAAAATGTTGGCACAACGTTATTCATCTAAGATTGACCCGCTTCGGCGGGTTTTTTATCGCTATTTATGGGCATATCAATGCCCTTTTTGAGTGGATTGGCTATACTTTAAGTGAGGTAATCGGATGGCAAACTATGATTTATCAAAATTGAGTCCGATTCAATATCAAGTCACTCAGAAGAATGGGACGGAACCGCCCTTTAAGAATCCTTACCATGATTTCTTTGAGGAAGGTATCTATGTGGACATCGTCAGTAAAGAAGTCTTGTTTTCATCAAAAGATAAGTTTGACTCCCATTGTGGCTGGCCAAGTTTCGCAAAACCCATTGCCGATATCTTTGAAAAACGTGATTTAAGTTTTGGTATGTTGCGGGTGGAAGTGCGCTCAAAAGAAGCAAACAGTCATCTAGGCCATGTGTTTAATGATGGACCTAAGGAATTGGGTGGTTTGCGTTATTGCATCAACAGCGCTTCTTTGGAATTCATTCCAAAGGCTGAAATGGAGGCTAGAGGCTATGGAGACTATCTAAAGCTTCTTTAAATATGATAAAGTTAAAGAGAGGTAATTATGGCATATCCAATACGCGACTTTACAAGCAGAATAAGAGCTTTGGTTCTCAAGCGTTCAATTGACTTGGTTGAACAAGCGAAAGTCAAAGTCATCGACCAGGACAGTGAACATGCCCAGTTTCATGTCGAAAACAACCGTGACAGCTATTACCATGTGGAAGTACGTTTGAATCGTGGCGATGTGACGTTTACACATTGTGATTGTCCGTATCGTGGTGTGGGTTTATGTAAGCATACCGGTGCTGCTTTGCTTCATCTCTTGGTTGAAGATGGCTTTCATCCCCATGATTTTGAGGCAGATGATTTCCATTTTGAAGACAGTGAAGTGGTGGATATGGATGCGAATGAAGAGACCTTTCATAAACTGATTAAAGAGATCAGTGTCGATCATGACTTTGAATTGGTCAGGTTTCTATCCAGTCAACCCAAGGATCAATTACTGACCTTTATGCTTAAGTATCTCGAAGAATCGGAAGATATCCGTTTGGTTGTGATGGCGTATCTTTGGTATAAGAGTCAGAATCCAAAACCCCCATTTTTATCCTAAGCGCAATGCGCTTTTTTAATGTCTTTCGTGCCTTCTTGCGTTTTTTAGTTCTGTCATCATTGCGAATTGACAAGACTGTTTTTCGATTGATTGTAAGTTCACAAGTCACATTCTATACTGATAGTGACGATGAATCATTCATCGACATACCGTAAAAGGAGGTATTATGAAAGAAAAAGTGCAGAGTTTTGGCCGCTTCCTATCGGGAATGGTCATGCCGAACCTTGGCGCGTTCATTGCTTGGGGTTTGATTACGGCATTGTTCATTCCAACAGGTTGGTTGCCTAACGAAACGTTTTCCGCATTAGTTGGTCCTATGATCACATACCTGTTGCCAATTTTGATTGGTTATACAGGTGGTAAGGTTGTACATGGTCAACGTGGTGCTGTGGTGGGGGCTGCAGCTACGATGGGCGTTATTGTAGGAACCAGTATTCCAATGATGTTGGGTGCTATGATTATGGGNNCCTGTCACCGCTTGGGTCTTGAAAAAGATTGATGAAGCGTTGGATGGGAAAGTTCCTGCTGGCTTTGAAATGTTGGTTGCCAACTTCACAGCCGGGATCGAAGCAGCTATATTTGCTGTCTTGGGTCTAATCGTTGTTGGTCCGTTTGTCGAAGCTGCTTCGAATTTATTGGGCGATGGCGCTAAATTATTGGTTGATTCTGGTTTGTTGCCACTCGTTTCCATCGTTGTCGAACCTGCTAAGATTCTCTTCTTGAATAATGCGATTAACCATGGTGTTTTGAGCCCATTGGGTATCGCGCAAGTTGCTGAAGTTGGCAAGTCCATCTTCTTCTTAGTTGAAACGAACCCTGGTCCAGGTTTAGGCGTCTTGATCGCTGCTTACTTGTTTGGGAAAGGTTTGACCAAAGAATCTGCTCCAGGAGCAATCATCATTCACTTCTTTGGTGGTATTCATGAAATCTATTTCCCATATGTCTTGATGAATCCGCTATTGTTGTTGGCTGTCATTGCTGGTGGCGCAACGGGTGTCTTCACATTCGTCTTGCTAAATGCCGGTTTGGTGGCTCCTCCATCACCTGGTTCAATCTTCGCTCTTTCCGCAATGGCATCGGGTGATTTGATTAAGGTTTGGGTTGGTATCGCTACTTCTGCCGCTGTCTCCTTCTTCGTAGCATCATTCGTTTATAAATTTACCGAAGGTAAAAAAGACTTAGACGAAGCTACAGCTGAAAGTGCTGCCAACAAAAATCTATGATTAAGAAAATTGTCTTCGCTTGTGATGCTGGAATGGGTTCCAGTGCCATGGGCGCAACAACCTTAAACAAGAAACTTAAAGCGGCAGGCTTGGATATTAAAGTTGTACATACAGCCATTGAAGATGTACCCAGTGATGCGGAACTCATTGTTACGCATACGTCCTTAGGTAATAGAGCTCGTAAGGAACATCCAAATGTCGAAGTGGTTACCATCAACAGTTTCGTTGGTGCACCAGAATACGATCAACTTGTAAAGAAATTATCAGGTAAATAAGCTGAAGGGGTAGAAATACCCCTTTTTATATTTGGCATTAATGAAGGGTGATAAACCTAAATCATGGCACTATATCGTTTGTAGTCTTTAGGCTTATAATAAAGGCATGAAACAACAGTTGACCTTTTTAAGCGGACGCGTCATTCAATGTTTGATTCTATTGTGCAATGCGAATGATTATGTGACGGTCAATGACTTGGCCACATCCATCAAAACGAGTAAGCGAACGCTTTTTCGTGAGCTTAAAGATATCAATGAGATGTTGAAACCCTATCAGGTTCAACTGGAGTCACGACCAAAACATGGCGTTCGTCTTGTCTGCGAACAAGACCAACGTTTGCATTTCAAGAGTATCCTTTTACAGATAGGAGCGCACCAAAACAACCTGAGTAAAGA
>DHGC01000056.1:9847-10455 GCA_002402585.1 Erysipelotrichaceae bacterium UBA4808 | reverse complement strand
GAAGCGACCATAAGCAATGACATCGATAGTTTGGAACCTCAACTCACGAAATATGGCTTGCGTATGTTGCGTAAACCAGGCAGTAATCTAAGCTTAGAAGGCAATGAAGAATCGATTCGAAAAGCGATTCGCGACTTTGTTTATCGGCATATGGAAGAAGATAAGTTGGTTCGTTTATTGAACCAACAAATGCCTTGGGATGTGGAGAATTATTTTAAGAACCAAGGACCCGATAGTATCCTTAATGTCTTGAATAAAGATATTCTATGGCAGGTCATCCATATCTTGAAGGAGAATGATTCGGTGTGGATCAATCGCTTGGCTCAAAATTCGTATATTGGTTTGATCTTGCATTTGACCATTGCGATTGAACGTCTGAAACATCGTGAACCCATCACCATCGACCCTGAGCTTCTTGATCAGCTTAAAGCGGATCCTATGTTTGATAAAGCTAAAGAATTAGCAGAGTACTTTGAAGACGAATTTGACTTGGATTTCCCCATCGAAGAGATTGCCTACATTTCAATGCATCTCAAAGGGGCTCGCCTCTTGCATGTGGATGTGATGGAACCCTTGGATGATCATGACTTATTTAGTTCTCAGGAATT
>DHGC01000056.1:0-9688 GCA_002402585.1 Erysipelotrichaceae bacterium UBA4808 | reverse complement strand
GAAAATGAAGTGGGTTTCATTGCGATGCACTTTGGAGCCGCTTTGGAACGTATCAAACAGAACGAACCCAAGCGTATCGTCAAAGTTGCTGTACTCTGCGCAAGTGGCATTGGTATCTCAAGTCTCTTGGCTTCACGCATCAAGCGTAGTCTTCAAGATAGTGTTGAGGTGGTACCTCGATCGCATCTTGATTTAACGTCGCTGCAGAAAGAGCAATTCGATCTGTTGATCAGTACGATGGAAATCGGAGAGACAAGTATTCCTAAACTAATCGTCAATCCATTGTTGAGTGATGAAGACATCGTTCAAATTCAAACACGTGTATCCAAACTGGCAACAAGCTCGTATCATTATGATTCCGTTGTACAAGAAGACTTTGTTTCAATCATGAATAAGCAAATTGAACTGAATCAAGCGGTTTTGGGATTGTTAAACAACTTTGATTGTCATGAAGTTCCCTCTGATCTTAGCGTTCAAGCTTTGATGCATGAAATTTCAAATCTTGCGAGTGAGGACAATACCGCACGTTTAATGCTCTATAAGGATTTACAAAAACGCGAAACACTTGGATCGGTCGTGATGGAAGATGAACGTTTTGCGATGTTTCATGCGAAGACATCTGCGCTGAAGTCACCCCGGATGTATGTCTTAAGACCCGTTAAGGGACTGTTTGAGTGTTATGCGCCAGCTGAAATTCAAGTCATCGTGGCATTGCTTATTCCTGAACAAGTACCCATTGAACTCAATCAGTGGATGAGTTATCTAAGTTCGGCTTTGCTCGAAAATGATGCCTATCGTATCGCAATCTTTACTAAAACAAAAGAAGCCATTCAGAGTGAAATACTTAATGTCTTGAAAGGACCAATGAAAACTTGGTATCGGAAGGTGAGCGGATGATTAAGATCTTTGTGGTGTGTGATGCGGGTATGGGTTCCAGTGCGTTGGGAGCGAGTCTATTAAAAAAAGAATTCAAGAATTCGAGTCTAGAAGTTCAGATTCAAAATGTATCCATTGATATGGATATGCGTGAGGCGGATTTATTGGTCACGCACCAACATTTTGAGCCCAGTCTACGGAAACATTATCCAGGTAAAAAGATTGTTGGCTTGGATGATTTCTTAAATAAACAAAATCTAAAAAAGGTGGTACAGATGATGGAAAACACAAAAAAAGCAGTCTTATTGAAGTCGAATATTCGTATCAAGACGGAGACCGTCACAAGTGATGAGGCCATTATTGAGGTCGGTAGACAACTCTTAGACAGTGGGTATGTCGAGGAGAAGTACATAGAAGGCATGTTGGAGCGAGATCACAGTCTATCGGTTTTCATGGGCAATAAGATCGCACTCCCCCATGGTGAGTACGACTACAAGAAAAACATTTTAAACAGTGGGATCGTTGTGGATGTTTATCCCAACGGTGTTGACTGGCATGGGGAAACTGTGAATCTTGTCGTTGGTCTAGCAGGCATCGGTGAAGATCACATCCAAATCCTAAGTAATATCGCAACAGTCTTTGGTGAAATTGAAGAAGTGAATAAAGTCTTGGAACACCAAAATGTCGATATGATTTATGAATTACTCACAGCGGAGGATAACGCGTGAAAACCGCCGTTCACTTCGGTGCCGGAAACATCGGACGTGGCTTCATTGGATTGTTGTTAAATAAAGCAGGTTATCATGTGACTTTTTCAGATGTCAGTGATGTCTTGATTGATGCCTTAAAAGAACGTAAACAATATACGGTTGAATTGATATCGGATGCGGCTGAAATGATTGTTGTGGAAGGTGTCGATGGACTTAATTCTAAGTTTGAACAAGATCGTTTAACAGATCTTTTGGCGACAGCGGATTTGATTACGACAGCGGTTGGACCTAATATTCTTCCTTTTATTGCAAAGAACATCGCACCAGCCGTCGAAAAACGTGTCTTGAACAATTCGGTTCAATTCACCAACATCATCGCATGTGAGAATACGATTGAAGGCTCAACGAAGTTGAAAAATGCATTATTGCCGTTGTTGAGTCCTGAAGCCTTGGTTCATGTGGAACAGTTCATTGGTTTTCCGGATTCAGCGGTCGACCGCATCGTTCCAAATCAAAAGAATGATGATGTGCTCTGGGTTAAAGTCGAGCCTTTCTATGAGTGGGTCGTGGATTCATCCAAAATCAAGGGAGAATTGGATATCCCCGGTGTTCATTTCACACCGAGTTTAGAAGCCTACATTGAGCGTAAACTCTTTACCGTCAATACCGGTCATGCCAGTACGGCGTACAGTGGTATTTTAAAAGGTTATTCAACGGTTTACGAAGCGATTCAGGATCCTGAAGTTGAAGCGTTGGTTCGCGGTGTCTTAGCCGAAACCAGTTCGCTCTTAGTCGCTAAACATGGTTTTGATGCACAAACACAAGCGGATTACGTTGATAAGACCATCAAACGTTTCAAGAATCCGAGTGTCATTGATGAGGTGGTGCGTGTGGGTCGCGGACCTTTGCGTAAACTCTCTGCAAATGATCGCTTCTTCAAACCCATGTTGGCGTTATACAATCGTAATATGGATTCAAGTCATCTTCAAAAGGTTGTCGCATTGGCGTTGAAATTCAATGTGCCTGAAGATGAAGAGAGTGTCAAACTCCAAGCGTTGATTCACGCTAAGGGTAAACATGCAGCATTGGCTGAAGTCAGTGGTTTAGCAGAAGATCATCCATTAATTCAATCCATCATTAAGCTCTAGGAATAGAGCTTTTTATGTGTCTGTTGTTTTAATTGTGATTGTTGAGCAATTATAAGAGCTGATCACTTACTGAAAGATAAAATTTAGTAAACGCTTACATAATTCTATTGACAGAGTTTTTAAGTCTTGGTATTCTATGGATATAAAAGGTGAATCACCATTCATATTTAGATTCACAGTGAGGGTCCATGGATAATAAAGTTTATATCGTAAGTGCGAAAAGAAGTGCAACGGGTTCTTTTTTAGGCAGTCTTAAAAATTTATCAGCACAGGTCTTGGGTGGTGAAGTCGTCAAGGCGATTTTGGCTGAGACGAAAGTTGATCCAAATTTGATTGATGAAGTGATCATGGGGAATATTTTACCTGCAGGACAGGGTCAAGGTGTTGCGCGACAAGTATCGTTGGCGGGCGGTGTACCTGAAACTGTACCTGCGTATAGTTTGAATATGGCTTGTGGGAGTGGAATGAAGGCCGTTATGATTGGATATGCAAACATCAAAGCGGGACTTCATCAACTTGTCTTAGCCGGTGGTGTCGAAGTCATGAGTGCGGCACCGTATCTTTTACCGAAAGAAGTGCGAAGTGGTCATAAAATGGGAACACTTAACCTATCTGATCATATGATCGATGATGCCTTAACGGATGCCTTCCATCATGTGCATATGGGTATCACGGCCGAAAACATTGCGGATCGCTACAACATCTCCCGAGAAGCCCAAGAAGCTTTTGCTTATCAATCTCAACTTAAAGCGATTCAAGCGGTGGATTCGGGTGTCTTCAAGAATGAAATCGTTCCAATATCCGTAAAACAAGGAAAAGAAGTGATTGTCTTTGAAACAGACGAGTTCCCAAATCGTAAAACGAATCTCGAGAAGCTTGCGACATTACGTCCAGCGTTCAAGAAAGACGGTAGTGTCACAGCGGGTACGGCATCGGGCATCAATGATGGTGCGAGTGCCGTCTTGTTGGCAAGTGCTGAGATGTGTGAAAAGCTTGGCTTGACACCGTTGGCGGAAGTCATCGGTATTGGTCAAGGGGGAGTCGATCCACTCTATATGGGCTTAGGTCCTACCCCAGCGATTCGCAATGCTTTGAAACATGCGGATCTCAAACTCAGTGACATGAATGTTATTGAATTGAATGAAGCATTCGCTGCTCAAAGTCTTGGGGTCATTCATGAGTTGGCAATTGAACACCAAGTTTCGGAAGAAGGTTTATTGAAGAAAACCAATCCAAACGGTGGCGCCATTGCATTGGGTCATCCGGTCGGAGCCAGTGGGAATCGAATCTTGGTCACCTTGGTTCATGAAATGAAACAGATGAATATGGATTTAGGTTTAGCATCATTGTGTATCGGTGGTGGCATGGGGACAGCCCTTGTCATTCGTAATATCAAAGGAGAATGAACATGCGTTTAGAAAACAAAGTAGCGATCATCACAGGCGGTGCACGTGGATTGGGTCAAGCAATGGCAATTGCCTTTGCGAATGAAGGGGCAAAAGTCATTGCGGCCGATATGGGCGAAATGAGTTACTCACATCCGAATGTCGAAGGGAACACGTTGAATGTGACGGACAGTGCGGCATGTGAAGCCTTCTTTAAAGAAGTCGTTGAGAAGTATGGCACGATTGATATCCTTGTGAACAATGCTGGGATCACCCGCGATGCTTTGACACGAAAGATGACAGAAGAAATGTGGGATTTGGTCATTGATGTCAATTTGAAAGGTGTCTTTAATCTGACCCGTCACGTGGGTCCTTACATGCAGACAAAACAAACCGGTTCGATCATCAATATCGCATCGATCGTAGGTGTGTTTGGTAATATCGGTCAAGCAAACTATGCCGCATCCAAAGCGGGTGTCATTGGCTTAACCAAGACTTGGGCTAAAGAATTCGGTATGAAGGGTGGCAATGTGCGTGTCAATGCGATTGCGCCAGGCTATGTCATGACGGACATCTTGAAAACCGTTCCTCAAGATCTATTGGATAAATTCGCAGCGATGACGATGTTGGGTCGCTTAGGCCAGCCAGAAGAAATCGCAAGTGTGGCTTTGTTTTTAGCAAGTGAAGAGGCATCGTATATCACGGGTCAAGTGATTGAGCCCAATGGAGGCATGCGACTTTAATGAAAAACTATGAAGTAAAAAGTTTATTGTTAAGCAATGGCGAAACCATTGCGTATCGTGAAGCAGGAAATGGATCAAAGACAGTTATCTTGGTTCATGGCAACATGAGTTCTTCAGTTCACTTCCAGACAACCATGGAAGCACTTGAAGCAGAGTATAAAGTTTATGCCGTTGATATGCGAGGCTTTGGGGATAGTTCGTATCATTATGAACTCAATAGTCTCCATGATTTCAGCGAAGACATTCAACTTTGGATCAAAGCTTTGGATCTCAAAGATTTCAATATCCTAGGTTGGTCGACCGGTGGTGGTGTCGTCTTGGAATTAGCAGCGGATATGCCAGAGCGCGTAAAGAAAGTCTTCTTATTGGATTCTGTCGGCATCAAAGGTTTTCCAATGTTCAAGAAGGACGAAAAAGGACAGCCTGTTCTTACGCAATTGATCACGACTAAAGAAGAAATCAAAGTCGATCCAGTTCAAGTGTTACCGATTTTAACGGCTTATGCGACACGCAATAAAGACTTGCTCAAAATGATTTGGAATGCGGTTATTTATAATACCGTTCAACCCAATGAAGAGGATTACGATGCGTATTTAGAAGCGATGTTGAAGCAACGTAATTTGGTGGATGTGGATTATAGTCTGGTTCATTTTAACATGACTTCTGAAAACAATCATATCGGAAGGGGCAGTGGACGTATGCTATTGATTCAAGCTCCGATCGTTATCTTGCATGGGAAAAATGACTATGTCATTCCATTCAACCAAGCAGAAGAAATGAAACAACATTTTGGTGATCAAGCCGTATTGATTCCGTTTGAAGGGGGTCACTCTTTGCCAACCGATTGTTTTGATGCATACATCAAAGTGCTCAAGGAGCACTTCGTTTAATGGAAACAGTTGGAATATTAGGTTTGGGGGTCTATCTTCCTGAAGGAAGAATGAGTGCTAAGGAAATCGCTGATGCCACACAAGGTATTTGGAGTGAACCAGCCATCGTTGAGAAACTGGGTATCGTTGAAAAGACAATACCCTATGAAAAAGATGGAACTCAAGAGATGGGTGCCCTTGCTTCCTTAAAGGCGATTGAAAATGCCGGAATCGATCCCAAAGACATCGATGTTATTCTATGTTTCGGGGAAGAATGGAAAGAATACCCCCTCACGACCTCCGCTTTATACATTCAAGATCGAATCGGGGCTGTGAATGCTTGGGGTATTGACGTTCAAAATCGTTGTTGCACATCGGTAACGGCGTTGAAGATGGCTAAGGATATGTTGATTGCAGATGAAGAGATTGACACGATTCTTGTATGTGGTGGTTACCGAAATGGAGATTTTATAGATTATACAGATAGAAACATGTCGATGATGTACAACTTATCGGCAGGTGGTGGAGCTTTGATTCTGCGTAAAGGCTTAAAGAAGAATCTACTCTTGGGCTCACACATCATCTCAGATGGTTCATTGGCACGTACAGCAGGTGTGGAAATCGGTGGCATCGCAAATCCAATGAATAAAGACAATGTCGAGGAAGGAAAGAAATCGTTACGCTTGCTCGATGCTGAAAAAATGAAGAATCGTTTAAATGCAGTGTCACAAAATAACTGGTTGACTTGCATTGATGAGGCTTTGCGTAAGTCTAAAATGAAGCGTTCGGATATTGGTTATTTGGATATCCTACATATCAAACGTTCCGCTCATAATGGCATGCTTAAAGATCTTGGTTTAAGCGAAGATAAAAGCATCTACCTTGAGAACTATGGACATATGGGCCAAGTTGATCAAATCCTATCCTTATGCTTAGCGCTTGAATCGGGTCAGGTCAAAGATGGGACCGTTGTCTGTATGTTGGCAGCAGGTATTGGCTATGTTTGGGCATCGAATATCGTACAGTGGGGAGACGTTCAATGAGTACATTCGTACAAATCCTTCTTAGAAGTTTGGAATCGGGGAGTGTCTATGCCTTGGCCGCTTTGGGGATCATCGTCATTTATCGCACATCCAACATCACAAACTTTGCGCAAGGCGCTGTGGGGATGTTCAATACCTATGTCGTGACCTTCCTTGTGATTCAAGCAGGCTTTCCTTTGTGGTTGGCCATCTTGGGTGGTGTCGGAACGGCAATATTGATGGGTTTCACAATTGATTATCTCGTCATTCGCCACACGAAGAAAGTATCGCCGGTTGCGAAACAAATCATCACTTTGGGATTGATTATGGTGGTATTGGGTTTGGCTCCAATGCTCTTTGGGGTGGATCCTCTAAATCTTCCACGTCTGATTCCGGAGGGCAATGTCAATATCCTGGGTGCGAATCTTTCATACAATGGTTTATTTAATATAGTGTTTGGATTCACGTTGATGTTCATCCTGTTCTATATCCTACAAAATACGAAAGTGGGTTTGGCGGTTCGTACCACCGCATCCAATGAATATACAGCACGATTAATGGGTGTCCCAACAAAAACAGTCACTTTAGGGGCTTGGGCTTTAGCTGCGGTCTTGGGTTTACTCGCAGGGGTCATGATTGCCCCTACGACTTCTGTCAATTTAAATCTGATGGATGTGGTTCAAGTGAATGCCTTGATTGCCTGTGTCTTTGGAGGATTTCAGACCTTCTATGGACCTATCCTCGGTGCTTATATCATCGGGATCAGTCGTAATATGTTGCTTTATTATTTTAATTCGGTTTGGGGTGGACAAATCTTATATGTCTTGATTCTCATCTTCTTGATCTTCAGACCTTATGGTTTGATTGGTAAGAAAGTTGTTAAGAAAGTGTAGGTGTGCGATGAACAAAAGTAAAACACAGCTAGACTTTAAAGCATGGATTAAGAATCCGTATTTGCAGTTTATCCTCTTTGGCTTGGTTCTCAGTACCTTGCCACTCTTATCCACACAATTCAGCTTTATCAAATCGGGTTATATCACCACGGTAGGCGTCGCACTTATCTATGCCATTGCGGCATTGGGTCTCAACGTACTCCTTGGTTGGTCGGGACTCATCTCCTTGGGTACAGCTGGGTTCATGGGTCTTGCGAGTTATATCTCAGCCTACCTCACCGTGGATATGGGCTTACCCTTCGAAGTCGCTATGATTGCGGCAATTCTGGTGCCGACATTCATCGGTGTTTTGGTTGGTTTGGTTTCACTCAAGATTGAAGGTTTGTATCTCGCAATAGCGACATTAGCGGTATCTGAAATTTTACGTAAGACGTTTGAAGAATTCGATCAATTTACCGGAGCGTTTAGTGGTAAGTCGGCGAAATTTCCACAATTGTTTGGTGTGATCCAATTGGATCGTGCCAGTACCTATTGGTTGATTGTATTTGTCTTGATCGTCGTCATGCTTATCACCTATAACTTGGTGAATGGTCAAATTGGACGTGCATTGAATGCCATGCGTGGTTCTGAAGCTGCGGCTCAAGCCATGGGTGTCAATCTGCTTAAGTATCGTTTGGTGGCCTTTGCCTTGGCAACCATCTTCGCATCGGTTGCGGGTGTTCTGTATGTGCATTTCATTCGTTATTCCTATCCGTCCTCTTGGACCATGAAGTTATCCTTGGATTTCCTGGCGATGATCGTCATCGGGGGTCTCCGTTCGATTTATGGAACGGTCTTGGGTGCGTTCATTGTCTTTGCGGTTCCGGATTTATTCTTAAAACAAATTCCCTATTTCAGTCAGTTGTCCTATACCTTGAATGGTGTCTTGATCATCTTGGTCATCATGTTTTATCCCAATGGGATTGTCATGATCTTCAAAGACATTCGACGCTGGGCTTTAAAGCTGCTTAAGAAGGGAGATCGAAGCGATGTTAAGTGAAAATGAAGTTCTAAAGATCGATCATCTCTCCATTCATTTCGGGGGTCTCAAAGCAGTCGATGATTTGAGTTTCAGCATTCGTAAGAATGAGATCTATGGTTTGATCGGTCCCAATGGGGCGGGTAAGACAACGGTCTTCAACTGCATCACACAATTCTATAAACCAAACAAAGGTACCATCGAATTTAGATTGAAAGAGGGTGGCAGTACGAATCTTGTGGACCATAAGGTTCATGAAATCATACGCTTGGGTTTGGTTCGAACCTTCCAAAACGTTGAACTCATTCGTGAACTCAGTGTCCTAGACAATGTCCTAATTGGGGCGCATATCGACTTCAAAGCATCGATGTTGGAACAAGCCTTAAAGCTACCGCGTGCTCGTAAAGAAGAAAAGGAACTACGCGAAGAAGCGGAAGATATCTTAAGAAAACTTGATATTTATGATCGCAAGGATATGTTGGTCTGGGGCCAACCGTATGGGATTCTCAAGAAAGTTGAATTGGCACGCACTTTGATGTGTCGTCCCAGCTTGATCATCCTGGATGAACCCGCGGCAGGCTTGAATGATGTGGAGACCCTTCAATTGGCACAACTTATTCGACGCATTCGAGACAATTTTGATTGTTCCGTGCTCTTGGTTGAACATGACATGCGATTGGTGATGGATGTGTGTGATCGTATCTGTGCGATTTCTTTCGGTAAGTTTCTAGCCGAAGGAACGGCAAAGGAGATTCAAGCGAATCCTTTGGTTCAAGAAGCCTACTTAGGTTCTAAGGAGGAAGAATATGCGTAAAACAGCACTCTTCGTCAAAGGTCTAAAGGTTCGTTATGGAGCCATCGAAGCCATCAAAGGCATCGATATGGAAGTGTTTGAAGGGGATGTCGTAGCCATCTTGGGTGCGAATGGTGCAGGGAAAACCTCGACCTTACGGACACTATCGGGTTTGATTGAACCCGCTGAAGGATCGATTCTCTTCTACAACCAAGAAATTGGCAGTATGGA
>DHGC01000072.1:4712-17476 GCA_002402585.1 Erysipelotrichaceae bacterium UBA4808 | reverse complement strand
CAGAAGCTTCTCCAATTGGTAAGAATGTACTCGCTAAGATCATTGCGAACGATGAATATGCGAAACGTGAGAAGATTGCAATCTGTCAAGATACAGGGGTTTCTGTTGTATTCATCGACATCGGCCAGGATGTTCATTTTGAAGGGGGCGACTTCAATGAAGCCATTCATGAGGGTGTTCGTCAAGCGTATAAAGAAGGGTATTTAAGAAAGTCTGTTGTGTCCGATCCCTTGTTTGATCGTAAGAATACACAAGACAATACCCCGGCCATCATTCATGTTCGAATCATTCCGGGAGATGAAGTTTCGATTAAAGTCATGCCAAAAGGTTTTGGCAGTGAAAACATGAGTACACTTAAACTCTTTGCCCCCTCGGTTGGAATTGAAGGTGTCAAACGCTTCATCATTGAAACCATTGAAAAAGCAGGCCCTAATGCTTGTCCACCCATGATTGTCGGAGTCGGCATCGGTGGCACCTTTGAACAAGCTGCTTTGATCGCAAAACGTGCGGTCTTGCGTGGTCCGGATCATCCTAACTTAGATACACGTTATTTTGAACTTGAGAAAGAACTGCTTAATCAAGCCAATCGCTTAGGCATTGGGCCAGCAGGTATGGGTGGGAGTACCACTGTTCTCGCCATAAACATTGAGCAACATCCAACGCACATCGCATCCATTCCAGTCGCGATCAATATCAGTTGCCATGCGTCTCGGCATGCGGAAGGTGTTTTATAATGGAAAAGAAAATTCAGTTACCACTATCTGAGGAAACAATTTTAAGTTTGCGTGCAGGGGATACGGTCTTATTATCGGGATCTTTGCTTACAGGCAGGGATGCGGCGCACCAACGACTGATTCAAACACTTGAAAAGGGTGAGATTTTACCCATTGAGATGATGGGAGAAGTCATCTATTATGTCGGACCAGCACCCGCAAGTCCCAATCATTCGGTTGGTTCTGCAGGTCCAACATCCAGCTATCGGATGGATCCGTTCACACCAGCTTTATTGGATGCGGGGCTAAAGGGCATCATCGGTAAAGGTGATCGCAGTCAAAGTGTCATTGACGCTTTGGTTCGCAATAAGGCCGTCTATTTTGCGGCAATCGGTGGTTTAGGTGCATTGATCGCTCAAACCATTATCAAAAGTGAAGTCTTAGCGTATGAGGATTTAGGAACAGAGGCTATTCATCGCTTCTGGATTGAAGATTTTCCGGTTGTCGTAGCCATTGATGCATATGGAAATGACTTGTATCAGATTGAACAAGCCAAGTATCGTAAGGAGTAAAATGTCAGATATCTATCAAAAAGCACTTGAAGCACATGCCTTGTGGAAAGGTAAATTACGCATTGAAGTCAACTCACCCATGAGCAATCGTGATGAACTTAGTATCGCATATACACCGGGTGTCGCTGAACCTTGTCGAGCAATTTATCAGAATCCTGAAAAAGTGTATGACTATACCTGGGTTGGAAATACGGTTGCGGTCATCACCGATGGGACCGCGGTTTTAGGTTTAGGCGATCTTGGGCCGAAAGCAAGTCTACCCGTCATGGAAGGTAAATGTGCCCTTTTTAAGGCATTTGCAGGTATTGATGCGATTCCCATTGCTTTGGATACAAAAGATCCGGATGAACTCATTCAAATCATTAGAGCCTTAGCCCCTAGTTTTGGGGGCATCAATCTAGAGGATATTTCTGCACCACGTTGTGTTCAGATTGAACGTGCACTCAAAACTCAATTGGATATCCCTGTCTTTCATGATGACCAACATGGGACCGCTATCGTAGTCGCCGCCGCATTGATCAATGCGTTGAAATTGGTAAACAAAGAGATGTCCTCAATCAAACTTGTTGTGAGTGGTGCAGGTGCGGCGGGCAGTGCGATATTGTTCATGCTTAAAAATTTGGGCGTTAAAAATATCGTTGCATTCCGAAAAGAAGGCATCATCCTAAATGATGATAAACATGATTTCTTAACGAAAGAGCTTTCGGAATTCACCAATCCTGAACAAAAAGACATAAGCTTAGCAGAAGCTTTAGTAGGGGCAGATGTCTTTATCGGTGTTTCAGCACCACGCTTACTCAATTCAGACATGGTAAAGTCGATGAACAAGGATGCGATCATTTTTGCCTTGGCCAATCCTGAACCTGAAATTGATTATCACAGCGCAAAAGACGCAGGGGCGAGGGTCGTGGCAACAGGCCGTTCAGATTATCCGAATCAGATAAACAATGTGCTTGTTTTTCCAGGGATCTTCAAGGGTGCCTTAAGCTGTCGAGCGAAGCAGATAACGGAGTCTATGAAAATCAGCGCAGCGCAAGCCATCGCAACACTTGTGTCCTTCGATGAATTATCCGATGACTACATCATCCCTTCTGTTTTTGATCCCCGTGTTGCGAATGCGGTTGCGAAAGCGGTTGAAGAAGAGGCTCTGAAAGCGCTTTAATTTATTTACATAATAGTGTAGACTAGAACTATAGAACCACTCATCCATGCCAAACGAATGTCTTCATCTATTAAAAAAACTATGATGTACAATACGATGTCCTTTTAGGGCATCTTTTTTAAAGGAGTCCAATGTCACTTAATATCGATCAATTTCGTTATGCCACTTACTTTGCCCCAAGGGGCAAGAAACGCATGCAAAGCTTGGGGAACCAAGTCAGTCAACGTTATCTTTTACCTACCGATAAACTCATTGGTGTGATTGGAGATGCAGGAAGTGGGAAGTCCTTGTTTATCAAAGGCATGTTTCCGGGCTTGGAGCTGACCAATGATGATGATGGTATCAACACCCGACCCTGTCCATTGATGCGGGATTATGGGTGTTCGCGCTTTACCGCACATTCATATCATTTGGATGCACGCTTTGAATTGGCATTTCATCAAGTGTATGAACTGGTAGAAGCAATTCAAGCCGCACTCAAGGACAATTCACGCGTCATCGTTGAGCACTTTGATGCCTTGTACGATAATTTGCATCAAAACGCTAATCTACTGATTGGTATCGGAGAAGAAATCATCATCGCACGTCCGACGTTATTTGGACCTGAACCAGCTGAATTGAAAAATGTGGTCTTTCGAACCATCCAATATCGAAGAATGGCACATACAGCTGAAGACTGCTTGGTCCATGTTTTGGAAGAAGAATATCATCTCAAGATTGATGTACATGGGGATGTCAAACATGGTTTCATCTTAGGGTTTACTAAGAAGCCACGTGTTTCACTCAAACAATTAGAAAAGAAAGTACGTGCATTACTCGATCAACACCTCCCTGTTACCTATCGCGACTATGAACATATTCAGATTGGGCCTAACATCACACAACACTGCACCGGTCCACGGACACATGTCAAAAATACCGATCAAATTGAACATTTCAGAATTTTAGACCAATGGATCTATGATGATAACTTAAAAGTCTATCAATTAATTGGCTTGGTCTCTAAAGAAGTTGTGCATGATATTCATAAAATCAATCATTATGCGGAATAAGGAGCAACTATGGAAACAGTCGTAATCGGAGTCATTGGGGCAGATGTGCATGCGGTGGGGAATCGCATCATTGAATATGCATTGAAACAAGCAGGGTTCAATGTCGTCAATCTGGGTGTCATGGTCAGCCAACAGGAATTCTTGGATGCGGTCATTGAGACCAATGCCAAAGCCGTTATCGTTTCAAGTCTCTATGGTCATGGGGAGTTGGATTGCCGAGGCATGGGGGATTCTTTTATTGAGGCTGGCTATGGACATGTTTTGTTATTTATTGGAGGGAATCTTGTCATCGGTAAGACGGACTTCAATGAAGTCGAAGTCAAGTTCAAAGCCATGGGCTTTCACCGTGTCTTCCCACCGAACAGTGATATCAATGAAGGCATTGAACGTCTTAAAGAGGATCTATTGAAATCATGACACGTTTTTGTTTAATGGATGTAGGCTCGACTTACACCAAAGGATGTTGGGTGGATACCGATCATGTCGGTATCTTAGCTTGGGCAAGTGCTCCAACAACCGCATCCACGGATATCAATGAAGGCATTCAAAATGTCTTAAATCAATTGAAAATGAGTTATCCAGACTTCAACCATGAAAGTATGCGCCTGTGTAGTTCCGCAAAAGGCGGTTTGCGCATGGTCGCGATTGGATTGGTAGAAGATCTAACCCTTAAGGCTGCACGCATGGCTTGCGCCAATGCGGGTGCGAAGCTTGTGGGTGCATACAGTCATAAGCTCAATCTTCAAGAACTCACAGAAATAGAGTCATTGAAACCAGACATCATTCTACTCAGTGGTGGAACCGATGGTGGGAATGAAGAAGTCGTTTTGCACAACGCAAAACAGCTCGCCAAACTAAACATCAAGCTCCCGATACTTTATGCTGGGAATAAAAGCTGTCAGGATGAGATCCATCACATACTATCCGAAGCCAAACAGGATGTACACATCAGTGCGAACGTCATGCCAAGTTATGGTATCCTCAACGTCGAATCGGCACGCGATCAGATACGTGCATGTTTCCTTGAACAGATCATCGAAGCAAAAGGTCTGAGTGTACTCTCTTCAGTTGTCCATGACATCATCATGCCCACACCAGCCAGTGTTTTGGATGCGTTGAGCTTATTGGCCTATGGGACAAAACATGAGTCCGGTTTAGGGGATTTGATGGCGGTTGATGTGGGTGGCGCCACTACGGATGTATATTCACTGACAAGCAGTCAAGCATCTTCTTCTGGTGTTCAAATCAAAGGTTTGATTGAACCACTTGTCAAGCGATCGGTTGAAGGGGATTTGGGTTTACGCATCAGTGCGAAACACGTCTTGGATCTGGATTCAGAGCTTCAATCAAACCAAGACTTATGTCTTTACGTAGAAAAGATCAGCCAAGAAATCCATGGCTCAAGTGAATCGCATTATGATGAACAGCTTGCGGCAAGCTGTGTTAGAATCGCGAGTCGACGTCATGCCGGTCGCTTAGAACAGATTTACACCCCCATGGGCTTGGAGACGATTCAATATGGAAAAGATCTAAGAAGTGTGAAGACCTTGATTGGTATCGGTGGACCCATCGTATATGCGAATGATCCTGAGCAGATTTTGAATCAAGTCAAACAGACAGAGGTAGATATCCTATTGCCTCAACGATTGGAATTCAGTTTGGATAAACAATACATCTTGAGTTGTTTAGGCCTATTGGCCAAAACACATCCAGATTGGGCACTTAAAACAATGAAACATCATTTGGAGAAAAACCATGGCTAAAATTGCATTAGACGTATTTCTGGCGGAACGTGCTGAAGTGTTGAAGGCATGGCCGACGGGCAAAGATGTCCATCTCGAAGAAGCGATCGAATATCAAAAAAACATTCCGGATGCAAAGCGTTTTTCGAGTGTACTCAAAAAAGCGGATCTTGAACGTGAAACCTTGATTCAACCGCGTGCAGGGGTGGCATTACCACAGGAACACCTAGCTTTACTCAAACATCTTCAAGATGAAGGACATGCGGATTTACTCCCAACAACGATTGACAGCTATACACGTCACAATCGTTATGTGGAAGCACAAGTCGGGATTGATGAAAGCATCAAAACGGGTAAATCTTTGCTTAATGGCTTTCCTGCTGTCAATCATGGGGTTGCCCTCTGTCGATCCTTGAATGATGGACTGAAAGTTCCGCTTCAAGTAAGACATGGAACACCAGATGCACGGCTCTTGGCTGAAATCACCTTGGCAGGCGGTTTCACTTCGTATGAAGGGGGAGGCATCTCCTATAACATTCCTTATGGTAAAAACTATTCCTTAGAAAAGACAATACGAGATTGGCAATACGTCGATCGTCTCGTTGGCTATTATGAAGAAATGGGTGTACGCATCAATCGTGAACCCTTTGGGCCTTTGACCGGTACCTTGGTTCCGCCATGCATCTCACACAGTGTTGCCATCCTAGAAGCACTCTTAGCCGCGGAACAAGGATGTAAGTGCATCACCGTGGGCTATGGACAGTGTGGGAATCAAGCTCAGGATATTGCGGCTATTCGTTCGTTAAAAGTCTTAACAAAAGAATACTTGGATCGCTTTGGTTACACGGATGTCCAAGTAACCACCGTCTTCCATCAGTGGATGGGGGGGTTTCCACAAGATGAAGCCCAAGCGTATGGCGTCATTGCTTGGGGTGCCGCGACGGCCGTTCTTGCAGGCGCAACGAAAGTCATTGTGAAATCACCGCACGAAGCCTTTGGGGTTCCGACCGCTGAAGCCAATGCGAATGGGCTCAAAACAACAAAACAGTTGACGCAGATGCTCAAGGACCAAAACAATGTGGATAGTCCTTTGATTCAAGAGGAAATGCGCTTCATTCAGGATGAAACACATTCAATACTAGAAGCAGTCCTTAAACTGGGTGAGAATGATTTTGCCTTAAGTGCTGTTCGTGGCTTTGAGGCAGGTTTGATCGATGTGCCCTTCGCACCTGCGCAATGCAATGCCAATCAAGTGCTCCCTGCCCGTGATCATCACGGTGCGGTGCGTATCTATGAATTTGGTTACCTTCCATTTAGTGAAGAACTTAAAAATGTTCATCGCAATAAACTGGATGAACGGGCTAAGGCGGAAGGAAGAGATGTGAGCTTTCAGATGGTGATTGATGATATATATGCTGTAAGCAAAGGACGCTTGGTAGGGAGACCGCGCTAATGAAAATAATAGATGTCGTAACGAGTTGTGGAAAAACTGGATTCTTCTTTGATGATCAGAAGGCCATCAAGAAACATGCGAAGGCGGATGGGAATTTCTATATTGGAGAACCCATCACAGCGGGTTTCAATCATGTAAGACAGGCTGGAGAGTCCTTATCCATTCAATTGATTCTAGAAGATGGACAAATTGCCTTAGGAGATTGTGTCGCGGTTCAATACAGTGGGTGTGGTGGACGCGATCCTTTATTCATCGCAAAAGACTTTGAGCCGATCGTACATGAACACATTAAAGATTTATTGTTCGATGAAGAATTGGATTCCTTCAAACGTTTGGCAGAAAAGTATGATCATCTTCATATCGATGGTAAACGTATCCACACGGCTTTACGCTATGGGTTGACACAAGCATTGTTGGATGCGGTGGCGAAAGCCCAACATCTTCAAATGGCAGAAGTTGTGGCAAAAGAATATGGTACAGAAGTCAGCACAGAAATGATTCCAATTTTTAGTCAAAGTGGGGATGCTCGTTATGATAATGCGGATAAGATGATTCTTAAAGAGACATCCGTCTTGCCCCATGGATTGTTTAACCATGTGGAAGATAAGGTTGGCTTTAAAGGGGAGAAACTTTTGGCGTATGTTCAATGGCTAAAGAATCGTATCGATACCCATAAACAGAATCCTGAATATCAACCGGCAATTCACCTCGATCTTTATGGAACGATGGGTTTGATTTTTGAAGAAGATTTTGAGGCGATGGTTGAGTATTTCAAGACTTTACGTGAAGCCAGTGGACCGTATCGTTTACGCTTGGAAGGTCCAGTGGATTACGATGATCAAGAAAAGACGATGAATGGATTGAGCATCTTGACTCGTTTGATTGATGCGGCGGATCTGGATGTGCAGATTGTGGCGGACGAATGGTGCAACACGCTTGAAGACATCAAACGTTTTGCGGATGAAAAAGCTGGACATATGATTCAAATCAAAACACCGGACTTAGGTGGCATTCAGAATGTCATTGAAGCTGTTCTTTATTGCAAAGACAAAGGGGTTGGGGCTTATCAAGGTGGGAGCTGCAATGAGTCTGATGTCAGTGCCAAAGCGTGTGTGCATTGTGCGATGGCAACACAACCTTGCCAAATCCTTGCGAAACCAGGGATGGGTGTGGATGAAGGGTTCATGTTGGCGTTCAACGAAATGCAACGTATCTTAGCGGTTCAAAGCGCTAAACAAAGGAGACGACATGGATAACATCAAAGTCTTATCACCAACTGCGATCTTAGGCTATGGTTTTCCAATCAGCAGTTTTGAAGCAGGAATGGCCAAGCTTCCCGATTGCATCGCAGTGGATGCGGGATCGACCGATCCAGGACCTTATTATTTAGGTGCGGGGATATCTTTTACCGATCGTTACGCGGTTAAACGTGACTTGAGCATTATGATTCAAGCTGGGATTGAACAGCATATTCCCGTGTTGATCGGCAGTGCAGGAGGCAGTGGTGCTCAACCGCATCTTAAATGGAATCTCGAAATCATCGAAGAGATCATCCAGGAACAACATCTCCATCTTAAATTAGCGGTTATTTCAGCAGATGTCTCAAAAGAGCGAGCTTTGTCTGCTTTAAGTAAAGGTGAGCTCAAACCACTTCATCCTGCACCTGAAGCAACTGAAGAGGATATTAAAGATGCGAGTCATATTGTTGGTCAAATGGGTGTTGAACCCTTCATCGAAGCCCTCAAAGAAGGTGCAGATGTGATTCTAGCGGGTCGTTCATATGACCCGAGTATGTTTGCGGCTTTGGCCATTCATAAAGGTTTTGATCCAGGGCTTGCTTTACACTGTGGCAAGATCCTTGAATGCGCAGCCATCGCATCCAGTCCGGGCAGTGGGAGTGATTGCATGTTTGGGACCATTTATGCGGATCGCTTTATCTTGGAAACCTTGAACCCAGCACGTCAATGCACAACCTTAAGTGTCAGTGCGCATACACTCTATGAGAAAACCAATCCCTATATTCTCCCAGGACCTGGAGGAACGTTAGATTTACATCAAACGACGTTCACACAACTCAATGACCAACAAGTTGAAGTCAAAGGAACGGTCTTTATTCCAAGCAATCCTTATACGGTTAAGTTGGAAGCTGCGAAGTGTGTGGGTTATCGTACGGTGAGCATCGCAGGCGTACGTGATCCTATCTTCATCAAAGCCTTGGATGAGATTTTAAGTGGGGTCAAACAGCGTGTCCACGATAATTTCAAAGAATTGGATTATCATCTAAACTTTAAGATCTACGGTAAGAATGGTGTCATGGGTGATTTGGAACCCATAAAGGATATCCACAGTCATGAATTTGGTATTGTCATCGATGCGGTTGCGAAGACACAGGATATCGCCAATACGGTATGTAGCTTTGCGAGAAGTACTATGTTGCATTATGGCTATACAGGTCGCATTGCGACGGCTGGGAATCTTGCTTTTCCTTATTCTCCGAGTGATGCCAAGATGGGTGCGGTTTATCAGTTCTGTCTTTATCACATCATCGATGTACAGGATCCATTGGAACTGTTCCCGATGGAATGGAGGGTATATTAATGGTTAAACTCTTGGATTTGGCAAAGGTCATTCGCTCAAAGAACTCTGGTCCTTATGAGCTGACCTTGGATATCATCCTTAAAGATGAAGCAAGTTATCGTTTGCTCATTGAGAAACAATGCATCACAAAAGAAGTGATTGCGAACTTGTATCGTATTCCAGTCGAAGATGTGATCAATGTGATTCACTTCGAACCCGCACATGCGATCAAGGCTACGATCGTAAGACCGATGTGCAGTGGAGATCTCAATGAGACGGATGTCTATGGTGCTCAACAACATGCACCCTTATTACAGTTGGAATTTGATATCTAAGTAGACCGCAAGGTCTGCTTTTGTTTACAAAAGAGTTTACGATATAATAATTATTAGTTTACAATATGATTTACGATTATGGTGTACTTTGTTTACAAAAAAGTTTACAATAATATCGAGGTCCATATGATTGAACAATACTTACAAAAAATTAAAGATAGAATCTATCCATCACGCGATGATTGGTTCTCTAAATATGGTGTGCATGGAAATGCATATCAGGAGCTTGTTAAGTATAAACAAATGCATTGTCGGCAAATTCCACTTTTTACCCAAGAAAATTCACTTTATTATAATGCGGATTACATCACACCCATGTTAAAGGCTTATCATGATCGAATTATAATGAATTTTGAACACATAAATTATTTTTTAGATCGAGTTGAGGAGGTGCTCGTATTTAGTGAAGTAGAAGGAACATTAGAGATTGAAGGGATGAAAACATCTCGCAAAAAAATAGAGTCGGCTCTTCAAAAGGATTTGATTACGACTCCAGAAGAACGAATTATCCATAACATGAAGCGTGGAATTGCGTTTATCAATGAGCATGAAATTACCGAAGAAAATATACATGAGCTTTACCTGATTCTCTCAATGGATCGCTTAAAGGATGATGAGCAACTAGAAAGAAGTTTCTATCGATTGTCAGATGTGGATATCATTGGATATTACGGTGAAGTAAGTGATCGAGGGGTTGATGCAAAGTATCTTGGAGATGCGATGAAACAGCTTGTTTCGTTCATACACGAGCAACTTATGCGTCAAAGTGAAATTTCGTACCTCGTTCCGCACATCATCCATTATTACATTTTATATCTTCATCCTTATTATGACTTCAATGGAAGAATGGCGCGGATGTTGTCCTATTGGTATACACTGAAATGTCCTTTTATTGAAGAAAAGTTGCCTATTTTTAGTGAAGCAATCAATTTTAATCGTAAAACAAAGGCGCAATATTATCGAGCGATTGAAAATTCACGCACCGATGGGAACGACTTAACCTACTTCCTTATGACACTGTTTGAATTAGGGGAGCGATTTGTTTCGGCATACATGCGACTTTATGATATTGATCAAATTACAAGTAAACGCATGAAAAATCTGACAGATAATGAATTAAGTGCAATCAAAACAATTTTGCTCAATATCAAAAATGGGGATGCTTTTTCATGGGAACAATATCATTTCATATCGAAAGAACAATATTCCAAGCAATATACGTTAAAACTTCTGAATGGCCTGGTTGATAAGGATGTATTAGAACTCAATAAGCGAGGGAAAATTAACTATTATCGTATGTCGATGTAAGCGTGACCATCTTTTCCAGAAAAATCAAAAGTCGCAACGATACGCAGCAACTTTATGAAAATCTGTTCCAATCTTCAATGGAACAATTGAATTATAATATAATCAATGTTTAACTCTAGATAGAGCCAATTCCCCCCTCCGGAGGTCTTGCATGGTTCGAATTAATACACATTGGGAAATAGTAACTTGCCCAGTTTCGAACCCCAATGTGTATTTATTTTGTCCGGTTTAATACAGCCTCAACATTCATCGTTGGTTCACGAACGACTTCATCAATTTCATCATAATTCTTAACAACGGCCATGGACACAAAGATATCCAAGATGTATTGTGCTGCGATCATTGAAGTCATGTTATAAAGATTAAGTGTAGAAGCGACGTCAATTGTTAGAATCGTTTCTGTACATAAAGCACTTAGTTTAGGATTATGTCGACCCGTGATGAGTAAACTTGGAGTTTGTAGACTGTGCATGCGCTCAGCAATGTCGATGATCATGGGATTACTGCCGCTTAAGGATATCAGTATGGCGAAACTAGGGATTTTTTTTATTTTGAGTCTTGAAAGGTGTTGCCAGTGATCGGAGTCATAAGCGATTGCGGGGATATTGACCTCTTCAAATCGATATTGATACATCCGTGCTAGATCGAAATTGGTGCCGGTTCCATAAATACCGATGTGTTGGCAGTTCTGCATGATGTCGAAACAACGTTTGATGACCTTGATGTCTAAGGATGATCGAGTTTTATCCAAGGATTTGGCATAGATCAAAGGAAGTCGTGAAATGATGTCTTCGGTTGTGCTTTCTTTCGTAAAAGGAATATCCATCGCAACTTCTTGTTGGGCTAAGTAATGTTCATATTCAGAAATATAAGCGAATTTAAAATCAGGAAAACCACGATAGCCAAGCTTCTTGCAAAGACGTACAATGGTGGCGTTACTGGTATAGCTGATAATGGCCAAGTCACGAAGACTCATTTGGATGAGTTCGTGGGGATGCATGAGGATGGTGTTGACGACTGCTTGTTCCTGGTGGGTTAAATTATGAAGGTGTTTGAGTTGTTCGATGATCATATGTACCATTGTATCAAGGAATAGTATGGGAAGAAAGGTGGAAGCTGAAATGAAGATTGCGTTTGTGGATATTGATGGGACTGTTCTCGATTATGCGCGAGGAATGAATCAACCGACAAAGCATTGTCTTGAGGTGTTTAGAAAGTATCGTGAACAAGGCAATTTATTGATTGTTGCGACGTCACGTACCAAATTGGTTGATGGATTAGATGCGTCCATGTTTGACGGTTTTGTGTTTAGCAATGGTCAATACATCGAGTATAAAGGGAAAATTCTGAAAAACAATATCTTTTCTAAGGAGCAGATTCTTCTTCAACAAGCCATTTATACGAAATATGATGGGGGATCGTTCTATTCGGGTGTGAATGGTCAATGGATTTGCCCGGATCGTAAGGAGCTTTCCATTGCCCATATGGTTTATTATGGATTGGATCCCAATCGAGCTCATGAACATTTTCGTCCCTTTGTCTTGGATGAGATTGAAGCGACGGCCGCGACCGCAACATTCGATGATATGGAGAAGATGCGCTTAGCAGAAAAAGAATTGCCCCAAGAATGGGAAATACATGCCTACTATGATTCCAAAGATTTACGGATGGATGTTCATCTTCCTGGCACCACAAAAGGAAGCAGTTGCATGTTGCTTGTTGAACATGCTGGATTGAAGCGTGAAGACAGTTATGCTTTTGGGGATGGCATCAATGACTTGGAGATGTTGACGCTGGCAGGGCATGGGGTTGCCATGGGCAATGCGGACCCACGTGTCAAAGCGATTGCG
>DHGC01000072.1:0-4685 GCA_002402585.1 Erysipelotrichaceae bacterium UBA4808 | reverse complement strand
ATGTGAATTTCATACAATGAAAGTAATCAATGGAGGTCTTATGATCAAGAATGAATCCTTGTATTTAGCCGGTCCGCTCGTCTTTTATGTCAATGGTGGTGAGATGTGGCAGGCATGGCGTAGAGAAGCGCTTTATCATGGTTTCAAAGTTGCTTTGCCAAACGATAATGTGCCAGAAGCAGAGCCTGGGAACAAACGTCAACTTAGTGCATCGATTTTTAAGAATTGCCGTGATTCGATCAATCAAACCACGACGATCATCGCAAACCTTGAGACCTATCGTGGAATGGTTCCGGATGGGGGTACTGTTTTTGAAGTAGGAATGGCCTATGGTAAGGGTGCCAAATGTTATGGTTATACAAAAGATAAGCGTCCTGAGGGTCAAAAGTATGGTTTAGCGAAGTTGGATAAAGAGGGTATTTGGGATTTGGAAGGAAGAAAATTACCCAATTTTCAACTTCCTTTTGGGCCTTGTTTGGTGGGATCGAGCAAGATTATCGAGGGATCCTTCAGTGATGCGTTGGCGGTATTCAAGGCTGATTTAGAAGAGGCATCCAAACTTAAAGCCAATCGTAATATTGAATTTAAGGTAAAACCGGCGGAAAGAACGTTGTTTGCTAAAGATAAGCCCTTAGTCTATCTTTCAACGTTTGAACGCTATGATCATGATGCGCTTTTGAAATTAACTGTGATGAAGGAAATACTAAGTCGCTATGACTTTGAAGGCATCAGTCCTTTGGAGGATGCCCCAGGCGTTGAGCGTATTCAATCCGAAGATTTATATGAAGTCACCTACAATACCTTTGATCATTTCCAGCAACATGTCCGCAATTGTGACATCATCCTTGCCAACCTGAATCCATACCATGGCTATGAACCGAATGATGATGTATCTTTTGAATGTGGTATGGCTTTCCAGTTGGGTAAGAAACTATTCGGCTATGTGGACGATTTACGTCCGATGGTTGAATTGATTCCAAATGGAGGTGAAGCCAATGGGTGTCGTGATGTGAATGGCATGAATGTGGAAGACTTTGAGAATCCTTTGAATCTCATGTTTGGGGCTTCATTCACCTTGTTTACAGGAGCCTTTGAAGACGTTGTTAAGCAGATGGCTGATGCTATGCTTGATTTCAAGCTGGCGGATGACTTGGTTCCACCCGTTCTATAATTTGAAGCTATCGTTCGCGATAGCTTTCTTTTTGGTATGATGATGAAGTGAGGTCCTTATGAGCACAATATCACGGAATGATTTTCTATTAAGTTTGGCATCAAAAGACAAAAATAATTTTGATTCATACATAAAACACCTCCATCCCATCGATGTGGCACTTTATCTTGAACGTAGCACGGATGAGGAGTTGGATACCTTCATCAAATTCACGGATGTGAATTATCGTGCTCGGATTCTCGAACAAGCTTCAATCGATATGCAGATTCGGTTTCTTGAAGTTTTAGAGTACGAAGAAATCGTCGATCTTTTCGCCTTGATGTCGAACGATGACGTTGCGGATACCTTGGGGAATCTTCCGATTCATAAACGTAAAGCGTTATTGAATGAGATGAAGGCATCCGAGACACAGACGATCGAAACTTTGCTTGGTTATTCAGAGGACAGCGCCGGAGGCATCATGACCACGGAATTCATAGCCCTTAAGAAGAATTTGAATGTCAAAGACGCACTCTTGAAAATTAAAGAGATTGGACCTAAGACCGAAGTCATTGAGTTGATCTTTGTAATTGATGAGGAACAAAAGTTGTTTGGAACCGTTGATTTACGTGATATTTTCGTTGCGGAAGATAAAGTTTTGTTGGAAGAATTGACGAATATTCATGTTGTAACGGTTTATCCAGAAACGGACCAAGAGAAAGTTTCTTTGTTGGTATCGAAGTATGACCTGAAGGCGATTCCTGTCATCAATAAGCAACGTGCACTCCTAGGAATCATTACCGTGGATGATATCATCGATGTCATCGTTCAAGAACATACTGAAGATATGTTGCGTTTGGCTGGGGTGCGTGGACAAGATCTTGAAAATCGTTCTGTCTTCAGTTCGGTTCAAAGACGTTTACCCTGGTTGATGATCAATCTTGGTACGGCATTTTTAGCCGCATTCACAGTTACTCTATTTGAGAGTGTCATTGCGCAGGTTGTGGCCTTGGCCTCGTCCATGTCGATCGTGACTGGTATGGGGGGCAATGCAGGAAATCAAAGTCTATCGGTTGTGGTTCGAGGCATTGCATTGGGTGAGTTGGATTTCAAAAAAAGTTGGTCTTTGGTTTTTAGAGAAATGTTGGTTGGCATCACACAAGGTGCGATCATTGGTGTTCTTGCTGGCATCATTCTCTATTTGAAGGTAGGAAACATCATGTTTGGGGTCATCATTTTTATGGCGATGGTCATGAATATGTTGATTGCGACCAGTTTTGGCTTTTTGATTCCGCTGATCATCAAGCGTTTTAATTTTGATCCTGCTCTCGGTTCCTCTATTTTCTTAACGGCGTCTACGGATATCTTTGGCTTCTTTATTTTCTTGAGTTTAGCCAAGTTGTTCTTGCCATATTTGACATAAATATGTCTTTCTTGAAAATATATTTAATATTTTCAGAAAAATGTATTGAAAGTTACATTGTGCTGTGTTAGATTTATTTCAAGAAAAGGCCGGGTGCTGATTATGGAAACAACAAAAACTTTATTAATTCAGCATCAAGCATATTATTTTTATTTTTATTTTAGGTAGCTCGGTTGATATCGGTATAGATATTAACCTGTTTTACTTGGTTAAAAATAAATCTATGCTGGTCAAAATTCATCTTCCTCAACAAGCCGCATAGATTCGCGGCTTTTTTATTGTTGAGGGGAGGGAACTTATGAAAAAGATTATCACACTGGCGTTGGTTTTGTTGATGTTGATGGTAGGCTGTACAGAAGCTGAACCTGTTGAAGAAAAAGAAGACGTAAAAACGATTGGTGTCCTTTTGTTGGTTACACATCCTGCACTGGATGCGACCATTGAAGGGATGGTTTCGGAACTTGAGGCGATGGGTTTCGCTGGAAAGTTTAAAATTGTTATTGAAAATGCGAATGGGGATGCGCCAACAGCGGATTTGATCGCTAAACAATTCGTTAGTGATAAGGTTGATTTGATCTATGCGATTGCGACACCGGCTGCACAAGCGGCGTTCAATGCGACGCAAGGTACGGACATTCCAGTTGTCTTCAATGCAGTTACAGATGCGGTAGCGGCAGGTATCGTGGCTTCAAATGATGCGCCAGGAGGAAATGTCACGGGTGTATCGGATGCGGCTCCTTTGGATCTCCAACTTCAATTGATTCGGGATTTGTTGCCAGAAGCTAAAAAGATTGGGATGTTGTACAACTTAGGTGAAGTCAATGGATTGATTCAAGTTGAACAAGTTCAAGCTTTAGCGCCTCAATTTGGTTTAGAAGTGATTGTGACGGGTGTTACAACGGCTTCAGAAATGGCAAGTGCCGCTCAACAAATCGCAGGTGAAGTGGATGCATTCTATAACATTACCGATAATCTTGTTGTATCCAATACAGCGATTGTTACAGATAAAGCAGCTCAAGCAGGTATTCCTGTATTTGCAGCGGAAGATGGGACAATGGACCAAGGTTTATTGGCGGTCGATGGCTTAAGCTACCTCAAATTAGGCAATCAGGCAGCAGGTTTGGTCGCAAAAATTCTTTTTGAAGGTGTTTCACCAAAAGATTTGGCTGTCAGCACAGCGACCGATACGAGCTTGATCATCAATCAAACGATTGCCAACACCTTAAACATCACCATTTCGGACGCCTTGAAGGCGCGTGCGACATTGATTGATTGATATGTTGTCATTTGGTATTGAAGTATTGAATCAAGGTTTGGCGTATGGTGTATTGGCGATAGCGGTAACCTTGACCTATAAAATCTTGGATTTCCCTGATTTATCGGTTGATGGGAGTTTCCCATTAGGATCGGTGATTGCGGCGGTTGTTTTATTGAAATGGGGTTCGATTCCCTTAGCGTTGCTTCTTGCCTTTATTGGAGGCTTGGGAGCTGGACTGCTAACAGGCTTCTTGCATGTCAAACTCAAGATCTCCAATCTTCTCAGTGGAATCTTGGTTATGACAGGACTTTATTCAATCAATCTCATGATTGCGGATAATCGCTCCAATCTACCCATCTTCAATGTGAAAACCATGTTTACAGTGGGGGCTTGGGTAGAGCGATTGCCTCAAGCTATTCAGCCTTGGGTGACCCGTTTCTATTCCACCTTGATCCTATTGATCGTGATTGTGTTGCTTAAGCTGGTGATGGATTGGTTCCTAGAAACCAAACTGGGTTTTCTTCTTAGAATCACAGGAGATAATCCTCAACTCGTCATTGCCTTGGGTGAGGACATCGGTAAGACGAAGATCTTAGGTTTGATGTTATCGAATGGCATCGCTGCTTTCTCAGGTGCCATCGCCATGCAGATGTTTCGCTTTTATGACATCTCCTTAGGAAGTGGGATTGTCGTCGTGGGTTTAGCATCGGTAGTCTTGGGGACCAGTGTCCTTGGCTTCATGAAGTCATGGAAAATCACAACTTTGGTCATTCTGGGTTCGATTCTGTATCGTTTAAGCATCTCAGTTGCTTTGGCATTAAAGCTTCCCCCAAGTAATTTGAAATTGATTACGG
>DHGC01000073.1 GCA_002402585.1 Erysipelotrichaceae bacterium UBA4808 | reverse complement strand
TAATTTTCTGTGTAGTTCATAACTTAAGCTTAAAGGTTAGCAAAATTACCTTCTGCATAATCAGAAGTTCAAAAGGGGTGGGAAACTAACTATCGAATATATACTTGGCCTATTTGTGATAGCTATTGTCATCGAAATGATTTTTACTTTTCTTTCCATTTCTAGAAAGAGAAAAAATTATCAATAATTAAAATAGAGGGTTTAACATGAAAAGAAAATATGATCTTTCACTTTTACAAAAGATGAAAACTAATGAAGAAGTAATCGTTTATAATGATGTACCTATTTTAGTGAAACCGATTCCTGAAGGCGGAGAACCAGGAGATATGGATCCAAGGGTATATAAGTCTATGAAAATGGCATCTTTGTTTATGAGATTCATGCCGAAAAAGAAAGATCAAACGCTTTTGGAGCAAGTTTTACCATTGCGGAAAATGTTTAACGATTATAAGGGAACTTATATTGCAGATGAAGGAATAAAAGTACAGCATTTTGAGGTGCCAAGCACAGATAAACACCAAGTACCTGTTCGCGTCTATACTCGTGAGAATTCAGGTAAAAATATTCCGATGTTTATTTATTATCATGGTGGCGGATTCTTTGGTGGAGGTCCGGATATTGTTGAGCAAATGTGCAAGTTATTGGTTCAAAATATTGATTGTGTTGCTTTTAATGTTGATTATCGACTCTGTCCTGAGAACCATTATCCAGCACCATTTGATGATTGCTATTTTGCTACAAAATGGGCTTATGAAAATGCGAATAAATTTAATGGTGATAATACAAAGCTTGTAGTTTCTGGTGACAGTGCCGGAGGAAATCTTGCAGCTGCAGTTACTTTGCGTGATCGTGATGATAAAACAGGAATGGTCAAATTACAAGTACTAATTTATCCAGTAGTAAATATTTCTGGGAAGGAAACAGAATTTTATCATGGTGTGAACATTGCGCAATATCAAAGAAGTAAAAAACATGCCAAGGTGTTGAATGCATCATTAAGTATGATGAGTGGATTGGTGAATGGAGATGATCGTAAAGGAAACTTTCTTGAGAATGTATACTTGCAGGGGTTTATCAATTCAGATCATATTTATGTATCACCACTACTTGATAATATGCATGATTTACCAACAACATTGTTGATTTTTGGAGAACATGATTTCTTAGCTTTTGAAGATTTTGCTTATGCGCAACAAGCGTTAAAAGCTGGAGTGCGGTTGAAAACGATTATTTATCGTGGTATGGGGCATGGCTTTGCAGATCAAATTGGTGTTGCACCACAAGCTGAGGATTGTATCAAAGAAATAGCAGCTTATATGAATGAAGTTTTATAGAATGGGAAAGATGCTAGTAATAAAATGAAGCACTGCATGCAAACAAAAGAAACAGGATATTCAGAAAAATCAGATTAGAGGGAAATTAGCATATAGTTGTGATTTAGCAAGGAATCTTGTGATGATACTAATGGGTAGCAACATTACTTACTTCTACAGTGGTGCACGAGGGTTCAAAATTACGTTTATAGGAGAAATTATTTTTCTCTAAATTTCTAGGCAGGGTTAATGATGTATTGATGGAGTTTATGTTGGACAAAACTAAATATAAGCATGGAAAGCACGTACATAGATGCTCTGGTTAGTGATTCTATTTGGCATATGTGTGAAGCACTTCTTACTTTTGTTTTAGATGTAAGCGAGTTAGTAAAATATAAAATAATGGCATAAGTGGGTGTAATGAGCTCAACTTAAACTATTATCATTTATCGAGAAAAGTCGTTACAAATTACCATAAATGTTTATAAAAAGTACGTTCTAAGCAATTATGAGATAAATAATACGCTATTAATCGGCTTCTGTAGTCAGCGCCATTTACACACAAAGCCTTATAAAAAAGGCTTTTTAGTTGGTTGAAATGCCCAAGTGTAACACTTTTATATAAAGACCGTATTGCAAATTAGTAAAATCAAAGCTAACAAAATCTCTTGATATCTTGATTTTTGCAGTATTGGTTGTAAGGATACAGATTCTTAAAAGTGAATGAAATGTAGTGGTTAAGTTTGCTCAATATTAGAAATGAATAGTTAAGATAAACAAATGGTGAAAGCGCTTAGGGTAGATAACTTAAGCACTGTGTACATAAGACAATAGTATTTTTCTCCATTCATTGAAATAATTTAATACTAAATGATTGCGCTTACATTTGCATTTTTATATTTTGATATCGATGTTTTAAATGATTAAGATAGTGTTAATAAAGGAGGAAAGTATATGTCTCTATTTCAGTCATTATTGATTGCATTATGGGCTGGTTATTGTTCATATGATGATCAAGGCCCACAAATGTTAAGAAGACCTTTATTAGTTGGACCACTTGTTGGTTTAATTCTAGGTGACTTAACAACAGCGCTTATTGTATCCGCAACACTCGAATTGATGTGGATGGGTCTTGGGAACATGGCTGGGTACCAAACCCCAGATATGATTGTTGGAACAATCGTTGGGGTAACCTTTGCGATTACAACGGGTCAAACATCCGCAGAAGGAATTGCAGCCGGGGTTGCGACAGCGACAGCCGTAGCAATTCTTGTTCAACAATTCAACTTGATCTTCATGTTTGTACGTCAATTCTTTGCGCCATGGGCTGATAAATTGGCACTAACGGGTAATTTTGACAGCATATTGAAGATCAACATTGCGAGTGCAATTTTACAGTTCTTAATTCGTTTCGTTCCTACATTCTTAATCATCTATTTTGGAGGATCGGCTGTGGAACAAGTAATGGCGAGCATTCCAGCACCAATCTTAGCAGGTTTAGCAAAAGCTTCTGGAATTCTACCAGCTGTAGGTCTTTCAATCTTGATGACCATCATCATGAAAAAGGGCATGTGGGGCTTCTTGATCTTTGGATTCGTGTTAAATGCATACTTGAATATGGATATCTTAGGCGTGACGCTTATTTCCTTAGCATTCGCAACATTCTACACATGGATCATGAATGTGATCGATTTCCAGAATACACAGTCTCAAAATACAAATAATGGGGTTAAAGAAGGAGGTTATGATCTATGAGCGAAATCAATCGTATGAACGGTGAGAAAATCACTCGCAAAGATTTAAATAAAGTATATTGGCGTTTACAAATCTTTGGATTGGGATTAGCAATTAATAGTACGACGGCTCAAGCGATTTCTTTCGCTACTGCACTAACACCCGTTTTAAAAAAGCTCTATAAGAATGAACCTAAAGAAGTGAGAGTTGCAGCAATGCAACGTCATCTTGAATACTTTTTATCCCAGAATACCGCTACAGGGATGATTCTTGGAATCACCGCTGCAATCGAAGAAACAACATCAGTAGAACAAAAAGAAGGCGTCGTTGCTGTTAAAGCAGGGATGATGGGACCACTTGCAGGAATCGGAGACTCCGTATTCAAGTTGACGATTCAAGCAATCGCGGGTAGTATCGGCGCAGCGTATGCACTTAATGGGAATGCACTAGGGCCTGTCTTGATGTTTGTAATTTACAATGCGATCAATATCGCAATCAAATACTATGGAATCATCTTAGGATACGAAAAAGGTATGGAATTCATTACTTCTGGTGAACAAGCTAAAGTTATGAAGAACATCATCAATCTATCAACGATGGTAGGGGTTGTGGTATTGGGTGCTTTGATTAGTTCGTCAGTGCGTATTACGATTGGTACAGAATTGGTAGTAAATGAGACAATTGTCAACGTTCAACAACTACTTGATGGTGCCATGCCGAAATTACTTCCACTGCTTATTACGGTAGGCTTGTATCAAGTGAACAAGAAATTACCTCGTAAATATCTAATTTTCTTGATTCTTGGTCTACTTGTATTAGGTACTATCTTATTCTTGCTTGGAGTTATTAAATAATGTCAAACACCTCCATCATTTTGGCAAGTCATGGTTACTTTGCCCAGGAAGCACTTAAGAGTGTAGAAATGATCATTGGCTATCCTCAAGAAGATACCCATGTTGTTTCAGTGAGTGCCGAAAAGGACTATGATACCTGTCTCAATGAATTGCGAAACATCTATAACAATCTTAATCATGACAATGGGGTTCTCATCTTAACGGATATTTATGGGGGAACCCCCTCTAAGATTGCGACACATTTGGCGCTGGAGAACGAAAACATCCTCGTCTATTCTGGGTTTAATCTTCCAATCTTACTTGAGATAATGTTTCAAAGGCATCTGGATTTAAACGAGTTGTCGCAATTAATTGAGTCGGTACACGGTAGTTCACTAATCAATATTACAAAGCGCATTAAGGAGATAAACAATGGCAATCAAGTGGATACGTATTGATGATCGTCTCATTCATGGACAAGTTGCGACATCATGGCTAAGACATGTCAATGCAGAGCAAATCATATGCATCAGCGACAAAGCTGCAGGAAATCCGGTTCAGATTCAAGTTTTGAAAATGGCGGTTCCTGATGTTGTCTTACATGTATTCTCAGTGGATCAATTCATAAAAATATATCGTGAGAATCCCATCCGGAAATCTACATTTCTCTTGATGGAAAATACAGTCGATGCACTCCGTTTGGTAGAAGGAGGAGTCGATATGCCTTATATCAATTATGGGGGCATGCGTAGCAAAGAAGGTAGACACAGTTATCACCATGACTTGTGCTTCACCAAGGATGAAGAAGATGCATTACAAATGCTCATTAATAAAGGGATAAAAGTCGAGTATCAGATAGCAGCATTTCATGCACCGACACCTTTGTTAGAGATGATTGAGAAGGCTAAGGTGGGAAAATGAGTCAGACGTTTGTAGAATGTTTTTACCTAGAAGAAGACAAGCATCAGCTTTTTGTAAAAAAGAGGGCGGAAGATATCCACTATAATGTTTACCAAGTATGCTCAAATGAATTGGTTTGGTTGTTTGAAGGTAGAGAAGGTAACGCAGTATTTAACTGTTCCTTTGATCGTAAAAGCCCACTATTGTTGAAAATCGTTTTTGATGATGGAGAGAATTTGAATTTTGGACATCGTATCTTGCCGATTCATGGCATGTACAATTTTAGAGATATGGGGGGATATCCAACCATAGATGGTAAACATGTTAAATGGAACTTACTCTATCGGGGGGACCATCTCAATAATTTAAAGCCAGAAGGGCAATCATACCTAAATCGTATCAATCTCAGATCAATCATTGACCTGAGAGGAGATAATGAAATCATCGAATACCCTAATCTAGGTGTAAATAAGGATACTAAGCAATATGTTTTCTCACCTGCAGGTATTGTCGCAATCTTTGCAGGATCACTTCAGAACAATGAAAAGGATATGAAAAATGAGAGTTTTCTAGATAAGGCTAAAGAACTACTCAAAAAGGATAAAAACGCCGCAATCAACGCGATGATTGACCAACAAATCCAATTTGTACACAACAAGACAAGCCGTAATGCTTTTGCTCAAATGCTGCATATAGTCGCATCAGAAGATAATTCACCAAGCTTCATTCATTGTAAGGGAGGGAAAGATCGTACAGGCTTTGCAGCGCTGCTTATTCTTGGCCTATTAGGTGTCGATGCAGAATACATTAAATATGATTACATGTTGACCAAGAAGGCTCGTGAAAAGAAAAATCAAGCCTATTATCAAAGGTTTTTAGAAATGTCGAATGATGAGGAAGTTGCTCGTTTTATGTATTCAATTTTTGATACGCAGGAAGTGTTCATTCAAGCGGCACTTGATGAAATAGTGAAGGAATATGGATCCATAGGAGCTTATGCACGATTTGGATTGGGTATCAAGGATGAGGAAATACAGCAATTACAGACCATGTATTTGGAGTAAGGGTGTATAATTTAACTAACAATACGAATAGTGAGGAAATGATGTTATTTCTAAATATAAGGCAAGTTGAATTGATTCACCGATTATTAAAGTACGAATATTTGCAAAGTGATGAAATCGTAAATCATTTTATGATTTCATCTCGTACTTTGCAATCGGATATTAGCTTAATCAACTATGAGTTTGAGAAGAATGAACAAGGCGTAAATATTAATCTTCATCGAAAAAAAGGATATTTCATCGAATGTTCATTAAAAGATAATCAAGCGATCGAACAACTTAGAAACCAATGTATTGAATACCTGGATAATTCAATTTTACGTGAACTCGGCTCTCAACCAAGAGTTTCTTTTGTTTTAAGGAAACTTTTGGTAGAAAGAAAATTTTTGAAATCGGAAGATCTTCTTGATGAACTGCATATAAGCAATGCGACATTGACTAACGATTTAAAGCTCTCCAGAAATGTACTTGAAACTTATGGAATAGATATAAATGCTGTTCCTTACTATGGTATGCAGTTAGTCGGGGATTCATTACGAATACGTTCCTGCTTACTCGATTTCTGTGATATTTACAATTTCCAGGATAAAAATTCAATATTTCCAGAGAATGCTTATAATCAATATAACTTTACTAAAAATGATTTAATCGTTTCACGTAGAAAATTCATACAAATATTGAAAGACTCCGACATTCAGATCACTGATCGTGGGTTTCAGTTTGTTCTAATCAATATTATGTTGGTTAAGTCTAATTCTGGAAATAAACTAAATTTCGAATTTGCTGAAAAATTCGCCTTTGAAAAACTATATTATCTGTCTCAAAAAATTGCTGGCAAATTTGACATTACCGATGAAGCAGAAATTAATTACATTTGTTTGCTTTTACTCTTACATTTGGACGATATTACAAAAGAGCTGCCTACAACACAACCAAAGTATATAAATTTCGTATCGAGCCAAATTGAAAAAGTTCGTTCTTCAATACTATCGCAATATAATCTTGATTTAGGGGACTATCCATCGGTCTTAAAAGCCATCGAAATTTTTACATTGAAATCATATTTTCGAAAAAAATATAACATCATTGAGAAAAGTATTCCTTCAAGATACAAAGATATAGTTCTTCAAATACCTGCATCGCGAAGTTTTGCCAATGAAATTTTACACGTTTTTTATCCTGATGGTATTCTGGATCCCTATCAATATCTAGAGTTATCTATTGTTCTATTTAATGCAATATTTATTATTCCAAATAACTATTCAGATATGCGCATTGCTTATGTTAATAAAATAAGTAGATTCTCGAATAAATCTGTTGCTTATCGTAATTCATTGACACGTTATAACATAGAGATTGATTATCTTTCATCCTATGATTTAGACACAATTGATTTAAAAAAGTACGATGGTATTATTACTTCTGGCACGACGCAACTGAGCAGACAAGAATGCCCTATCGTCATGTTAGATTTTGATTACTTTGATTTGAATCGAAACAGTTCAGAGTTATGGGAAAAATTAATTATGAAACTCAGAGTCGATGAGTTGATCTTGCCAAAGCTAAGTCGCATAGAAAAACGTGTCATTCAGGCAAGTGAAAGCAATCTTATTCAAGAAATAGTAAAGTACTTAGTTCTTGCTGGATTAGAGAATACGAATCTCTTCCAACAAGTTTCAGAAGGATTACTTGGATCGCAGATTGTTAGCCATCATTTATCTCAAATGTTTTGTATATACAGTGGTAAGGAGCTTAATCATACGGTGTACCACTTCGTTCTTGAGAATGAGATACTAATGAACGGAAGTCCAATTGATGAGATAAGTATTATCATATTAAGTCCTGATAATAATATATTGACAATAAAACAAGCTGATTCGGCAATTCGTAGACTATACCAACAAACTTTAATGAACCGGACATGAACATGAAAGCTCAAGAAAGAATTGAAATACTATTAGATACTCAAAAAGCTCGTTTTTTCCGTTTTCAAAAGAATGTCTTTCTTGTAGAACTTAAAGCTATACTCGACGAAGAGGGTATTGAAGCAAAGATTGTTAAAGATGTTTATCGCAAACAAATTTATCAAAGCTTGATCATTGGGAATCTCTTGGAATCGAATAAACTTGTAATCGGTCATTTTGATACACCATCATGGATACTTGATAACTTTAAATTCAAGCCATTTGAGATTAAGAAACGACAGAGGATAAGTTTGATTCTTGAGGGAATCAAGTTTATTTTAGTGACTTTTGTGAATGGAATCATCTTACTATCGTTATTTGAGAGAATAATATCTGGAGAAAATGTTGTCTTATTCAGCGCATTGAGTCTGTTGGTATTTCTATCATCTGTCTTTCTCTTCCGACTTCCCGGAATTATTCCGAGTCAGAAGAATAAGAATAGGCAAACATTAAGCTTGTTGATGAAAAGAGCACTAGAGAAAGAGACAGACACATCATTTGTAATCGTTGATGATGGATCGGCTTATCAATTGGGGTATCAAATATTGGGTAGTAACTTGAGACAAGTAAACAAGAATTATGAAATTGAATTGATCGATCAAATTAATGCGAGTGAAATAATAACTGAAGTAGATATTTTAGATAAAGAAAAAACAAGATTAAAATATTTTGATTTTGCAAATGTTAAAGCATTTACATCATGAAAGTCTAATTTAAATTCACTAGAAACGTAGACGATCAATTAAATAATGGGAGCTTCAATTTCAAGACGATTAATCTGCTACTAAAAAAATTAAAGCCTTTGAGCGAAAATAAACATCAGACTGTCGACAAACGTGCCGATAGTCTTTTTACACATTAAGCCTTATCACAAGACTTTTAGTAGCTGAATAAACTAAGTGTGGTAGAATGTCATGTTTATGTAAAATATCTGATAATCAAGGCACAATTCCATCACCATACTTAAATTGATGTTTAATTAGATTATAATTCTCCATATTCATATTATGGCTAGCCTGATCATTCGACATTGGCCAAGTGAAGGGTAGAGTACCCTGAAATGGTTTATCTCCAAAAAGAACATCGGTCATGCCATTGCCTTCAGTTCCTGGAAGCCATGCCATAACAAAGGCATCCCAGTCGTTTAAATAGGGATCAATAAGTAGAGGTCGACCCGCAATCATAATGGTTAGGATGGGTTTATCTAAGCTCTTCACATATTCCACGGCTTTCAAATTATCCTTTAATGACAAAGGCCCATCCAGAGATAAATCATCTGTATCGCCATGCATCTCAGCATAGGGTTTTTCACCAATAGCCAAAATTATCACATCCGCTTCATTAGGATCACTTACGAGTGATCCACCATGTGCGGATAAAACCTCATAGAGGGCATCTTTAAGACTGATCCCATTGTTGAGATCTGAATCCGTTTCACCTTGCCAACGCAATGTCCAACCACCACATTGAATTCCAACGTTATCGCTCGCAGGTCCAGTTAAGTAGATCTTTATATCCTTTTTCAAAGGTAGGATCGCTTCATTCTTGAGTAATACCAATGATTTTGCGACAGCTTCACGTGCAACTTTCTTAGATGCTTGAGTGCCAACTTCACCTGCCTCTTTCAGCACTTCACCATCAAAGAGACCTGCTTCAAATTTCAATACGAGATTTCTTCGAACGGCTTCATCTAAGCGTTCTTGCGATATCTTTTTATTGTTTACGTTATATATAATGGCTTTGTATACATCTTTCCAGTTATAAGGTTGCATAAGTAAATCAACACCTGAATTGATTGCTAAGGCTACTTGCTCATTTAGACTTGGAGCTATCGTATGAATTGCCTCCCAGTCAGAAACTACTAGCCCCTCAAATTTAAGTTCATTTCTAAGCAAGTCGGTGAGTAAAGTAGGATCACCATGGACTTTTACGCCATTGACACTGTTGAAAGAAGCCATAATTGCACTCGTGTTCGCATCAATCGCTGCGATATAGGCATCTAAATTACCCGCCAACATGGCTTCCTTGCTCATTGTCACATCACCACGATCAATAAGATTTTTATTTTCGCCTGTTAAAAACGTTGTATATCCGTCCCCTATGAAGTGCTTGGTGGTTGTAAGGATGCCTTCTGACAATAGACCTTCGATATAAGGAACTGCCAAAACTGAGACCCTTTGAATGTCTTCAGAATAGCTCTCATAGGTTCTACCCCAACGAATATCTTGTGCTGAGGATACAGCAGGCGCAAAATTCCAATCAACGCCAATAGCCAAGATTTCTTTAGCGCTTGCGATGCCAATTGCTTTCATCAAATCAGGATCATTGGCAGCCCCAAGGCCGATATTATGTGGAAAAATTGTTGCATTTTTGACATTACTATTACCATGTACGGCATCAATTCCATAGATGATGGGAATCCCTGATGAAGACTTAAGTGCAGCTGCATTCATCTGATTGATCATACTAACCCAAGCTTCAGGTGTATTTCCCTGGGGTACACTTCCACCACCACTCAAAATTGAGCCAATGTTATAACGTGTGATTTCTGAATAGCTGATGCGAGATCTTTCAGCTTGAATCAATTGACCTGCTTTCTCTTCCAAAGTCATTAATTGGATTGCTTGCTCAATATCAGCTAAAGTCTGAATTCTGATTTTTCCACGATCATTATCTGTTTGGTTGTTAATATCGCACGCACTTAAAATCAAAACCAAGATAATAGTAATTAGTCTTTTTGATTTACTAATTCGCATACTAACCTTTCTGTCAAGTGATGCATATATAGATTAAGCTCTCTTGACCTAACCAAATGGTTAAATTTTATCGACATGTGATTTTTACAAAATCACACTCATTAAGCTAAATGAACATAGTTCTTAACGATTAGTCTTGTTTAGCGTATCCTTTTAACTTGAGGTCATCAATCGTTTCTTGGATTGCCTTATCAAAAGGAACAAGCGGTCTATAACCAAAATCTCTAGTTGCTTTATCATGAACAAACGAGAAATCTAGAGCTGTCGAAGCTACGGTATATCGGGTTAACATTGGTTGAGCACTTTTCTTATTCCATGGTAGCTTAGCAATGAATTCTGATAAATAGGCTAAACCCATAGCAAGTTTATACGGTAACTTACGATTTGGAATGGCATAGCCTAAACTTGATAGTATGGGCTTAAAGAAATCGAAAAAATAACCAGAATCATGATCTGTGATAAAGTAGCACTGTCCACAAACAGGAGATACAGGAACCAAAGCCTTTTCTGCAAGGATATGAGCGTATGCACAATTATCAACATAGACATGTGAGAATCTTGCTTGCCCATTACCGATTTGCATGTATTTGCCTTTTCTTAAGACATCGATAATACTTGGCAGACGTGTTCTATCCCCAGGACCATAAATGCCAGTTGTCCTCAAAGAACACGTGAGTAATCCACCTTGATTATTGGCAGAAATGATCTCTTTTTCAGCCATCGCTTTCGTGTAAGAGTAATGATCAATAAACTTATTCGGATAAGGCAATGATTCATCACCATCCTTAATCGGTTTACCTTCGTAAATCGCATCAATTGAGCTTGTATAGATGAGCTTAGACACATTAAAATCCTTACATGCGTCTATAATATCTTTATTCGCTTTAATGTTTACCCTGTTTAGTTTTTCCTCATCATTTGGATTCCACGATATAAAGGATGCGGTATGAAACACGACATCTGACCCTTTAACAGCTCTTCTAATGGAGTCTAAATCCATCAAGTCACCCTTAACCACTTCAACACGGTCATCTGGATAATCTTGACGTACAAAAACTCTTACGTGCTTTCCTTCTTCAAGTAACATTTTTACAATGCGATTGCCCAGAAAACCAGTCGCACCTGTTACCATGTATACTTTTGTATCACGTGTTGTTTTATTCATAGATAATTCCTTTCGATCTTTGATCACTGATTTTCGAAACAAATTGGTAGGTTGAACAGCTCGGTATCAAACTTTGTATTGCTCTTTAGTCAATGATCGTTAAGGGATTAAAGTTCTACTAAGATAATCGTTTTAGCTTACAGGTTAAAATAAGTGTATGTTGTTAAGGCTCGATGGTTTCTGGCGCCCACACTGGGAATGTACCAGCTTCTTTTTCGATTAAGACACCCATGTAAAGAGGCTCTTGATTACTATCGTTATCAGAAACAATGACTTCTACAATGATTGTATTAATTGAAGTTTCTAAAAGATCATCTGTTGTGACTGAAATAGAAATAACCGTTTGTTCTTCAGTTTCATAATATGCAACGATGGGTTCAATGATATTTGTATTCAATGCATCGAGATCTACAATTGTCCAATATGACTTACCTTGAATATAGATTTGTGGTAGCACTAAACCTTCAGGAAAAGGGCTAACAGGACACAGCTCACAGACTAAACACTCCTCACAGGGTTCAGCTTCATCTAATGGACTCGTTTCATCTGAACTACAAGAACTTAGGATAAGACCAAAGATTATTGTCATTAACAAGCAATAAGTCTTCATGTTAATGCCTCCTTGCATCGATAGACTCGTAAGCATTTATATGATTAATCAGTTCTAAGAATAATTAGTTTTTCTAACTTGCTAATTTTATTATGGCATAAAGAAATAAGTTTACAAATGTGGATCGTGTATACTCACAAAATGTTGGTGCAAATCAGTAATAAACGATGCGAAGAAACTGTTCAATTATCCTAATTTAGACTGAATTTCTACGGTTGATTATCCATGTTCATATTTGCGAATAAAGTCGAGACACTTAGTCCTGTATTCATCTCATTCGAAAGTTTAACTAAAGCTTCTTTGTTTGAGACATGATAGCCTTTTTCCGTCTTCTCCAAATAACCTTTTTGTATAAAATCAGCTAAAACAAAAAGTAAATGTCGATACGATACACCTAAGTACTCCGCCGCATTCTCATGCATTTCTTTGTAATGTCCATTGGGTGCTGCTAATAAGATAAAGGACGCAAGTCGATTTGTGAGTGGATACGTCTTTGTTTCCGCAAGGGATGCGACATTACGCATGTTTTTATTACCCAGATAAAGCGATAGTATTCTAAGAAAACGTGCATCATTCAAGAGTTGTTTTCGACATAAATCTAAAGGAAGTGCTAAACAAACACAAGGAACCAAAGCTTGAACCGACCTGCAATGCGTATGCACACCCAACAGTTCCATCTCACCGATAAAGCAAGGCGCATTGAAGAAATCAATGAGTGTACGTTTACCATTCGGTAGCGTGATAAAGAGTTTAGCTTGTCCTGATACAAGATAAAAGAGATGCTCAAGGATTTTGCCTTCTACCGTAATCTCATCATCCACATCAAAGTTGGTGAGTTTAGCTAGATGTTTTACATCAAATGAAAAAATACTTTGAAAATTAGAAGATGCCAACACTTTCTGTACTTCTTGTTTAGAATCGATGATGTGCATATTCACCTCATGTGAGAAATCTCATATACAGTATAGATTAGGCACACTATAATGCAAAGTATAGAGATGCATAAAGCGAATGAAAGAGAGAATGAAATGGACAAGCGAAAGATAATATTAGACTGCGATCCTGGGCATGATGATGCGATTGCGATGCTTATGGCTGCTAAGCATCCAGCCATTGATTTACTAGGAATAACCATTGTAGCGGGGAATCAAACTTTGGAGAAGACTTTGGTCAATGGTTTGAATGTGTGTCAACACGTAAGAATCGATGTGCCGGTATATTCAGGAATGACCTTACCGATGGTACGTAAACAGGTTGTGGCAGAGAACATTCACGGTGAAACAGGTTTGGATGGTCCTGCCTTTGGACCTTTGCATAAGCAAGCAGAACCAATGCATGCGGTCAACTACATCATCAATACATTGATGGCATCCGAAGGGGATATCACCTTGGTTCCTGTTGGACCTTTATCCAATATTGGCATGGCGATGCGTATGGAACCACGCATCATCCCTAAGATTCAAGAGATCGTATTAATGGGAGGAGCGTATGGCTTAGGCAATATGTCACCGGCTGCGGAATTCAACTTCTTAGCCGATCCAGAAGCAGCTCATGTTGTTTTCACTTCAGGTGTCCCGATTGTGATGATGGGTTTGGATTTGACCAACCAAACAGCTTGTACCATGGATGTGATTGAACGGATGGAAGCTGTTGGTAATAAAGCGGGTAAGCTGTTTGGGGACATTATGCGCTTTACCTATAAGACACAAAATGAAGCGTATGGACTTGCAGGGGGTCCGGTACATGATGCAACGTGCATTGGTTATTTGATCGATCCTACTGTGTTCACATTAAAAGAGATGTATACAGAAATCGATATCAGTGGGGGTCCAAGTTATGGACGTTCCGTCTGTGATTATTTTGGAAGCAGTAAGAAACCTGCTAATGCAAAAGTAGGGATAACATTGGACAATGATAAATTCTGGGATATGGTAGAAGCTTGTATCCGGATGTATGCTTAAGTAAGGTGAAGAGAGATGACGTTCTCTCTTTTCTGTTTATGTTTAAATAGCAAAACATAAGATTAGTATTATGCAAATTTATAGTCCATATATAAAAATGCATAAAAAGTGTATAATGTAGGTGGAGGTACTCCATGATTAAGCGTTCAATTCAAACCATCATACAAGCTGCACTCATCGATTTCCCTGTAGTGGTTATTACAGGACCACGACAAGTTGGGAAATCAACACTCGTCCATACATTTGTAGGGTCGTTGAACTTCAAGTATGTATCTTTAGATAATATTGACCAAAGAAGACTAGCGCAAGAAGATCCACGCTACTTTATTGAAGTTCATGGTTACCCATTGATCATTGATGAGGTTCAATATGCGCCGGAACTGCTCGAAGTGATTACTGAAATAATCAATGAACGAAGGATCTTCGAAGAAGTATCGAATGGACTCTTTATACTCACTGGCTCTCAAGCTTTTCATCTCATGCAGGGCGTATCGCAATCCATGGCGGGTAGAGCAGCGATTTTTGAAATGGAACCCTTGAGTCGATGTGAAATCAACCAAGTTACAGAGACCCCTTTTCTACCCAATGTGGAACTTATGAAGCATCACTTCGATCCAATACCGGTGTCAAATGTCTTTGAACAAATCATTCGCGGATTCTACCCTGAACTTTATAAGAACCCACGTCTCAATCCAGAACAGTATTATGCGCGTTACGTTGCGACGTATATTGATCGTGATGTTACGGAGTTGATAAACGTCAAAGACAAGAACAAGTTCCATGCATTCATGCAGATTCTCGCATCCTTAACAGGTCAACAGCTCAATGTATTCAGTATTTCAAAGAGCATTGGTGTTCATTCCGCAACGATAAACAGCTGGTTATCCGTTCTGGAAAGCAGTGGACTCATTTATTTATTACAGCCTTATCATGATGTCTCCATGGTTAAGCGAATTGTTCGATCTCCGAAGTTGTATTTCTCAGATACCGGGCTTGCGGCGCACTTACTCAGGATTATGGATGCAAAAACACTCGAAGTGAGTCATTTTGCGGGTGCATTTATGGAAACGTTTGCCATGAATGAAGTGCGCAAATCCTATCTAAACTCAGGTCGTTCTTTTAATGGTTATTACTATCGTGATTCAAACCAGAATGAGATTGATCTGATATTGGTTGAGAATGCCCACTATCATTGCATCGAAATTAAAAAAGGCATGAAATTCACGAAAGCGGATGTCTCTGCTTTCAATCAACTAAGAAACGCACAATTTAAAGCAGGTCAACATTGCATTCTGTGTAACACGGTTGAATCGTATGCGATTAACGATTCTGTCATCGCCCTGTCGATTGATTGTGTTGGGAGGTCAAGTGTATGAAACAGCTCATTCGGTTCTTATGCAATAGACCTGTCGTCATAAACGGTATTATGAATAAAGTACTTTTAGAGGCTGAACCATCATGAATCTTTCCAAGCAATTTGCCATGCAAATGGTAGAAGAACTCAGTGCAATCATTTCACAACACATCAATCTCATCGATCGTGAAGGAACCATCATTGCTTCCACAGACAAAGAAAGAATGGGGAGTTGCCACTTAGGTGCGAAGAAACTTGTCCGTGAGGGTTTACCTATTTTAATCATTGACTCCGATGAAGAATACGGTGGATCGCGTAAGGGTGTCAATCTACCCATAACTGTTGAAGGAGAAACAGTTGGTGTCATCGGCATTACTGGGGATCGACATCGTGTCGAGAAATATGGAGAAATCATCCGTAAATTTACCGAAATGTACATTCGTGATGAGAACCTCAAGCAACAACGCTCCCAACAAGAAAAGATATTGAGTCGTTTTCTTGAAAACTGGTTTATTAATCCGGACATGGTGTTTGAAGCTAATTTTCAGGAAACGGCACTGTCGCTTGGCATTGATTTGTCCATCAAACGACGCATTGTCATTGCCAGCTTCATTTCGAGAGAGACAACGGACATCAAAAGTGATCAAAATCGTTTGGATGGCGCAACCCAGTATCTTCGTAAATCGTTATGCAAGCATCCGGGTAGTTACTACTTGCGCATTGGGACGAAGCTTGTCTTCTTCATACTCGACACACCCGAAGATCGTTTGAAAGAGAAGTGTACTAAGCTCATTACGAGTATTCATGACGATTTCCATTGGGATATCTGTATTGGTTTGGATGGAGGCTCACTGCATTATAAACAGAGTCATCTGGCGTTTATGCAGGCTCAAAAAGCGCTCAATTCTGCCATGACGATTCAACGTCAAGCGCTCATGAGTTACAATGATCTACATTTAGAATTGTTTCTAAATGAGATTCCTTTAGGGGTTCGTCAGGAGTTTATTGATAAAATCTTCAAGGGTTTGAGTAAAGAAGAAATCATAGAAGCCATGCGTATTCTAGATATCTATTATGCGAACAATGGATCGATTGAGAAGACCGCGAATCTGCTTTATATCCATAAAAACACGCTTCAATATAAACTGAATCGCCTGCATGAACTGACGGGACATAATCCTCGCCATACACAAAGCATCCCATTGTACTATCTGGCCATGTTTTTTAAGAAGAATTCATAGAAAGCATAAGACGGTGTTATATATGTAGTATGCATACTAAAATAAAACGCTTACAAATGGTTTCTATAACATTACAGAAAAATACTTATTTCGCTATAATTTAAAAAAGTGAACATTTTCACATTTAAGAGGAGGAATTAAGTATGACTGGTATACCCTTGATTATCACCTTCGTCATTGCGATCGTTGTTATGATTCTCGCAATTTCGAAATTCAAAGTGCATCCATTTTTGGCGATTATGGGCATTGCCTTATTATTGGCCATCGTCGTTGGCATTCCATTGGTCGATGTTGCGGCTACGGAAACAACACCAGCACGTCAGGGCATCGCTTCCATGATTGGGGCTGGGTTCAGTGGAACCTTTGCGAGCATCGGTATCGTCATTATCTTAGGTGCATTGGTTGGGACTTTATTGGAACGTACAGGTGCAGCAATTAAATTGGCTGACATGGTTGTTAATCTTGTAGGTAAGAAGAACCCAGAATTAGCCATCATGATCATGGGTTGGATCGTATCGATTCCTGTATTCTGTGATAGTGGTTTCGTTATTTTGGATCCAATTCGTAAAGCTTTGCGTAGACGTACTCAAGCATCCAGTGTTGCGATGTCCGTTGCGTTATCCGCTGGTTTGTATGCGTCTCACGTTTTGATACCACCAACACCAGGACCAATCGCTGCGGCAGGTTCACTTGGTTTGGCAGACAATCTATTATTGGTTATTGGTATGGGTGCCTTGATTTCGATTCCTGCATTGTTTGCGGCTTATCTCTATGCGAAGTATATTGGTAAACGGATTCAGACACCAGAAGATGATGAAGATTCAAGTTTGGTTTCCAAGACTTATGAACAATTGGTTGCGGAATATGGAAAACTTCCAAATGGGTTCAATGCTTTGGCTCCAATCGTGATGCCAATCTTGTTGATGGCATTGAGTTCGGTCGTTGTGGCATTGAAGATGTCTGGAGATTTCATTACCATTATTAAATTTTTAGGGAATCCAGTTATCGCATTAACGGTTGGCTTATTGTTTGGTGTGGTATTATTATTCGCATCGGGTAAGATTGGTGAATTCAATGAAATGACCAATGATACTTTGAAAGTTGTTGGACCGATTCTATTTGTTACAGCAGCGGGTGGTGTCTTGGGTCGTGTCATTGCTTCGGCAGGTTTCGTTGATTACATTCGTGCGAATGCTTCTTCGTTGGCAACGATTGGGATCTTCTTCCCATTCATCATTTCTGCGATTCTAAAAACTGCACAAGGTTCTTCTACGGTTGCCATTACGACAACAGCGGGTATCTTGGGTAGCTTCGCGGCTGCGGATTCACTCATGGTCGCATTAGGTCTCAATACACCAATGCTTGCTGCTTTAGCGGTTATGGCAATTGGCGCGGGTTCGATGACCGTTTCTCATGCGAATGATAGTTATTTCTGGGTTGTTACCAATTTTGGTAAAATGAAACCTGAACAAGGTTATATGACCCAAACCGCAGTGACCCTTGTCATGGGGATTGCGGCAATGATTGCGATTTTCGTACTTTCGTTAGTTCTTTAAATAAGTGATGCAGGGCTATTCAAACTAGCCCTGTTTTTAAAAACAGAGGTAGAATCATGAAGAAAATTATCTGTATTCCAGATTCCTATAAGGGAACCCTAAGTTCATCCCGTGTGTGTGATGTGATGGAAACAGTCATTCATCGTCATATCCCAGACTGTGAAGTCGTAAAGATTCAAGTTGCGGATGGTGGTGAAGGAAGTGTTGATGCATTCTTAGCTGCTGTTGGAGGAACGAAAGTATTTGTTCAAGTAAACAATCCTTATTTTGAACCTATGGAAGCTTTCTATGCGATTCTTGAAGGGAATGTGGCGGTTGTGGAAATGGCTGCAGCAGCGGGCTTGCCTTTGGTCAGTGATCGTGCCAATCCGGAGTTGACCACAACGTATGGCGTTGGGGAATTGATCCTGCATGCCGCACGCAGTGGATGTAAGAAGATCATTGTTGGACTGGGTGGATCCTGTACCAATGACGGAGGTTGTGGAGCTGCTTCCGCTGTTGGGATACACTTTAAAAATGCACAAGGAAGTGAATTTATTCCGACAGGGAAATCCTTGGTGGATATTGATTCTATTGATGTCTCCAATATGGATCCAATTCTTCAAGACGTAGAAATCATAACGATGTGTGACATTGATAATCCTATGTTTGGTGAAAAAGGAGCTGCATATATCTTTGGACCTCAAAAGGGTGCCTATCCTGAAATGGTTCTACGCTTAGATCGAGGTCTTAGACACTTAGCTAAAAAGATCGCTGAAACATGTGATATCCATGTGAGTGAAATTGCGGGGGGTGGTGCTGCAGGTGCGATGGGTGCTGGAATGGTTGCCTTTTTTAAGAGTCATTTGAAAATGGGGATTGAAACGATTCTCGATTTAGTTGAATTTGATACACTGATTCAAGATGCAGATCTAATCTTTACGGGTGAAGGTAAGATTGATGAGCAATCCTTAAGTGGCAAGGTACCCATTGGCGTAGCACGCCGTGCTAAACACGCTCAGGTGCCCGTCATTGCGGTGGTTGGATCGATTGGTCAGGATTTTGAAGAAGCGTACGACCAAGGCATCACAGCTGTGTTTAGTATCAATTCAGAGCCTGTGGATTTCGCAATTGCAAAAACACGCTCAGAAGCGAATCTTGCGTTGATGATGGATAATATCCTACGAGTTCTTCGTATTCAATAGTAACGAGCAGTAAATTAATTACACAGAAATTGAGCTCAAAGGATATCATGATTCTTTGAGCTTTTTATTAGGTTTTGATGTTGAGTCATGTTAGTCGTCAAAGTAGTATTTTAGGCTGTTCATGCTATACTCAAAGTGAAAATGAAGTGGAGGAATGCTGGATGAAATACACTGATAAACTCAAAGATAAGAAATATGCGATTGCGTTTTCAGAATATAATTTACTCGAGAAGATTAAACATTTTGGGAAGAAAGCCGGCATTAAGGTGATCTACCTTGCATTGCTGTTGTTTTACACACTTCAGAAGACGACAACGCCTAAGTTTGCGAAGTCCTTGATCATTGGGGGACTTGGTTATTTTATTTTACCTGCGGATTTCCTTCCTGATTTGATACCTGGTATTGGTTTCACGGATGATTTGACTGCTTTGATTTCAGTGGTCGTGGCAGTCGCATTATTTATTGATGAAAGTGTAAAAGCTAAAGCCAAGGAAAGATTGCATGTATGGTTTGGTGACTACAATGAAGAAGAATTGGTAAGCATTGATCATAAAATCGATAAAAAAGAAGAATAATTTACCTAAACCCTCATGACTGAGGGTTTTATGATGCAAAGATTGTAAACCAATACTTAAAGATTGATAATAAATCTAACAGAAGTACAACTTAGGAGCACATCATGCAACACGAGATTACCAAACCAATTGATTTACTAGATGCGAAGGGGAATGTCTTAGAACCGGGTTTTGCAAAGAAGGCATTATACACGTATGATCGAAACGCAATCAAAGCGAAAGCGATTCGAATCAAAGAATGGGACTATTATTGTGTACTGAATGAACATTTTGGTTTAGCACTGACCATTGCGGATAATGCGTATATGGGTCTGGATTCTATCACATTCTTTGATTTTGACAAACGAACTGAAATAACCAAGAGCTTTATGCAATGGTTGACCTTTGGGAAGAAGAACTTCCCAGCACATTCAAATATCGGTGAGGTCAAGGTGGATGCGAAGACACATCATATTCATTTCACCTTGGATAAAGGCGATCGTATACTAACGTTTGATATTCCAAACTTTAAAGACAATCAGACCTTAAATGGAAAGATTCGACTGAGTAATGTACCTGAAGAAAGCATGGTCATTGCGACACCCTTTGATAAACCCGGATACTTTTATTACAATCAAAAAATCAATTGCATGCGTGCGTCTGGCGAAATGAAATTAGGTGATCAAACATTTAACTTTGATACACAAACATCCTTTGGTGTCTTGGACTGGGGACGTGGTGTATGGACCTATGACAATACTTGGTACTGGGGCAGCGCTTCAGGTTTGGTGAACGGCAAGACATTTGGCTTCAATATCGGTTATGGTTTTGGAAACACACAAGCCGCAACGGAGAATATGCTTTTCTATGATGGCAAGGCGCATAAGTTAAGCGAAGTGAAGTTCAATATACCAATAAAAGAGGGTAAGGATGATTTCCTTAGTCCTTGGTCATTCACCAGTGATGATAAGCGCTTTGAACTAAGTTTTGAGCCAATCTTAGATCGTTCTTCACGGACAAAAGTCTTAGTTCTGGAATCGGACCAACACCAAGTCTTTGGTTATTTTTCCGGAACTGTGGTGTTGGATGATGGCACAAAGCTCAATATCAATAAACTGATTGGCTTTGCGGAAAAAGTTAAGAATCGTTGGTAAATGGATGTTCGCAAGCCAAGTCAAGATATTGATTTGGCTTTCCATTATGCTTGAATTGGGAGGTGAACATGGAAGACACATCAGCACGCAGTGCGGTTGAAAAAATGCAGCGATACATCGATGAACATAGGCATGAACCCATCAGCTTAAAACAGTTGGCGGACGTATCTGGATATTCGATGTATCATGCATCGCATCTCTTCAAACAAGAAACAGGCATGGCGCCCTTTGAGTACATCCGTAAACAACGACTTGTCGCATCTGCCTACGCATTGCGCAAAAGAGATAAGCGCATCATCGATATTGCCTTTGATCATCAATTCGCAAGTCATGAAGGTTATACACGTGCTTTTTCGAAAGCATTTGGCATCAATCCCTTGCGTTTTGCGAATTATCCACAGTCACAAGATTGGTTGATTTCCTACCATACGATTCACCATCCTCAATCACAAATGGAGGTTAAAAAGATGACGCAGAATACCGCTATCCTGTTCACACAAATTGTGGAACGTCCAAAACGCAAGCTTATTTTAAAACGAGCAAAGCATGCGAGCGATTACTTCAGCTATTGCGAAGAAGTCGGTTGTGCTTTGTCAGGACAATCAAAACCTTGGGAGATTCTGGCACAAATCAAAGAGGCGCTCAATGAACCGGCAGGCTGTTGGTTACCGAAGCAGATGATCAAGGAAGATACCGGTGAATACGTCCATGCCGTAGAAGTGCCTTACGATTATGCCGGTGCGATTCCTGATGGATTTGAAATCATTGACTTAGAACCGTGTAAAATGTTGGTGTTCCAAGGGGAACCTTATGAGGACGAACATTATGATGAAGCTATTGGAGCTTTATGGGAAAGAATCGAAATGTTCAATCCAGAAGTCTATGGTTATGAATATGATTATGCTATTGCCTCGCGTATGCAACTGGAACCACAAGGATGGCGGGGATACATAGAACTATATCCAGTTCGAAAAATCATATGAATACAAAGAAGAAAGCCAATCTGAAGCGATTGGCTTTTCATAAACCTAGATTTTTCGAATCGGAATCCAAATCTGACTGTGATACATGGGATCGCTCGTATCGGGATGTTCATGCCATACGATTTCAGGTCCATTCACACTTTCATAAGGAACACTGGGGAACCATTCGGAATAGATCTGACCCCAGGCTTTTTGGAGTGTTTCAGGAAAGGGTCCTGTTATGTCGAAGATCGCCCATGTATAAGCGGGGACTTCAAGCATGTCAAAGTCTGGATTGGATTGATTTGTGATGACACCGATCATGTGGTCCAGAGTGCCCTTCTCTTGCATACGATCACTTGAGAAATTGAAGGAAGCACTGATGATGCCCCTAGGTTCTTGGTCACACATGCCTTTGAGGATTGGAATGTTTGTAGGGTTCAGCTTTTGCCAGATCGAGGCGATTTCGGGATTGATACCCTCGAATTGAATGGATATATTTTTCTTAAAACCGATGATATTAAAACTTTGCTTATCCATGATGCGTACGTTCATGATGTTTGCTCCTTTGAGTGTAAGTTGAAAAACAAGTCGAGGCGTACTCGTGAAGGCTACCTTGGTTCTACGTAGCTCACTTGGCGTGAGTCCGTGAAAATCCTTAAAAGCACGTGTGAAGACGTCGTTACTCTGATAGCCATACTTCAAAGCGATGTCTAGAATGCGCTCATCCGTTTGGACACAATCCAATGCGGCCAAACTCAATCGTCTCGCTGTGATGTATTGGTTGAGACTTTGGCCACTTAAGTAACTGAACATTCTTTGAAAGTGATACTCAGAACATTGGGCGAGTTGCGTGATCTGTTTGAGATCAAGCGTTTCGTTCAAATGTGTCTCGATATATGCCAAAGCGTTGTTGAAGTGAGTAATGGGGTTCATAGAGTTCCTCGGGTATAGTATATGTTCAGTATATCGAATCCGCTCGACTTTTCATGTGCAAAGTAAGTCGAATGCATCCTTGTTCATAGAATTCGCATGATTTGTCATTGTGGTATAATGTATGGACTAGGAAGTCTCTCATCCATCATGCATAGAAAAGGAGGATTAGTAATGTCCGTTTTCATGCTTAAGAATTTCCCTTATGATTGTCCATTCAATGAGAAGGGACCTTTTATCAATCTGTTTATGGCGACGCATACGCAAGCGCCAGAAAACAAACAAGACAGTATCGTTTTTAAAAATCTCATCTATAAAGCAAAGGATAAACTTTCCTTGGATTTCAAACCCATGGAAGTGGAGCGTTTCATCCAACCTTTGGAAGAATTGGAACGTGAAACACCTTTTTGGTCTTATAATCAAGCGGGTTTAGCACTTTTTGTGAATCGTGAGAACTGTTATGTCTATCGACTTCCAGAATCCGTTCGCAACCAGGTCATCCTTAGTGAGAATATCAATTTCAAACCCTTGATTCGAATGTTTCAAAGTGTCATCCACTACTATGTTTTAGCCTTGAGTCGTGAACGCTTCAAAGTCTACGAAGTCTACCACAAATCAATCGAAGAAGTTCATTTTGATGAAGATGTGTTGATTCTGGCTAAGGATGTCATCGGAGACCAACGCAGTGAACCGTACACATCGGTGGGTGGCTTTAGTACACCTGGCACGCAAGCCATGTTACATGGGCATGGGGGTAAGAAAGAAGACATCGACATTGATACAGAGAAATATTTCCGCTATGTCGATCAAACCATCTATGAACATTTGAGTAAAGAGAAAGCGATTCCCATCGTGCTTGTGACTTTGCATAAGAATCAAATGACATTTCGAAAAGTCAGTAAAAACAAACATCTCTTTAGTGAAGCAGTTGTGATGTCGATGGAAGATCTCTCTAAACAAGATCTTTACCAAGAAACCATTAAGGTTATTGAGCCCTATTTTAATGAACTACTTAAACACCAAACGGCTAAGGTCAATCAATCCATTGAGTTGGGTCGTGCAAGTGATAATCTCGAACACATCATTAAAGCCATCTTAAATAAAGAAGTAAAGAATCTTTATCTCGTAAATGATAAACGCATTTACGGTACGGTAGACTGGATCGATCAGAGCGTCAAGCTGAACCAAAGCGTTGATACAGATGTTTTGGAGGAGCTCGCGGAACAAGCGCTTCAAGCAAAGGCAAAAGTTTATAGTGTTCCAAAAGATTGGTTAAACACATCGAATGGAATCTTAGTCGAATACTTCTAAGCACAAGCGTCTACACTTACGTAGACGCTTTTTAACGCATTGTGAAATATCGTTGAAATTTGTATTGCTTAAGACCCCTTAAAGCTATAGAATAAGTCCTATGAATAGAGGATACACGAAGTGATGAATAACCGCCCCATTTACATACTCCTAACCAATACCCGTAGCCTTTTCTCAACGGCCATCGGTCTCTATACCAGACAAGCCTTCAATCATGTCTCCATCGCCATCAACGATGATTTTGAACAGATCTATAGCTTTGGACGTAAGAATCCAAGCAATCCTGTCATTGGTGGATTTGTGAATGAAGTCGAAACTCAGATTTTTGAGTATTTTTCTGGAACCAGTTGTATCGTACTTAAACGTTATGTCAGTGAAATGGAATACCAAAGGATTACGGATGTCATTCGTCGTTTCGATATGGAACGGATGAGTTATGGCTATAACCTACTGGGTTTTGCAGGGTTCATGGTCAATTATCCCATCAAACGCTCACGTTCTTATTTCTGTTCACAGTTTGTCAGTGAAGTCATCAAAGCGGGTGGCATTGAATGGATCACCAAACCTTCGGAATTGGTTAAACCTTCAGATTTCTTCTTGTTTGAAGGGATTCAAGAAGTCTATCGTGGAAATTTGATTCAGTTCCTTGCGGAGCCTAAGCGCTATCTAACATCCAATTAGGATGTTTTTTTATACAAAAGCACTCAGTGTGAATAAACCTAAAGCAAGATGATAAAGAAGAAGGTAAGCAACGTTTATCCAAGGGTTCGTGGCTTTAGCAAAGTATTTCTGGGCTAGAAGGATATCGGACATTAGAAACGAGAGTGCTCCTAGCCAAAGGATGAAGTGATGTATATCGAACATTTGAATGAATGATGTCGTGGCTAAACCAAACATCATTAGAATTAGAAAAGAGTAGATCATAATTAGCGTGGTGTAGGATCCAAACACCAAATGCTTCGACAAGGTTCTGAATAGAATGAGCCAAACACCAACTACGATCAAAATCGTCCAAATGAACCAAGCTTGATCATAAAGTAGGATACATAAGGTCACATGTGTTAATGAAAAGCTGATGATTCCAAGGGGCATGGCCACTGCATAGCGATGCTTTAAACCCAAGGCAATATCGCCAAGTAAGGCAAAGGACAATGCCCCTAAAAGAGTAAAGTCAATGTTTAGATAGGATTGATTGAGAAACCCCACCCAAAGGATGAGTAGGGGATGGATACAGGTAAAAAGCTTGATCCAAAAACGTTTGGATGAATGGGCATGATCCGGTGTTTGAAGGAGTACCCCAAGACTGATGATATAGCTTGCACATAGAAAGATAAGCATGGTTAAGTTCATTATAGTCAAAATATGAATCGATTCGTATGAAATCATGAATTGGACAGTGTAAACTGATATCAATGAGGAATAAATATGATTAAAGATACCATCAACAGTTATTACAACGAAGCCAAATCACTTCGTCAAGCCATCCATCAAGAACCTGAAATCGCATTTGAAGAAGTTAAAACCAATCAAAAGATAAGAGCTTTCTTAGATAAACATCAGATTTCCTATGTTTCAGGTATTGCCAAAACAGGCATCCTTGCGACGATTGAAGGAAGTCTTCCAGGTAAGACCATACTATTGCGTGCGGATATGGACGCTTTACCCATGGATGAGAACCCCAATAATCCCTTTGCCTCCAAAATTCCAGGACGTATGCACGCATGCGGACATGATGGCCATACGGCAGCTTTATGTCTTGCAGGGGCTACACTCAATCAAATGAAGTCTGAATTAAAGGGTACGGTTAAACTCTTATTTCAACCTGCAGAAGAAGCCGACGGCGGAGCTGAACCGATGATCAAAGCCGGTGTGCTTGAAGGTGTGGATATGGCCTTTGGGGCACATCTATGGGGATCCAGTCCGAGTGGGAAAGTATATTTTAAGAAAGGTGCGATGATGGCATCGCCTGATAATTTCATGGTCAAGGTTAAAGGTGTAGGTGGACATGGATCAAAACCACAGGTAGCCATCGATCCTATCCTCATCGCATCTCAAATCGTCATTGCTTTACAAACCATCGTATCGCGACAAGTCAGTCCCTTGGAAGCGGTCGTCATCTCAGTGGGAAAGATGCACGGAGGAACCGCCCCCAACATCATTCCTGAGGAAGTGGTATTAGAAGGCACAATTCGTACTTTAAACAATGAAATTCGAGCTGAAGTCCCCAATAAAATGAAAAACTTGGTAGAAGGCATTGCGAAAAGTTATGGTGGACATGCGGAATTTACCTATTTACCCGCGTATCCAGTGTTGGTCAATAATGCGGATGTGACGGACATTGCATACAACGCTGCACGTAATTTTCTCAGTCCAGATCAGATTGAATTCCTTGAACATCCAGACATGGGTGGTGAAGATTTCGCCTACATAGCGCAAGCAGTCCCAAGTACGTTTATGTATCTTGGCATCATGGAAGATAAGCCCATTTCACATCATCATCCTGACTTTCATTTCAATGATAAACATCTCAAAATACTCTCGGAATTACTGGTCCAATGTGTGCTGGAAGCCAATCAATAATGTTAACAGAATCTTAACAATTCTCCTGAAATGTTAAGATTTTTTTATTTTATAATAGTGAGCGGACTAGAGGGAAAAACAATGATTCTAACAAGCGCTACATTTATGGACATCAGTTGGCAGACGATTCTTGGTGGTTTAGGTTTGTTTCTATTTGGCATCAAATTCATGGGGGATGGTTTAAAGTCTTTAGCGGGCGAAAAGCTACGGGATATCATCGATCGTTATACCTCCAAGGCGTGGATGGGCTTATTGATAGGGATTTTTGTGACCGTCATCATTCAATCTTCATCGGCTACGACAGCCATCACAATTGGCTTTGTTCGTGCGGGCTTGATGCGTTTGGACCAAACCGTAGGTATCATTTTTGGGGCAAACATTGGGACGACTATCACAGCTTTTTTAGTTGGGATGAAGGTAGAAAAATTCTCACTTTATTTTGTGTTCATTGGGACGATGTTGCTTCTGTTCTCGAAACGTAAGAAACATGCTTATGCCGGTGAAATCGTATTGGGTTTCGGGATGTTGTTTTATGGATTGATGATCATGGGTGATGCTTTGAAGGTCCTAAAGGATATTCCAGCTTTCCATGACTTGGCCATTCAAATGTCCACGCATCCTTGGTGGGCAGTTACAGGTGGTATCTTGATGACAGGAATCATTCAGTCATCAAGTGCGATGATTGGAATCATCCAGAAAATATATGAAGCCGGTGGGATGCCATTTGAAGCAGCGTTGCCCTTTGTTTTCGGTTCGAATATTGGGACAACCATCACAGCCGCATTAGCCGCTATGGGGGGTTCATTGGCTTCACGTCGTGCCGCGGGAATCCATACCTTGTTTAATGTTTTAATGACGATTGTGGCGATGTTTTTATTGCCTGTCTACATCGTTGTCATTCTCCGTTTGACGGATATCTTGCATTTGGAATCCATGATGCAAATCGCAGTAGCTCACATCATCTTCAATGCGGTAGGAACCATTCTATTCTTCCCATTCATTAAGCAAATGGTGTGGATCGTTAAGAAAACGATTCGTGGAGATGATAAAGAACGGATTGGCATCAACACTGAGGACTTCGATCCTGGTTTGGCGCATGATTTACCAACAGCAGCCTTGGAAGTCACGAAGCGTGCGAGTTTAAAGATGGGTGAGATGGCGGTTGAAATTCTTGAAACCAGTAAAGCATTCTTGAACAAAGAAGGCAAAGTCAATCAAGATTCGATTGAACAAGTTGAAGAACTCATCAATAACTTTGATACGAAGATTACAGATTATCTCTTATTGATCTCAAAAGAAAAACTAGCAGAAGATGATATTGAAACAAGTTCCACGAATCTTCAGATTGTTAAAAATCTAGAACGTATTGGTGACTTGGCCTCTAATTTAGGTGAATTCTTTGATATGGTTTACGATGGTCGTGAGAATTTCTCACAGGCCGCAATCGTAGAGTTGAACAATATGTTTGATTTGGTCATTCATATGTTGAATCGTTCACTACGCATCTATGAACACGATGATTTCTCACTTTTGCAATCGGTTAAGGAAGATGAAATCTATCTCGATTTATTAGAAAGCAAAGCACGTACGAATCACTTCGAACGCATGCGTTCTGATGAGTGCATGAGCACAATTGCAGGAAGTGTCTATGTGGATATCTTGGGTACCTTAGAGCGTATCGGTGACCATGCGGAGAATATCGCTCGTTCTGTATTTGATGTTCGTACCCAACATGAACAACGTGTCTTCCAAGCCTCTGAAGAAATTTAGTGATATTCCATTTCTTGATAACCAAGAAATGGAATTTTTTGTTAGTGGGAATAGAAAGCGTTATAATGAGTTCATTATGAAACAAATGAATGAGGTTACTAAGAATTTGACGTTTGTAGTGGGTATTCTTTTGATATCTACCTTAATGTCCTACATTTTTAGTTATCTAGAGTTTCAAGAAGCCACCATTATCATCATCTATATGTTGGGCGTCATCATCATTTCACAGTTCACAACACATTATATTTATGGTTTTGTGGCCTCATTGTTGAGTGTGCTTGCGTTTAACTTCTTTTTTACGCATCCTTTATATACCTTTAATATTTCACAACCGGATTATCTTTTTACGTTTTTCATCATGTTTATCGCAAGTTTTCTGTCCAGTTCATTGACCTCTAAGTTGAAAAGTGAGAAACGATTATCACAGCTCAAAACAAATCAAGTACTTGTGGTGGAAGCGATCAATCATAGTTTTCAAGGGAATGAGTTGAGTGTGGCTTTATATGCGTCCATCAATTTAATTGCGGAGAACTACGATGCGGAAGTCTTATTGCAGTGTTCATGGGGCAGACATGACTACGCACTGACGGCAAAATCAAACACAGCCATCAACTTGGGTCAAGTTCATGAAGCAGAAATAAGCTTAGATAAACGAAGCATCGGTAAACTTAGTATTCGCAGTACCTACAATCTCGATGATACGTGGATCCAGACGTTGGCGGATTTGATTGGTCAGAATATCGAGCATCTGGATTTGATGGAGAAACAAACTCAAGCTAAACTTGAGATTCGTGAACAGAAAATGCGCAATGATCTGCTTGGAGCCATATCGCATGACTTACGGACACCCTTGGCAACCATCATTGGTAGCAGTGATACATTATTAGAGAATTTGGATCAGATCAAATTGGATGAACAAAGAGAACTGCTCGAAAACATCAAGCAGGATGGGCAATGGTTATTGAACTCGGTTGAGAATATCTTAAGTTTCATGCGGGTTGAAGAAGGCATCAAACTAAATACGAATCTTGAATCGGTTGAGGAGTTATTTGGGGATGTGTTGAGTCGTATGGTCAATCGTATCACTCAGAAATTAGTTCTTAACTTACCCCCAGATCCAATTTATACAAGAATGGATATTCAGTTGATGGGGAAAGTTCTTATAAACCTGATCGACAATGCTTCAAAGAATGCCCCTGCAGACAGTCTCATCACCCTTCGTGCTGAAGTCAAAGGGGATCGACTCATTTATGAGGTAATTGATGAAGGACCCGGCATCCCTGAAAACATGAAACGTTCTATTTTTGAACGCTTCGCATCAATCGATAAAGTTCATTCAAGTCAGCGTAAAGGCTTAGGTTTGGGCTTGGCAATCTGCAAATCGATTGTGGAAGCACATGGCGGACGCATCGTCGTTAGGGACAATGTGCCTCAAGGTAGTAATTTTCATTGCGAATTTCCGTATGTGGGAGTAGAGACATGACAAAAGTTCTTTTAATTGAAGATGATCATACCCTACGTAGTTTCATGCGTGTCTTATTGACTGCGCAAAACTACGAAGTCATCGAGGCAACGGACGCTAAACAAGGAATCACCTTGGCTTTAAGCTTGCCCATTGATGTCATCATATTGGATTTAGGATTGCCGGATATGGATGGATTATCGGTCATTGAACAGATTCGCGAACATATCCAGAGTGGGATCATTGTCGTAAGTGCGCGGGATAAAGAGAATGATAAGATCTTTGCGTTGGACCATGGGGCAGATGATTATCTAACAAAACCATTCAATGCACAAGAACTCTTGGCGCGGATTCGGGTAAGTCTTCGTCATCGATCCACTACGATCACGGAAAGTGTTGAGAGCTTGAAGATACGGGATATCCATATTGATTTTGATAAGCATTTGGTATTTGTGCTGAATAATGAAGTGCATTTATCACCGATTGAGTTTGAAATTCTATCCTTGTTAATGAAGAATCATGGGAAGGTCTTGACGCACCATTTTCTTTTAAACAAGATATGGGGAAGCCAGGCACTAGAGAATGATGTGCAAACGCTACGGGTGACCATGGCGAATCTAAGACGTAAGATTGAAAGCACTCCAGCCATACCCGAATACATCCTTACAGAGATTGGTGTTGGCTATCGTTTTGTGGATAGTTGATTTTTATACCGTTTTTATAGGATTCAAACTGTTTTGATACGGATTTAATATCCGTTTTTTTATACTTTCTATGGAGGTCGAATATGGACGAACGACTAGAAAGAAATATTGTATTGGCATTAGAAGCGAAAAAGGTAAGTTTAGCAATGAGTTTTATCAAAGATGCCTTTGAACAAGATTGTGAATGTGCCATGATTCAGGTTTATCTTGGAATCTTGAATGAAATTGAGAACCACCAAGCCAAAGCCATGCGTCATTATCGTGCCGCATTGGCATTGGATGGTACAAACGATCTTGCGCTTTATAATATGTATCGCTTAGGGGATGGTCACCACGAACCCATCCGTTTTCGGTGAGCCGGATGTACACAATTATTGTAGGTTGTGAATTGATCGGAGCTCGCATTGCAGTTGAACTTGCGAATCTCCATCAGAATGTCGTCGTAATTGAGCGTGACCAAGCAAAACTAGAAGGTTTGGCCAGTGGATTCAATGGCATGATCGTCAAAGGAATTGAGTTCGATCAAGATAATCTCTGCCAAGCTGGGATTGAGCGTGCAGATGTGGTATTAGCACTAACAGATGATGATAACTTGAATATCACCGTCAGTTTAGTTGCGATGCGTGTCTTCAAAGTCAAACGTGTCATTGCCCAGGTCATCGATCCAAATCGACGCTATTTATATGAACTCTTGGGAATCGAATCCTTTAGTCCGATAAAGATGGGTGTCAATGCCTTATTGTCTAAGATGGACATTGCACCTGTTGAACAATTGGTTCAAGTGAGCTCAGGGATTGAAATCACACGTATTGAAGTTAAACGTGTATTACCAATCAAAGTTAAACAAGTCTATGAGAAGTGCGACACCATCATCAGTGTCATTGTCCACAATGGTGTTTCAAGCATTGCCAATGATGATGCGATGCTTGAGTTTGGTGATCTCGTGGTTTGTAGTCATCATCTGCGTGATCGTAAACAATTATTGGAACTGTTGGTTCAGGAGGGTTAAATGCGCGCAATTATTATTGGTGGTGGGAAAGTAGGTTACTTTCTTGTCAAAGCATTATTGGAACGTGACATGCGTGTCACACTCATTGAAAAGGACAGACTTCGTGCGACACAGATTTCATCCGAATTGGATGTGGATGTGATTTGGGGCGATGGATCTGATTTGAATATTCTACACGAAGCCGATATTCAAGGTTGTGAATTGGTTGCGGCTGTGACTGGGAACGATGAAGAAAACCTTGTGGTATGTCAAATCGTTAAAGTGAGTTTTAAACATTGTAAAACAATCGCTCGTATCAATAATCCTAAGAACATGCGGATGTTTCGAGCACTTGGAGTGGATAAGACGGTTTGTAGTACTGAAGTCATTGCCAATTTGATTCAAGCAGAAATGACGATTGATGATATCAAAGTGTTACAGACATTTGATATGGGATCGATGGTTCTTGCGGAACTTGAGTTGAATAAGAGTCATCCTTGGATCAATGGGTTTATTAAAGACATCAATATTCCAAATCACGTCGTCTTGGTTTCTATCTTGCGTCAAGATGATGTCATCTATCCAAAAGGCGATACACAGTTACTTGAACAAGATCGGATTATGTTTGTGTGTGATCAAATGACATTAAAAGAAATGAGGAAATATCGATGAAAGAGTGGAAGGGTTATGGAGTTGAAATCTTTCTCGTGCTCTTGATGATCTTCATATTCTTTGGGATGAGCTGGTTACTAACTTTATGAGAATAAACATGTCAGGTTTCTTCAGCGTTGCGTATTATACAGGGACGATCATCTTTGGCTTTAGTGCATTGTTTTTATTGCCAATGATGATTGCGCTTTACTATGTGGACCTGAACTCACTCTTTGATTTTTCCATAAGCATGAGTCTGACCATGATGCTGGGCATCGGTATGATCATGTACGGGCATAAACGATTGGATACAAAGGAAAGCTTATCGTGGCGTCATGGTTTAATGGTGGCTTCGTTCACATGGATTTTATTGACACTATTAAGTGCGATTCCATATCGTTTAAGTGGTTATTCCTTGAGTTACTTGGATGCAATGTTTGATGTGATGAGCGGGTTCACCACGACAGGTTTATTTCTGATCCAAGATCTCGATCATATCCCACAAGCTTTGAATTTCTGGCGTCATTTACTAACCTTTGTCGGTGGTCAAGGCATGATCGTATTGGCCATCAGCTTCTTTGTAAAAGAGATGGGCAGTGCGTATAAGTTCTATGTGGGCGAAGGGAAGGACATATCACTTGTACCGAACGTTCGTGGTACCGCACAATGGATCTGGAAAATCAGTTTTGTGTATATGTTCATTGGAACGCTGTTGCTTTGGGTTCAAGGTTTAAGGATTGGTTTGAATCCCATCAATGCTTTCTTTCATGGCTTATACATCTTCCAAGCCGCTTGGAGTACAGGTGGTTTTGCGCCGAATTATCAGAATATTCTTTTTTATCATGATTTTGGATATGAACTTGTGGGACTTGTTTTCTTTATCATCGGTTCATTTAACTTTGGTTTACACTACGCTTTGATTCAAGGCAAGAAACAAGAGTTTCGCCATAATATCGAAATCGTTAGTTTCTTTGTGTCAAGTTTTCTTCTAAGTGCTTTGGCAGTCGTTTATTTAAAGAATGCTGGAATATATCAGGATGCCGTCAGTATGTTTAGACGAGTCGTATACAATGTGCTATCCGCTCACACGACAACCGGCTTCGGGACAGTCTATGCGCAACAATTCGTTCAAGATTGGGGTGCGTTAGGGATAACCATCATGGTCGTAGCGATGTTGATTGGGGGCAGTGCGTGTTCAACAGCTGGGGGGATCAAAGGTCTTCGTGTTGGTATCATCATAAAAGGGATCTTTGCGGATATCAATCGTCTCATCAAAGGGGATAAGACGATGCGTGTCGTCAAGTATCATCACATCAAGGAACATGTCTTGGATGACGCAAGTTTTCGTTCTGCGACAAGCATTGCAGTACTCTACCTGATCACATTTACGATTGGTTTGATTCTAACGAGTTTTGCTGGTTATGCACTGTCGGATGCGGCGTTTGAGGTGGCCTCTGTGGCAGGCAATGTTGGTTTAAGTATCGGAATCACATCCGCTTTGATGCCGGATTATCTAAAGCTGACCTATATTGTGATCATGTACTTAGGTCGACTCGAGTTTATCTCCGTGTTTGTGCTAATTGGTATGTTTGTGAAAGGAGTCTATAAATGGTTACGACGCTATTAAGTTTATGGATCGGTGCTCAAGCACAGCTGATTTCCATTCAAGAACTTCTTAATCAAAGTAAAGTCTTTGATCAACAGACTGTGATCATCGAAGCTGAAGTCATTTTAGAAGTTCTAGAACGTGGTGAGATGGCGTGGTTGAATGTCAATGATGGATCCAACGCCATCGGTGTCTACTTACCCATCGAGATGACAGAGGAAATCGATTCATTTGGTGATCACCAGAATCAAGGGGATCGTGTTCGCGTTGAAGCGATCTTCTATCGCAACTGTCCTGAGCATGGTGGAGAAATGGATCTGCATGCGAAAAGTATAAGCATCATTGAAGAGGGGTTCACAATTGAACGTCCGATTTCAACTTGGAAGTTCAGTTTTGCCATCGTAGGGTTTACCTTATCCATGTTCAGTTTATGGATGTATCGTATGTATCGTAAGCGTGTACGAAAAGCAAGTGAGCACATCTAGTTAACTATTTAAACATTTTCACAAAGATTTTACATAAATATAACTGTGAAGCACATCACAGACATTTCTGGCCCTATTTTAGGGCATTTTTATTGAAAACGTTCTTGTTAATTTCGATGAATCGTTTATACTAAGAATGATTGTTAGCCTAGGGCAACAATGGAGGTTTCATGAAATTTCACGACTCAGCAGAAATGTATCTCGAAACAATCTATCTCTTGGAAAAAACACAAGGACATGCACATGTGGCTGAGATTTCAAAAGCCTTGAATATCTCGAAACCCAGTGTGACTAAAGCGATGGAGCTCTTGAAAAGTCGTGATTTGATTCTAAAAGAAGACTATGGCCCTGTGACACTGACCGATGCAGGTCGTGACCTATCCATTAAGATTTATGAGCGACATCGTGTCATCAAAGCCTATCTATCCAAGAGTTTGAATTTAAGTTTGGAAGATGCGGAAGAGAATGCGTGTCGTATGGAACACATCATTTCCGAGGAAATGTTTGAAGCCATCAAAGTTTATTTGAAAGAAGAGCAGGTGTAGACAATGGTTCTCAGCAAAGCAAAAAAACATGTGACCTATACCATTCAAGATATTGAAACAAGTGATGAAGCTATGAAGGATTTCCTCTTCAGCTTGGGCTGTCATGCAGGTCAGACAATTACGATCATTTCAAACTTTGGTTCGAATATGGTTGTAAACATCAACGATGCTCGTTATAGCATCGACTTGGAATTGGCGAAAGCCATCATCGTTTAAGACGATTAGAAGGTTAGAATTACTAACATAGAGGAGATTTTGAATGCGTATCGCACTAGCAGGCAATCCCAACAGTGGAAAAACCACCCTCTTCAATGCGTTGACTGGAAGTATCGAACATGTCGGTAACTGGCCAGGGGTCACTGTCGCACGTAAAGAAGGGTTTGTAAAAAAACAACTTAGTATCCACCAGAATATCCGAATCGTGGACCTTCCTGGGACGTATTCCATGAGTCCGTTTACCAATGAAGAGCGTATCACGAAAGACTATGTCCAACAGGAACATCCCGATGTGATCATCAATATCATTGACGCATCCAACTTAAGTCGTAGTCTTTTCTTTACGACACAATTGTTAAGTCTTGGAGTTCCCGTCGTCATTGCATTGAACAAATGGGATCTTATTGCGAAGAAAGCCATTGATATCGATTTGGCTCATTTAAGCAAAGACTTGGCGTGTCCAATCGTCGAAGTATCCGCTTTGCGTCAAGATGGGTTGAAAAAGCTACTTGCGACTTGTGTTGAACGTAAAGGCTCAACGCAAGAACCAGCCTTTATTGGCCATGCCGATGCCACATTGAATAAAGAAGCGTGGTTGGAAGAAGAGAAGGAACGATCTATTTATGTCGCGAACTTAGTCAAGCACGTAGAAAAACGTTCCATTGATTCGCATAAGCTCAATCGACACGATGCGATTGATCGGATCGTCGCACATCCTTACCTGGGTATTCCAATTTTCGTTGTGATTCTTTATGGTGTATTTTCCATCTCACAAGCTACTTTAGGACCTTTTCTAGCTGATTATCTTGTCAGTTGGATCGATCTGTTCTATGCGTTTGTGGCGAATCTTATGGGGAATCAGGTATCTCCATTCTTACAGGCTTTGGTTTTGGATGGGGTTATCGGTGGTGTTGGGGCGATTGTTGGCTTCTTACCTCTGATCATGGTTCTCTTCTTTATGTTGGCTCTACTCGAGGACAGTGGCTATATGGCACGTGTTGCCTTGATCATGGATCCCTATTTAAAGAAAGTGGGTTTATCTGGACGTTCGATCATTCCCATGGTCATCAGTACGGGTTGTGCGATTCCAGGCATCATGTCCACGCGTACCATTCGTGATGATCGCCAGCGCAGAACGACTGCCATGCTCACATCCTTCATGCCATGTGGGGCGAAATTACCTGTCATTGCCTTGTTTGCGGGAGTATTCTTCCAAGATGCCGCATGGGTGGGAACGCTGATGTATTTCATGGGTATCTTGATCATCTTCTTTGGGGCAATCGTGATTCGTAAAATCAATGGCGATACGTCCAAAGCTTCTTATTTTATTATGGAACTTCCAGAATATCGTCTACCAAGTTTGAAACGTGCATTTATTGCGATGATCTCACAAGGGAAACAATTTGTAATCAAAGCCGTCACGATCATCCTTTTAAGCAATATTTTGGTACAGATCATGCAGACGTTTTCATGGAACTTACAATTGGTTGAAGAGGGTGCGGAAGCATCGAGCATTCTCGCAAGCATCGCAACACCACTTGCCTTTATCTTGGTTCCCTTGGGCTTTGGCTTATGGCAACTCGCAGCTGCAGCCATCACGGGCTTTATCGCAAAAGAGAATGTGGTTGGGACCTTAGCTGTTGTGTTTGGCATCACCAATTTTATTGATGTGGAAGCACTTGAAGTGGTTTCGGGTACGGGTGAGATTTCGTCCATCATGGGCATCACAACCGTTGCCGCATTGGCATACCTAGTCTTCAATCTCTTCACGCCACCGTGCTTCGCGGCAATCGGTGCGATGAATGCCGAATTGGATTCAAAGAAGTGGTTGTTTGGCGCAATTGGTTTCCAATTGGGCATGGGCTATACCTTGGCGTATTTCATCTATCAAATCGGTACACTGATCACAACAGGTCAGTTTGGAAGTGGACTTGTCTTAGGATTCTTGATTGTATTGGTATACATTGGATCCATTGTATATTTGATTAAACGTAATGAACAAAGTCAGATGACTTTGCAAAGAGGTTAAGATGATCGATTACATTATTGGTGGCGTATTGATTGTCATCGTCGTATTGATTGTGCGCAAACTTGTGCTAGACAAAAAGCGTGGTGTAAGCTGTGGCTCCTGTCCTTCTACTGGTGGTAATCACTGCGATTGTGAATAAATAAAAATACTGGATCATATAACATGACCCAGTATTTTTTTATTCAACAGTAACGGATTTAGCGAGGTTACGTGGTTTATCCACATCCAAGCCTCTTAATACAGAACTGTAATACGCAAAGAGTTGAAGCGGAATGATGCTTACCAAAGGCATGAGATCTTCATGGACTTCAGGAAGAATGAACTCACGATCACTAAAATCGTTGGTATGTTCTAAACCAGGACGTCCAATCAAGATGACTTTAGCACCCCGTGCTTTGACTTCTTTAATATTGGAGACCATCTTTTCAACCAAGCCAGCTTGCGTGATCAAAGCGATGACGGGGAAGTCTTCCACAATCAGTGAAATCGTCCCATGTTTGAGTTCGCCAGCAGGGTAGGCTTCTGAGTGGATGTAAGAGATTTCCTTCAACTTCAGTGAAGCTTCTAAGGCCATGGCATAATCCAAACCACGTCCTAAGAAAAACACATTCTTGTTGTTTACAAATTCGGAAGCCATTTGCTTAATGGTTTCCTGTTTATCCAAGAGTTCTTGCGTAATCGCAGGAAGTGCTAAAAGTGAATCCAATAAGTCATTGGTTTGTTCAACAGTGACAGACCCTTTGACTTCGCCCAGTTTATACGCCAACAAGGTAAATAAGGCAACTTGGACGAAATAAGCTTTCGTACTCGCAACGGCAATCTCCAAGCCTGCCCAAGTGTAGAGCACATAGTCTGCTTCACGTGCAATGGATGAACCCACCACATTGACGATCGCAATGACTTTGGTTCCTCTGGATTTAGCTAAACGAAGGGCAGCTAAGGAATCCGCTGTCTCACCCGATTGAGAGACAATGATGACCATATCTTCTGGATTCAAAATTGGGTCACGGTATCTGAACTCACTGGCCACTTCCACATCACAACTGATACGTGCATGTTTCTCGATGAGTTGTTTACCCACCATGGCCGCATGCATAGCGGTACCACAGGCGATGAGATGGAACTTCTTGATCTTACTAAGAACTTCATTGGTTAAACCGGATTCACTGAAATCGATCTTATGATCTTTGATTCGTGGTCCAACTGCGTTCATAAGAACAGTTGGCTGCTCATGGATCTCTTTAAGCATGAAATGCGGATAACCCGCTTTTTCAGCACTTTGACGATCCCAGGATGCCACTTGAACCTCTTTTTTAATTTCTTCCAAGTCATGATCCAAGACCGTTACTTTATCCTTTTTGATGATTGCAATTTCATCTTCTTCTAAGAGATAGTATTCACGGGTATGATCCAAGATCGCGGTGATGTCGGATGCGATGAAGTTCTCATCTTGTCCCAAACCAATGATCAAGGGACTGTCCTTACGGATGGCATATATGGTATCAGGATGTCCTTCAAAGAGGATGCCCAAGGCATAAGAACCGCGAATCTTTTCTAATACCTTCTTGATCGCTTCCAATGGATTGCCTTTTTGAACATAATAGTAATCCACCAATTTGGCCAAAGCTTCCGTATCGGTTTGTGATTCAAAGGTATAACCCTTACGAATCATACGTTCTTTGATTTGAAGGTAGTTTTCAATGATGCCATTATGCACCAAAGAAATACGATGATTGCCATGGGGGTGCGAATTGATGTCCGAGGGTTCTCCATGCGTTGCCCAACGGGTATGACCAATGCCGACATAGGCATCTATAAGGGGGTTTTGTTCGAGTTTAAGGGCGATATTATCGATTCGTCCTTTAGTTTTCAAGGTCTTGATTTCACCTT
>DHGC01000062.1 GCA_002402585.1 Erysipelotrichaceae bacterium UBA4808 | reverse complement strand
TTTTCCCAATCCCATTGATCCACATAGATCGAATGGAGATTATCGAGATCCTCATCCCTGCGGATCGCATTCATATCCGTATACAAACCTTCACCTGTATTGAAACCATAACGTTTCAATGCATTACGTTTCCATTTTGCTAAGGAATGAACAATTTCGATCCAATCCTCTGGACTACTCTTCATATCGAAGCCTACTGGACGTTCAACACCGTTCAAGTCATCGTTCAAGCCTGTGTTCTTACGTACGAACAAGGGTGCAGAAACACGCGTTAGCAGGAGTTGGTCCGCAAGTACATGTTCAAAATAGTCTTTGATCTTTTTAATCGCGATCTCTGTTTCACGAATATCCAAAGGATGGTGATAATGCTCAGGAATATACAATCCATTCTCAAAATGTGTCATACGGATTTCCTCTTAAAAAACATGAATCTATTTTATCATTCCATGTTCATAAGTAAAGGGAATCCTTAAAGGGATTCGGCGTGAGTTTGCCAAGAATAACCAAGTCCTTAGCACCTGTTGCGGATGGTACATTGGCTGGTACACGATTCAAGAAAGCATAACCTAGGATGACAAAGGCAATGGCTTCTTTTGCTTCACTGGAATAACCATAAGCTTCTTGCGTTATCACATCGACATTGGGAAGCAGACTTTGAATGCGACGCATCAATTCCGCATTATACGCGCCCCCACCGCTGACAATCAGCGATGTCGGCATCGCTTGACTGTAACGGTGGATGCTATCCGCAATGCAATACGCAGTAAAACTTGTAAACGTAGAGACAATTTGTTCTGCACTTAAGGAGGGATAACGATGAATGATATCCAATACGAATGCTTCTCCAAAATCCTCACGACCTGTGCTTTTAGGCGGTTTACGGTCAAGATAGGGATGTTGGATCAGCTCCTTGAATAAGTTTTCATCGATTGGAGCGGACGCAGCACACGCACCATTCGCATCATAGGGTAAACCAAAGAAATAACGCATGGCTTCATCAATCATCATGTTTCCAGGACCGCAATCAAACGCTTGAACATGATGCTCACCAAGAATCGTCACATTGCTAATGCCACCAATATTCTGTAAGGCAACAATTTCATTCACCTTACGATAGAGAAGCATTTCACTAAAAGGAACCAAGGGTGCTCCCTCACCTTTAGCCGCCATATCCATAACTCTAAAATCATCGATGACATCGACACGATTGTCATATGCGATGATTGCTGCTTCACCCATTTGAAGGGTTGAAGGAACAAAGGGATAATTTGCTTTTGGAAGATGATAGAGTGTTTGACCATGATTGGCCACAAAACGAACATCTTCACCTTTTAAACCATGTTTATCCAACATCGTTTTGACTGCACGACTAAAAATATGTCCCAATTCAAAATTTAAACTGCAAATCAATTGTGTTGAAATTTCCTCTCCGTGAATCACATTTCGAATGCGATCTTTGACATCCTCTTCAAAAGAAAGCGTCATAAAATCAAGTTGTTTCAGAGACAATTGATCCAAGGGTCCTGAAATCTCACACAATACTGTATCCACACCATCTAGCGAAGTACCAGACATCAAACCGATTGCTAACATAGACACCTCTTATTTGCATTATCACGCAAAATTGATAAACTATATGCATGGAACAATTATACAACGAAGTCCGCACACAAGTTGTGCTTGAAAACATTTTTAAAGGTGGATTACTCCAATTCATACTCTCCGCACTGTTCATGCTTGTTAGTTCTTGGATTTTGCTAAAAGTCTTTCATATCGTATTGAATCGATTCTTAAAAAGAAACAAACTGGATGAAACCAACTTTCTGTTCATTTACCGCATCATCAAAGCCATTGTCTATACGATCCTCGTCTTTGGCATTGCGGTTCAAATCATCCCATTAAGCGAAGTTGCCATCTCACTCTTGGCAAGTTCTGGGGTTGCGGTCCTGATCATTGGTTTTGCGGCTCAAGAAGCCTTCTCTAACATCATATCGGGTTTCTTCATCTCTTTCTTCAGACCTTTCTCAGTTGGTGATTTGGTCAATCTCCCAAATGAAAACATCATCGGTACGGTAGAAGACATCACGCTTCGACATGTGGTTATTAAAACTTTCGAGAACAATCGTGTCATCGTACCCAACAGTGTGATCAATAAGGCCATTATTGAGAATCGTGATATCAAAGATAAACAAGCATGTCGCTTCTTTACCATCAATGTCGCGTATACAGCAGATATCGACAAAGCGCGTTCCATCCTCTTAGATGAAGCAAGCAAACATCCACTACTGATTGATACACGTTCCAAGAAAGACATCAAAGATGGAATTCCTCAGTTTAAAGTCATCGTATCCCGACTGGGCAACAGTGAGGTTGAACTTAGAATCACCTTGTGGGCTAAGAACAATGGCGATGCATTCACTCTGCTCGCGGATTTAAGAGAATCCATTCTCAAGCGATTCAATGCTGAGGGCATAGAAATTCCTTATCCTTATCAAAACATCATCCTCAAAAAATAAGCCACCGCAAGGTGGCTTTAACGTCCGTTGATGACATCAACTGGATCAATCAAATTGATGTTGTTGGTCAATGTAAATGTCAGGATCGTAATCAATACACTTAAGAGTAGGAAGATTTCGACAATCTTTCCAATTCCCATTGAGAAGACGGAGAAATGATAGAATGAGATAAAACTTTCTTTAAAGTAAACCATAAATGCAAAGTTCATGACATCAACGAAATACGGCGTCAAGAAATAGGCCATGATCATGATGAAGAAGCCGACGATGATGGCTTCCAAACGGAAGATATGCTCAACATTGCTGATGAAACTTCCCAAGGCACGTAAGATACCAATCTGCTTCTTACGATAGAGAATACTGCTAGAAATGTAGTTCGCCAAGAAGACTAAAGCGAGATAGCCAATCAAAGGTACGATGACCGAAATTAATAAGGCTAATTCAAAACGTGTGAAGTTTTGAAGGGTATCCGAGTAGATTGGTCTGAGATTGATATAGCCTGCATTCTTGACCTCTTTTAACAAATCCGGCAGACTCGCAATATTCGTCACATAAATGCCATAACTCATCAATTGGTGTTCCAAGTTCGTAGCGGCTAAGAAACCGCGTTGCACATAGAGATTTGAATAAACGGTCTCAAGCGCGATGGTCTCATTGTTTAGAACCGGTGTTTCATGTTCCATGACACCAACGACTTTCAAATTCATCGTTTCACCTAAGTTGATGACTGGTGTTTTAGAAATCAAATCCGAATAACTCGTGAAACGTTGGATTGAACCTTCCACCATCATGCCATTTTGAATGAAAAGGTCTGCTAAATAACTTGAAATGACGACTTCCTGATTATTGCTAGGCTCATTGCCAATCAAGTCATCATAGAGACGACTGCCTACCCCTGCTTCGACAAAATTCAAAGGCAATTCTTTGATGACATCCACTTTACTAGCGTCCAATAAACGCGTGAGCGGACTTTGCAGACTATTCGCATCGATGCTTAATGGCAGAGCACTCACTGTAAGCAAACCATCCCCAACAAGCATCGCTTGACGTTTGTACATCACAGCGCCATAATCCGGCAAAACATTTTGAATCTGTGCCAAACGATCACCTTCAATCAAAATTGTTTCACTATTTCGTGATGTCATCCACAGATGATTCATCTTACTGGCTTTAAACAATTCCATATCCACACTAGGAGAAACGCTTAAGGTCGTGTAGACGGCTGTTAAAATCGCCATCAAGAAGGCTACGATGACAGAGGTAACCACCATCCGCAATTTATTATTCATGATGTTGCTTAACCCCATGTTCAAGACGAACTTATTGGGCAAGACCGGACGAATCATCTCTGGTGCGATGTAGTCATCCTCCACAACTTCTGGTTTGGTATCACGAATGACACGTCCATCACTGATTTCAATGATACGATCCGCATACTTATACGCATACTCCGCATCATGTGAAACACAAATGACCAACTTCTTCTTACTGATTTCTTTGAAGAGTTCGAATATTTGCTCAGATGTCTCACTATCCAAGTTCCCTGTTGGCTCATCCGCTAAAATGATTTCTGGATCTTTGACCAAGGCACGTGCCACCGCGACACGTTGTTTCTGACCACCCGAAAGTTCATCCAACTCACGTTCTTCAAAACCCTCTAAGTCAACTTTCTTTAAGATGTCCAGGACGGTTTGTGGATCAAAGTCTTTGTTTTGCATCTCCAAAGCAAGCGCCACATTGTCATAGACATTCAAGTTATCCAAAAGATTATATTCCTGAAAAACAAAACCAATGTAGGTATTTCGATATTCAGATAAGATCGTCTCATTGAAACGATTGAGCTTCTTGCCATTGATAAAGATACGACTTGTGTTTGCAGAGTCTAAGCCCCCGAGGATATTCAAGAAAGTAGACTTACCACTCCCACTCTTTCCTAAAATGAAAACCAAACCCGTCGTATTGAACTTAAGGTTGACATCTTGAATCGCCAAAACATCTTCCTTGGTCTTACTTGTATATTTCTTATTGATATTACTGATTTCAATCATGTTGGACTCCTACTTCTTCAGTATGGAAATCACAGAGTTGTTTTTTAGGATTCCCATTACGGTAAGGATGATGAAACTGATACTGACACTAAAGATTAGAACAAAATTCAAGGCCGCTTGAAGCCAATCGAATTCAAGAACAGGTAACGCATTGAAAAACTTGATATTGATATCCAAGACATACGCATACCCTAAATAGGTAGCGAGAATCCAAGATAATAACGCGATGACGACACCTTCCCAAATAAAGATGCGCAAGATGTCACGGGTGTTTCCACCCAAGGCTTTGAAGATACCAATCTGCTTCTTACGTTGCATCACACTCATCGATAGGAAAACATAGGTGACCGCCACAAGGATCACATACATCGCGATATTGAGTTGGAATGCAGATGCAGTAGGAAGATAACCTTGTAAATCTTGACTCATAAAAGCCAGTTCAGCAGGACTCAAGTGATTCAATAGAACAGGATTCGGTTGATCCACAAAACCAAGGTAAGAACCCAATAGATACGCAAACAACATTGCAATCGCAATGACGAAGGTCGTGATCAACATTTGACCTTTTTTACGCGAAATACTGTGGATTCCATATTTGAAACTTGCCCAGAACCCTAAGTGTTGATGTACAAAAGAAAAAGGTTGATGATCGAATTCAACAGGATCCTTACCCGTATCCTCTGCTAACTTACCATCTTTAATCTTAATGATACGATCCGCATACAACTCAGCTTCTTCAGGATCATGCGACACGATGATAACGAGATTCGTTTTAGAAACTTCTTTTAAAAGCTGCATGATCTGGTCACTAGTTTTACTATCCAAGTTACCTGTTGGTTCATCCGCTAAGATGATTCGTGGTTTCTTTATCAAAGCACGTGCTACAGCAATACGTTGTTTCTGTCCACCCGAGATTTCATTCCCTTTACGTTTGCCATAGTCCTTCAAGCCAACGAACTCAAGAATCTCATCAATACGCGCTCGAGATGCTTTCTGACCTTGCAGTTGCAAAGCTAAACCGATGTTCTCATAAATCGAAAACGTTTCAATGATATTGAAATCTTGGAACACAAAACCAACATGTGCATTCCGATAATGATCCAATTCAACCTGACTCAAGCCTTCGATATTCTTCCCTTCAATGATGAACTCACCACTGTCTGCTGTATCCAACCCACCCAGAATGTTCATTAAAGTCGATTTACCACTTCCACTTTTACCCAAAATAAAAACTAAACCACGACTTGGGAAGGACACGCTTAAGTCATTCAATGCACGTGTCACAACACCCTTACGGCTGGTGTAGTTCTTTTTGATGTTTTTTAGCTGTATCAAAATGTCCCCTCGGTTCTAGTCAAAACTCGACATCCCTATTATAGAAGAAAACGCTACCATTTCCAACCACTTAATGTCCATAATTATATCATTACACTTTCCCAAGTGTAATCTTCTCTAAACTACGCATTGCTTCAAGTACGTTTTTCAGTGTTAAAGGCGTTGAAACAAAGCGACAGTCTGGCATTTTTAGTGCTTCTTCAACAATTCTCGGCAAATCTGGATGATCAATGTCCGTAGCGATTGCTTTGAGTGACATCGGTAGCTTCAAATGTTGATAAAACGGATATAAACGTTCAAAACAGGCTTGATCCCCATCCACAAGGCACTGAACCAAAACACCATAGGCCACAACCAGCCCATGTGGATAGCGTTTTACAGATTCCATTTCCATGAAAGCATTGTATAAAGCATGCGCCAATGCGCTGTTGTAATCTTCTTCTACCAAGATGGAAGCATAGCCGATACCCATGATGATGGCCGTTACTACATTGATGAATGAAGCATTCACATTTTGTTTCAGATTGGCTTGATATGCCTCCTCCCCTTGTTCAATCAAGATATCCAATGTATTCTCCGCAATTATCTTACCCAGTTGATTTGGATACGACCATGACGTATGTTTACCTGAAAAATTGATTTCAATGGGTTTGCTGATGGCATCCCCAATTCCTGCATGAAGAAAAGAAGGCGGTGCCTTAACCAAGATATCTGGTATTAAGATAATATGTTTTGGTGCATTATTAAGTTCATGGACGCAAACAAACTGATGGTTTTCATCGTAAACGACTGAAACAGCTGAGCAAGCAGCACAGGTCGAAGCGATGGTTGGAATGCAAAGAATGGGCTTTTGTAATGTGTCTGCTACCCATTTCGCCAGATCCAAGGCTCGACCTCCACCAACCCCGATGATAAGTTCACATGCAACGACAGAGGGTTCTGCACTTAAGCGATCATGATTGCTTTGATTACACTCCCCTCCTGTCCAAAATTCGGATAGACTTTGCGTATTTAGCGTTTGTAAGTATGTTTTTGTGAGCGTCAAAGCCGTATGCCCACCAAGAACCACTACTTTCGAATCCAAAGCTATCCAGTTTCCAAGTGCATCGATGTTATCGTTCTGCATCGTATACGCTGGTAAAGTCATTGTATTAATACTCATTTTCACCTCATTCATCAAGATCACACAACCATATCCCCGACAATAACTTGGGTTCGAACCAAGTGGATTTTGGTGGCATCTTCATGCCTAAATCCGACAACTTCATAAGATCTTCTATGGCTGTTGGATACAAAGCGAAACCAATGCGCATGTCCGTATGACAGCGTTGAACAATGGTTTCCAAGCCAAAGATACCCCCAATGAAATCAATTCTTTCATCGGTTCGAGGATGTTTGATGCCCAAGATGGGGCTAAGAACCGTACTTTGAAGCAAAGCCACATCCAAACATTCATCTGTTCTTAAATTCTTCATGAAATTCACATTGAACCGATAACGATACCAAAGTTCATCCAAATATAGGGTGAATTCTTGGTTTGCTTGTGGTTTAAGCATCGACTTAGATGTTTCTATCTTCGTACACACTTGATTCAATGCCTCAATGAAATGTCTGGCGGATAAACCATTCAAGTCCTTGACGACACGATTATAATCATAGATGCGTAGCTCTTCCGCTGGAAAAATAACCGCTAGAAAATGGTCACTGTTTCCAATCACACGCTTTTTCTTTATCCGTTCAAGATAAACATTACGTGCCGCATTCATCCGATGATGGCCATCTGCGACGTAGATATGATCAACTTCAGAAAATTTCTGAATGATTTCTTCAACGCGATCCGGGTCTTGCAAGGCATAGATCCGATGAAGCACATTATTTTGCTCGAATTCCAAAACCAAGTCATGACAAGATGCCTCAATGAGTGATCGAAGTTCATCTTGATTGTGATGAAAGAGATAAATCGGACCCGTTTGTGCATTCAAGGTCTTAATGTGTCGTGTCCGCTCCAACTCCTTGTCTTTACGTGTTTCTTCATGATCGCGAATGTGCTGTTCAAATAAATCTTCTAACGAACACAAGGCAACCAAACCTTTTTGATGATGGGATTCAGTGATGAGATCATATCGATACAAACTTGGTACGACTTCCTTATGATAATATAATTTTAGATTTCGTTTATAAAGCTTCAAAGCCACTATCATATTGGAACGCATCGTCTGCATTGTATTGACTTCAGGTTTATCAATGCGCAAGAAATTTTCTAGCTTGCCATCAATCGCTTTTTGAGCGGATGCATGTGTAAAGACATCGTATGGAAGACTCACGATATCTGCTTGATCATCTTTTAGAATATATGGTTTAAACGCTTTGATCCGGACCATGAATGACTCGCACGCGAACGACATGTTCGATTTCTGCCAAGGCTTTAGTGACATCGTCACTAGGTTGGCGATCCACATCCAAACAAGTATAAGCCCAAGCTTTACGAGACTGATTTTGCATCGCTTCGATATTGATGCCATAATGACCCAAAATGGTGGTGATTTGTCCCACCATATTGACGACATTCGCATGAAATAAAAGAATACGTGCAGGATTCAAGACAGGTCCACATTCCATGTCAGGATAATTGACACTGTTTTTGATGGAGCCCGTTTCGAAAAAATCTTTTAGGGTATCAACCGCCATGATGGCGCAATTGACCTCGGATTCCACTGTGGATGCACCCAGATGTGGGATCTCAATACAGTTGGGCATTTGATGCGTCATGGCATTCGGAAAATCCGTAATATACGTGTTAACCTTGTGACTCTCCAAAGCCTCTAACATGGCTTGATCATCCACCAATTCTGCACGAGCGAAATTCAAGATTCGAATCCCTTTTTTCATCTGCTTGATCCGATCTTTATGAATCAAATGATGCGTCGCATCCACCAAAGGCACATGCAAGCTCAGATAATCCGCTTGACGATATACGTCATCATAACTGTTGGCACGTTTGACTTTCGAAGATAAACCCCAGGCATTGGTGATTGAAATATACGGATCGTAACCTAGAACGTGCATCCCTAATTGGACAGCCACATTGGCAACCAAAACGCCCACCGCACCTAGACCAATCACACCCAAAGTCTTACCTTTGATTTCTTGACCTTGGAAACGTGCTTTTTCTTGCTCAACCGTTTTTATGATCGATTCATCGTGTGGTAAAGATTGAACCCACGTAATCGCACCATTGATATCACGCGATGCAAGGAGTAAGCCTGCTACGACTAATTCTTTGACCGCATTGGCATTTGCACCAGGTGTATTGAATACAACGATGCCCTGTTCTGCACATCTTTCAAGCGGAATCGTGTTTACACCCACACCAGAACGCGCGATGGCTTTAAGCTGTGGTTCAAAAACCAATTCCTGTAGATTTGCGGATCGAACGATCAGTGCATCTGCCATTTCATCGACGAAAGCATATGCGGATCCGAAACGTTTTAAACCCTCCTCTGCAATCTTATTGATGACTTTGATTCTCATAATTTCACCCCCGCTTCAAATGCATGCATCGCTTCAATCAACTTCTTTACGCCTTCGATAGGCATGGCATTGTATAAACTCGCGCGCATCCCACCCACACTACGATAACCCTTAATGTTCACACAGTCATATTTCTTTGCAAAACTGATGAAAGCTTCATCCAACTTGGGGTTGTTTGTTGTGAAAACGACATTCATTAAGGATCGATCTTCGACTTTAATATCATTTGAAAAGAGCGTGCTCTTATCAATGGCCTCGTATAATATGCTCGCTTTGTGTTCATTGCGTTTCGTGATGGTTTCTAAACCTGTTTCAAGCAACCAATCCGTAACTTTCTTTAAGACATAAAGACTGAAACTGGCGGGCGTATTGTACAGAGAATTGGCTTTTTGATGTGTTGCATAACGAAGCATCGTATCCACATCGACGTCTTCGCGTATCAAGTCTTTTCTTATGACTACGATGGTGACCCCAGCAATACCTAGATTCTTCTGCGCTCCCGCAAAAATCAAACCATGCTTGGACACATCAATCGGCTTGGACAAGATATCGGAACTCATGTCCGCAATCAACACAGCATGATCCATTGGAATCTGTTTGAATTGTGTTCCATAGATTGTATTGTTGGAAACATAGTATGCATAATCCATGCCAAGAGGTAAAACATTACACTCAGGTAGTCGTTTATATCCAACCTCGGCATTATCACCCACAATAATGACTTCCCCATGGCGTTTCGCTTCATCAATTGCCTTTTGACTCCAAACACCACTATTCAAATAAGCTGCTGCTTTGTGGGTATGCATCAAATTCATTGGAATCATCGAGAATTGAAGACTCGCTCCCCCTTGAAGAAAGAGAATCTCATAATTATCTGGTATTTGCATTAATTGTCTAAGATTATTTTTCGCATCATTCACTACCGCTTCGAAGAGTGCAGAGCGGTGACTCATTTCCATGATGGACATTCCTGTATCCTTATAATTCAAAAGCTCATCTTGAATTTGACGCATCACAGCGGGATCAACCATGGCTGGACCCGCAGAAAAATTATATAAAGGATTCATCAAAGGACACCTTGAGCCAACATCGCTTCAGCCAAACGCTTGAACGATGCGATGTTTGAACCCATGACCAAATTATCGGGATCCTTGTATACAATGGCTGTTTGCTTCGCTTGCGCATAGATTTGATCCATGATCCCATGTAGACGTTGGTCCACCTCTTCAAAGGCCCAAGCGAGACGTAAACTGTTTTGACTCATTTCAAGACCTGATGTTGCGACACCACCAGCATTTGCTGCTTTGGCTGGTCCAAAATAAACCCCTTGATCAAGGAAGAATTGGATGGCTTTTAAACTGCTGGGCATATTGGCACCTTCCGCAACAAATCGACAACCATTATCATACAAGCTTTGAGCTTGTTCAATTTGAATCTCACCTTGGGTCGCACACGGTAGTGCGATATCACAACGCACATCATACAGTGCCTTTGGATCTGGATGATAAATGGCATTGGGGTGAACATTACAATAACGTTGAATCCGCTCACGTTTAACTTCTTTGATTTCTTTAATTAAAGCTAAATCTAAACCATTCTCATCAACGATAGTTCCATTGGAATCACTACATGCCACTACTAAAGCTCCGAGCTCCTGAGCTTTTTCAATCGCATAGATGGAGACATTGCCACTTCCCGACACAATGACCCGTTTCCCTTTAAAGTCTTCATTTTTATCCTTAAGCATGTTTTGGACAAAATAAACCAAACCATAACCCGTGGCTTGGGTTCGTACCAAAGAACCCCCAAAGTTTACAGATTTACCCGTCAAAACACCTTGCGCATGCACATTGGATAACTTTTTATACATTCCGTAGAGATATCCAATTTCACGTGCCCCAACCCCCATGTCACCAGCAGGGACATCGATGTCACTTCCAATATGTCGATACAACTCACTCATGAAAGCTTGACAAAAGCGCATAATTTCACCATCGGACTTCCCTTTGGGATCAAAATCAGAACCCCCTTTGCCTCCCCCCATGGGTAAACCCGTCAAAGCGTTTTTGAAACACTGCTCAAAGCCTAAGAATTTAATGATTGATGGTCGGACACTAGGATGAAAACGCAAGCCTCCTTTATAAGGCCCCAATGCGCTGTTGAACTGAACTCTGAAACCACGATTGACACGAACAACACCGCCATCATCAACCCAGCTCACGCGAAAATGGATGAGTCGTTCCGGTTCAACAATGCGTTCAAGGATACCAGACTTTAACCATTTTGGTTCGACTTCAAATAAGGGTTCCAAGCTATTTAAGACTTCCTCCACAGCATGGTGGAACTCAATTTCGTGAGGATTGCGAGATTTGACCTGCTCAAGCAATTGGATCAAGCTAAGATTTTTCATAAGGGGACCTCTTTTTTCCTATAGTGTACTTGATTCCCAAAGAAATGAAAATATCATTTTTAACTTTCATAATTTTACATTCCTATACATTAACTTTTATTTCTTTACGAAATACTAAGATTTTGCGTGAATGTTTGACGAAAACTTAACCGATACAGCAAGAAGACGCTTGGTTTAATGTTAAAATGTGGTTAGTTTTAGAAGTTTATTCAATCAATAATAAGGAGAAACTATGACAACACGTGTCACAAAAAACTATTGTGTTATCGGAGCTGGACATGGTGGCCAAGCATTGGCTGCCTATTTACAGTATCTCGGTAATCCTACCGTTCTTTACAATCGAACCAAAATGGTCATCGATCAAATCAATGCCTATGGTGGCATCGAACTCCAAGGCATGATTAATACCATGGTTGAAGATATTACCGCAAGTTCAAGTTTAAAAGAGACCTTGGACAAATCTGAAATCATCATGGTTTGCATCCCAGCGCATGCGCACCAAGATATCGCCAATCAAATGGCTCCCTTTTTGAAAACTCATCACAAGATCATCATCAATCCAGGTCGTACCCTAGGTGCATTCATGTTTGATAAATATCTTAAAGATGCAGGGTGTGATCTTGATATCCCAATCGGTGAAACCGATACTTTTGTATTGACCTCACGAAAGGTCCGTCCAGGGATCAGTCAAATCTTTTCACGTAAAAAGAAATTACATGTGGCTGCCTTGAATCCAAAACATTCCAAAACCATCTACGATGAACTAATTCACTCCTTCTCCATGATTAAAATGGAAGAATCAGTTCTCTATACATCCTTATCCAACATTGGTATGATCTTTCATCCTTTCCCTGCCTTAATGAACTTGGCGCGTATTGAATGTGAAGAAAATTACAGACACTATAAAGATGGCATTACTCCAATGATTGCGAAGTTCTTAGAGAAACTGGATAAAGAACGCATCGCCTTGGCGAATTACTTCAACTGTCCAATGCCTAATGCCAAGGATTGGCTCGCGGATGTCTATGGCAGTGAAGGCATCCATCTTTATTCTGCTTTACAGAATACCAGTCAGTATGATGAAATTGGTTCACCAACGGACATTACCACGCGGTATATCTATGAAGATATTCCAACAGGCATCGTACCGATGCTGGAATTGGCGAAGTTGGCGGGGACGCCACACAAGTATTTACAATTGGTATTGGATATCGCCAATAGTCTCTACGGCATCGATTTTAGTGAAATTGGTCGCAACGATGTGTCCGCGTTCTTTGACCAATACCGTCCACGATGAAACATTACGGTTTGCTTAAAAGTTCCTTAGACGCACATACCTTGGGCATCAATGCGATCAAGAGTCAGCTTGAGGCCTGTGGACAAAAGGTATGGGTTGGGGATGAACACCTATCACTGGCTGTTCGTGAAATTGAACACAGTGTTCAGAAGGATCGCATCATCGCTTGGATCAAGGAACATGACATCACTCACCTAGGGGTTTCTTATCGTTTGGATCCTAAAGATGCCAAATCGATCATGGGTCATTTGGTGCATGCATTAAAAACGGAACACTGTTTCACTTATGATGGTGGAACTATTCAGACTGTCTTTTTTGCAGGATTGCCTGAGAGTTGTCGCTTGATTGAAGATGAACATAAAGCATTGGTCAAATGCTTCATTGGGTCTGAAAGCCCACGCGACAGTTTGATCAAGATGGGTGTGGATGAGGATGAAATACCGAAACAATTGATTGAATCCTCACGTTATGATGATGACTTAAAACGTTATGCAAATGAATTGATTGAAAGTGGTGATCACTTAAGTTTCAAACCGATTCCAAAGGCAGGATATGAAGGCTTTGGATCCCGAAGTGATCGGATTGTGGATCGTATCAAGCATCATCAGAAATCACAAAATCTACCTTTAACCCGAGTCCATGTTGGACCCTATCTGCATAATCGTAAGGAAGCTGTGGATCTATTCAAAGACTGGTGTAAGCAAATGGCCAAAGCAGGTTATCTCGATATCGTCTCAATCGGTTCATCACAATTGACCCAATCCAATTTCAATGAAGATTGGACGGGTTTGAGTAATGGTGGTGGCGTTCCGATTCAAAACGAACTTGAATATCAAGAACTCTATGAAGCATCACGCCCACTCTTACTTAGAACCTATGCAGGAACAAAGAATGTTCCTGAACTTGCTAAAATCCATGAGCGTAGCATCAACATCGCTTGGCATGCCCTTTCCTTTTGGTGGTTCAATCAATTGGATGGTCGAGGTCCCAATGATCTTTTATCCAATCTTCAAGAACACATCGAAACCTTGAAATACATCGCGCAGACTAAGAAACCTTTCGAACCCAACATTCCGCATCATTTCGCCTTTAGGGGAAGTGATGATGTGACTTATATCGTATCGGCTGTATTGGCAGCCAGAAGCGCAAAGAAGCATGGCATTCAGGATTTCATTTTACAGGTCATGTTGAATACGCCACGCTATACGACAGGCATCGTTGATCTCGCTAAGGCTAGAGCCATCATTCAATTGATCAAGCCATTGATAAGTGATGACTTTAAAATGTATCTTCAACCACGAGCAGGCTTGGACTACTTCGCACCGGACATTGATATGGCAAAACGTCAATTGGCGGTCGTAAGCATGTTAATGGATGACATCGAACCGAATGACAGTTTCAGTCCACCTCTTGTGCACGTGGTGAGTTACAGTGAAGCTCTTTATTTGGCAACGCCTGAAGTCATTCATGAGAGCATTCAGATCACCCATGCGGCCATACAGAAGTATCGCCAAATGAAGACAAGTCATCAAATCGATACCCAGTGTTATGAACCTGAGATTCAGGCTAAAACAAATCATTTCGTAAAGGAAGCACAAATTATCTTAGATTCAATCGATCAAACAGTTCATGAACCTTACTCTGCTCAAGGCCTTTACGACATCTTTGCCTTTGGCTATCTTCCAACCCCATATCTTTGGGGCAATCAGGAACAATTTCCACATGCGACGCATTACAAGTCGACATATCATGAAGGCTCAACGATTCTTATCGATGAAGAAGGCAAAAAAATAGATGCGCAGATGCGCATCCGATATGCTCAATTCAATGCTTTGAAGGCGTATCAAGCCTTAAAATAATCCTTAGCATCCATATCTTTGATCAAATTACCTTGATTGAGTTCAATCACGCGTTGACACAAAGACTGAGCAAAGGGCAGATCGTGCGTTATCACAATCACGGTCAGCCCTTTTTTATTGAGCGACTTCAATAAGTTTGCGACATTCTGCGTGTTCTCCGAGTCCAAGGCAGCGGTTGGTTCATCAATCAGTAGAACACGAGGATTGAGAATCAAAGCCCGTGCGATTGCGATGCGTTGTTGCTGACCACCTGAACACTCATTGGGAAACTGATCCTTTTGTTGAAGCAAACCAAATTGCTCAAGGTGTTCCAAAGCTTTGATTTTGGCTTCTTCCTTGCTCACATTGAAACGTAAGCGATACGGTAGAATCAAATTATCGATGACCGATAAGTGCATGAAAAGTTGATATTCTTGAAAAACGACACCCAATTCTTGACTCAAAACTGGATTACGCTTCCCTTTGAGATATGCAGATTGCCCTTCCACGAGATAGGTACCTTGTTTAGGCTTAAGCAAACCGCTCAAGATTTTTAGTAAAGTTGTCTTGCCACTCCCGCTCAAACCAAGAATTCCAACAATCTCATTGGCTTGGATATTAAAGCTTACATCCCTTAAGACCAAGTCTTTGGCATAAGCATAACTTAACTGTTTTACCTCAATCATCAGCGTTGCCTCAATAATTTCTGTTCAAGTCGTTTACTTATTTGTACGACAACCAAACTAAACATTAGATAAAATAAACCTGCAATCACCAAGGCATCGATTCTAAAGTCCTTGGTAACCAACTCCTTCGCATTTCTAAGCATTTCACCAATCGCAATTGCCGCAAGCAAAGAAGTATCTTTAACTAAGGTAATGGCCTCATTGATGAGGGGTAATAAGGTATTGCGAAACATTTGCGGAAGAATGATGTGCCATATGATCTCGCTTTTCTTTAAGCCTAGGACTTCACCGGCTTGCCATTGTCCTAAGGGGATGATGGCTAAGCCACTTCTAAATATTTCCGTAAAGTATGCCGCATAATTGATGATGAATGTGATGGATCCAGCGAACAATCGATTCATTCGCATTGGAATGATCAAAGGAATAGCATACATCGTGATATACAGCTGTAACAATAAAGGTGTCCCACGAATGATCCAAGTGAAGATGGCAATGAATTTCCGGGAAGGTTTGACGATGTCCGCAAGTAATCCAAAGCCCATGCCTATGGGTAAAGCAAACACCATCGTGACAGCATAGACAAAGAGTGAAATTTTAAATCCTTCCACAATCGGTGGAAGGATCTCTAACCAATACGTCATCGTTTCAACAAATCTTCGCCAAACCACTTCATTGAAATTTCAGTCGCCGTACCATCGGCTGCCATTTCATCAATGATCGCATCGACTTTATCGCGAAGTGCAACATCTTCCAATCTAAAGCCAATGCCATAGTTTTCAGAATTGAAGACTTCTGTTGCGACTTGGTATTGGTCCGTTTCTTTAGAAACTGCGTAACGCGCAAAGATTTCGTCCGCAACGATCGCATCGATGCCTCCGGCTTTAAGGTCTAAGATGGCTTCTGTAATCGTCGTATATTTAACCAATTCATCAATGGATGCAAAGACATCATTGCCTTCAACCGCAGCTTGACCCGAACTTTGAAGTTCAACCCCAACCTTCATGGCACTTAAATCCGCAATCTTATCGATGCCGGAATCTTTCAAACTGATGATGACGATACGATTATCGAAATAAGGCTTCGAGAATAAGATTTCCTTTTCACGATCCGCGGTGATGGTCAAACCATTCCAAATCATATCAATGTTCTTACCATTGAGCTCTAAGACTTTCGCATCCCAGTCAATGTACACGAACTCCGCTTCTACACCTAATCGCTCTGCGACTTCTTTAGCGATGTCGATATCGAAACCCGTGACTTCACCGTTTTCTTTAAACCCCATTGGTGGATATTCGGTAAATCCAACAATCATCTTGCCATTGTCTTCAATGGTCTTCAAACTCAAATCCCCTTCGACTGGTGCTTGCGTACAAGCCACCATCATCATCATTGCGATGAAGAGTATT
>DHGC01000023.1:33996-34697 GCA_002402585.1 Erysipelotrichaceae bacterium UBA4808 | reverse complement strand
TCAATCGCTTGATACAAACCACGAATCGTAGGATCCGCCTTCTCAATGTTGATTTGAACCATGCGTTTGGACGTCATCGATCCAATGATGAAGGCTTTGATCTCACCATCGATGCGAATCACAGCCCCACGGTAAGGTAGTATACCAAAGAGATTCAAAACATTCTCAACCCCCTCAGCTTCATAATTCAAATACTCTTCCGTACGATCCACACGCCACTGTTTCATGTATGCCTTTAATTCAGGAATATCATCCTGAGTCATTTCACGAAAGATGAAACGATCTCCATACTCACTCACAAAGTGATTGTAGTTATTCCGTCTTTTCTGAAGTTTCTTACCCGATAAACTTCGCATCTTCTCACCTTCATACACATAATCCGCAGCTTCACATTCAATCTGCACATTCAGTTTGGGAAGAATGGTCTCAATCTTATCCAAAGCCACCCGTGTGAAACAGGATAACTCAAAGGGCAGCTCATAGTGATTAAAGATTGCTTGAGCCTTCAAAATGGCTTCCTCAAAGAATTCCGCTTTACACAAAGGCATGTAGGTAAACAGTTTACCCTTATGAATCCCCAGTAATAATAGATAGTCCTCTGTATGATACTGCCAAACCGGATATTGTGTCTGCCATAAAAAAAGATTGACTAGATTGTGATTGCTTTCCTCAATCTGAGCGATTTCCAAGAAACGCTCCAA
>DHGC01000023.1:22605-33918 GCA_002402585.1 Erysipelotrichaceae bacterium UBA4808 | reverse complement strand
TTGACGGATGGTTTCACCCATTTTACGCAAACGCATCGAGATGAAAACCCAATACGCCAAAAACACCAAGACCAAAAACACAAAGAGCGGCCAAAGTGTCATCAAGATAAACACACCAATGATTGTAACGATTAAAGCACGTAGGATTTCCATAATTTTACCTTTGTATTATAGCATACACGCAATCAAAAAGCGCCTCACAGCGCTAATTGATGTCAGAACATATCCCGAATGTTAATTCCCAATCCATTGGCCAACTTTAACAAAGCGTCCAAGGATAAATTACGGCGACCCCGCTCTACATCTGAAATGTAATTGCGGTGTAGACCACTTCTTTCGGCCAGCTCTTCTTGAGACAAGCCACTGCTCTTCCTGAAGTGTTTAACGCGATTCCCAAAAGCTTTACGGAAACTTTCGAATTCCTTATCTTTTGGAAGACCTAACGCAACGACTTCCCCAAATTCGTTCGTTCCCATCAAAAGTCCCCTCGACTATGTTTCTATTGTAGTTACAAATCAACATAAAATCTACACACAATGAGTGTTAAAAACTATAAATTTAACACATCTTATTCATTTATGAACGAATCGATCGTTTTTTTCACGTGTTCAAGCAAAAGTTTATTATTGAAAGGGTAGGGAACCGGGTTAAAACCCTGAGCTTCCTTCACTAGGCTTGGAATCATGGCCAAATCCGATGCATACAGAAGATGACCTTCCTTTGCGAATTTCTCTAAAATCTCAACTTGATGATCATTGATGTGTTCCTTATACTGCTTCAAACGCGCAACACCGATCACCTTTTTATGATAACGCAAAGCATCCAAGATGCTTCCAACGCCCCCATGGGTAATGACTAAGGATGCTTTTTGACGATAGGTATCCAATTCATCCTGTGAGAAATAGGGAATGATCGTCATCCGTTGACTGCTATACTGCGTATAGCCGGATTGTACGATCACTTCTTCTTGAATCAAGCCCGCTTCCAACTGATGGTCCATGGCTTCAATCAAACGCTTAAAAGACTTATCCTGGGTCCCAACGGTAACTAAAATCATACTTGACCCTCCACCGCTTTCATGAATCGTTCGAAAATCGACGCATTGTCATAATGATATTCGACTAAATGCTCGCGCATCGGTTTCAAACGTTCTGGATTGCGCACAAGCTCAATCAGACGTTCATTCAAAGCTTCTTGACTGTTATTTACAACCCAGCCATTGTGACCCTCTTGAATCTGCTCATACACACCAGACACATCACAGGCCAAGACAGGCGTTCCTGCAAAAAACGATTCAATGACCGTCGTTGGATAGCCTTCGTATAAAGAGGGGAGCACAAAGCAATCAGCTTGTTTGATATAAGGCATTGGATTACGTTTTGAACCCAAGAAATGAATGTATTCATCAAGATGAAGTTTATGACTCAAAGCCTCACAACTGGGTCTCAACTCTCCATCCCCAACCAGATACAAATCAACTGGAAGATCCAAGGCCCTCAACTCCGCCATCGCATGAATCAAACGATCGAAGGCTTTCTGCGGATGGAATCGACCAACAGAAATAAGATTCACACGATCTTTACGATACGTCACATCACATTCCATCAAGGCCTTTTCTTTCAAGCCGTCGATGTCCATGAGGTTAGGGATCGCCATGATATTTTTAACCTCAAATAAGTCCGCAAACGCATCACACGCTTTCTGCGACACCGCGATGTTCAAATCAATCGTCTTCAAGGACGCATGCATCAAATTCATATGATGCGTCGCATAATTGCGAGCACTGTAATCAATATGGATCCAATTGATCTTCCGTTTGCTGGATCCATTGGCGACGAAAATCGTACAGAACCCTTCTTTCGATGCGATTTCCACATCATAACCATCCAAATTCATCAACGTTCGTTCAGTCTTGATTTTAGTGTGAATCAAACCCGTCTTCATATAAAACAAGATATGAAGCTTATGCAAAACATCCAACCAACGACCTTGTTTCAACGCGAGATTCAAAGTCACATCCACACCCTTAAAGAACGGACGGGAATCCAACAGTCGAACACCCTCCGGCAACTCACTCAAAAGCTCACCATGCGGATGTAAAATCAACACATCCACATCATAGACCTTCAAATCAATGCGACGAAGCACATTATTCAAAATCCGAGCAACACCGCCCATCACCATTTCATCGTTCACAAACAACAAGCGCTTCTTCATTAAAAGATCCTCCCCACAAACTTTGCACGAGGATACACAGCCTGCAATTCCTCCCACTGAATCAAATACTCATCCACGATGGGATATAAAAGTTTACCCGCCACATTGCCATTATAAACATTCGCATAGGTCTCAATGTACACGATCTTCGCCTTAAACAACTTCCCCCAATAACAGAAAGGAACCGCTGTATGCGTCCCCGTTGAAACGATGACTTTAGGTTTGAACCTCAAGACATAGACCAGTGAAAGCAAACTATTCGCCGTAAACTTGAAGAGATACGAAAAAGGATGTTCCTTGGAACCAAACAAAAGAAAATGGACACGCTGTGGATATTTGTCCAAGAGATGCTTCGTCGAAGGACCGCCTTCGGTGATGATTTGATAGTCATAATGCTCAAATAATGGCTTCAATTGAAGCAATTCATTTAAATGGCCTCCCGTAGAGGCGATGAAGACAACGGATTTCATGCCTCCATTATACTAAAAAAATGACACACAAACTCATTGTGTGTCATCTTCCTCATCAAATCCTTCTGTACTATCATCAATCTTCAAGAAAACCATAACCGTCTGCAGAATCAACTTGATATCCAAGAAGATATTGAAATTCTCGATATACATCAAATCCAAGATCAACTTATCCTTTGGACTCGTATTGTACTTCCCATAAATCTGCGCATAACCCGTCAAACCTGCCTTGACCCGTAAACGCAACGCAAACTCCGGCATCTCTTCCGTATACGCATTCACATTCTCCAACATCTCAGGACGTGGGCCCACAACCGACATGTCCCCCTTGAGGATGTTCAAAATCTGAGGTAGTTCATCCAAACGAATCTTACGCAAGACCTTACCGACCTTGGTGATCCGATCATCGTTCTTCGTGGCACTGCGGTTCTCCACATTCACTTTCATCGTTCTGAATTTGATGATTTCAAACTCACGATTGTTTTTCGTCATGCGTTTCTGCTTAAAGAACACCGGGCCTTTGTCTTCCAATTTGATCAAAATCGCAAAGATCAACCATAAAGGTGAAGTCAGAAGCAAACCCACCAACGACACAATGATATCCAATAGACGCTTCAAGATCCGATCTTCAATCGAAACCTCTGCAATGTTGGTTGAAAATAAAGAAATATCATCAATCAAGGTGTGTTTGGATCTGAACTCCACCACATCCATGATCTCCGCACTGAACAAAAGCGCCACCTTATGCTTATAACAATATTCTGAATAAGCAATTCGTTCATCCTTCGCCAAACCATAAAGAATGACCAAATCATGGCCCTTGATATTTTCAGTGTTCTGCAGAAAACTCAGGTTGGATGCGACAGTCTTCACATCATAGGTATACGCTTGCTTGGTGATCTTTTGAATCAACTTGTTCGGCTTCTTCTTCGTTCCATAAATGATGAACGTACGCTTCGGTGGATTCAATCGATAATAGATGCGATTGCCAATCCATGCCAAGGCAATGATCAATAAAACCTGCACCACAAAGGTAAACAACAAACGCCGTAAACTATAAAAACCAAACTGCCAGATATTCCAGATGCTTGGGTTGGTGACTTGAATCATCAAATACGTAAACAAATCCGCAAACAAGACGACCAGAATCAAGGAATACACGATTTGACGGGTTCTCTTCACGCCCACATCCATGCCACCATAAGCATTGAGCATAAAGAGCGCTGTTATCACATACGTGACCAAGGCCACCGCTGCTTCACGAGAGATTCTTAATAAATCTTCGTAGGCATAAGAAAAGATCCAAAAGAAAACGCCCATTAAGGCTAAGTAACTTAGGATGTTATACGTAAAGAAGAGACTATTTTGAAATTTCGTTATGATGTATTTGATTTTTTTCATGGCATTAACTCCAATTCATTTTACACTATGTACACGAAATTTCAAAAGAAAACACTGGAAACTTAAGTTTCCAAGTGCTCAAGAATGCGTTGATAATAATTTAAACCGATTTCCAATACGGACTCATCAAAATTGAAGCGTCCATGATGCAAAGGATAAATGTGATCCAAGGCTTCATTGCGAGAACCCAACATGGCAAAGAAAGCAGGAACCTGGGCTTGATAGAAGCTGAAATCTTCCGCAAACATCATCGGCTCAATGACACTTTTCTCAGCTTCATCAAAGAGTGCATCCACCCTTGTATAGAGTCCTTCCGGATTGATGACAGGCGGATAGGATGCTTTATAGAAGACATCAATCTTACAAGCATAGGCATGTTCCAAACCTCTTACAATCGCATCGATGCGTGCTTTGATGGTTTCAAACACGTTCGGACTAAAACAACGGATCGTTCCTTTGAGCTCGATTTGTTGCGGGATGATGTTGCGTGCTTCACCCCCCTGTATCGTACCCAAGGTCACAACAGCCGCATCCAGTGGGTTCACTGAACGCGACACAATGCTTTGCACGGCCAAAACCAACTGTGCTTGAATCACCATCGCATCCACACCCAAATGGGGTTGAGCCCCATGGGCAGAACGTCCATGAATCACTAAATCAAATTCATTGGTTTGTGCCATCATCGGACCCTTGATCAAAGCCAATTGACCAACGGTAAGATTGGGATAGAGATGGAGCCCAAACATCGCTTTCACCTTAAAACGCTCAAACAAGCCTTCCTCGATAAGTTGTTTCGCTCCACCAGGACCTTCCTCAGCGGGTTGAAACACAAAGAGTAGGGAATGTTTGAAAGTCTTATCTTTTGCCCAATCCGCCAAACCCAAAACCATGGCCATATGTCCATCATGACCACAAGCATGCATCTGACCGGGATGCGTGGAGAGATGTTCAGAATGTATTTCTTCTTGAATGGGAAGGGCATCCATGTCCGCTCGAAAAGCAAGAGCTTCCTGGATGGCACCTTCTTTATAAACAACGACCCCTGTCTTTGCCATGGTAAACGGCGCATAACCCATGGCTTTTAAGGCATTGAACACATACGCATGCGTCTTAGGCAAATCAAACCCCAGTTCTGGTATTTGATGGAGTTCACGACGCCAGGTCTTCAGTTGATTCATTTTCGCAAATCCTGAAGGATCTCTGTTTTGGCTTCTGTTTTCGCATCCTTCACCTTAACGATTTTAGCGGGAGAACCCGCCACGACCACACCAGGAGGCACATCTTCCAAGACAACCGCGCCTGCCGCCACAACACTGCCGTGTCCAATGCGTACACCTTCCAAGATCACCGCATTGGCCCCAACCAAGACATCATCTTCAATGATGACGGGTTGTTTACTGGGGGGTTCCAAAACACCAGCGACGACCGCACCGGCACCAATATGGCAATTCTTACCAATCGTACCGCGCGCACCGACCACCGCGTTCATATCGATCATCGTCCCATCCCCGATAACCGCACCGATATTGATGACAGCCCCCATCATGATGACGACTTGTTTCCCAATTGTCACAAAATCACGAATCGTGACCCCCGGTTCAATGCGTGCTTCCAAATGCGTGATGTCCAAAAGAGGAATTGCAGAGTTGCGACGATCCACTTCCATGAATTGAGTACGGATCTTAGTTTTGTTTTCTTCCAGCCACGCCTCCACGACCTGTGCTTCACCCACGATGAATTTAAAATCAGTACTTCCAAAAGCCATTAGATTATCGGTCTTTACATCTTTGAAATCCCCTTGAACCCACAGCTTCACCGGTGTCTTCTTTACAGCTTGTTTGATGTATGCGGCAATCGCATAGGGATCACTTAGAAATGTTCCCATATAAGTCCTCCATGGTGTAATAACCTGCCTCTTTATCCATTAACCATACCGCCGCATCCAATGCGCCTTTGGCGAAATTTGTCTTCGTATATGCAGTATGCTTCAATTCAATCGCTTCCGCATCATTTGAATAGACAACACTGTGATCGCCAATCACCGAACCCAAACGCGATACATGAAGATGAAGTTCATCTTTAACCCGTGGTCCTTGCGGGGAGGTGATCAAAGTCAATGGCGAAGGGCGTTCGCTTTGGATCGCCTCGATCAAAGCCTTGGCGGTTCCACTCGGCGCATCTGCCTTGTGTTTGTGATGCACTTCATAGAGATCGACCTGATCTTCAGGACACAAGTCATTCATTTTTGAAATTAACTGCTTAAGCACATAGATTCCTTTAGAGAAGTTAGCACTGTAGAAAAGTGGAATGGTTTTACTGGCCTTTCGAATCGCAGCCATCTGGTCTTCGGTATAACCTGTCGTCGCAATGACACAGGGAATTTGATGCTCAATCGCAAAAGAGAGATAGCTTTGCAAGGCTTCAGGTCGTGAGAAATCGATGATCAATGAAACCTCCTTCGCATCGTTGATGTCTTGAACACAATTATCCTGCGCATTTCGACTCAACCCCATGGCTTCAAACTGTGGATACTGACCAAGCATGTGTCGTAGTGCCAAGCCCATCTTACCGGTATATCCGACGATTAAGATTTTCATAGCCCACTCGCTTTCAAAACACGCATTAATTTTTCGAAGTTCTGACTTTCTAGTTCCACCAACGGCAGACGGCAAGAACCCACAGGTTTGCCAATGCGATTGAGGGCTGCTTTGATGGGAACCGGATTGGATTCAATGAAAAGGACATCGTTCAGGGCAGCCAAGCTGTTCTGAATGCGCTCTGCAGCCACCAAATCATTTCCAAAATACGCATCACTCAAGGCTTTAAGTTGATTGGGCACAAGATTAGCTGTCACCGAGATGAAGCCTTGGCCTCCCAATTTCAGAATGTCCAAATTCTGATCATCATTTCCGGAATACACCGCAAATTCCGCTGTCCCATCGATGATGGTTTTGATTTGATTCAAGTCATGACTTGCTTCTTTGACGCCAACGATGTTGGGGTGTTTGGATACTGTGATACAAGATTGTGCACTTAGATTGACACTGGTACGACCCGGTACATTGTACAAAATAATCGGCATGTTCACCGCATCCGCAATCGCTGTGAAATGTGCGATCAAACCCCGTTGTGTGGGTTTATTGTAGTAAGGACAAACCATAAGCAAACCATCATAGCCCATCGCTTGAGCTTTCAATGACCATTGAATGGACGCACGGGTATCGTTGGTTCCGGTATTCGCAATCATCACGATGCGTCTTTTTCCGACTTTGATCGCTTCTTCTAATAAAATTAGTTTTTCATCATCACTTAAGACAGCCCCTTCACCGGTCGTCCCCATGATGATCAAGGCATCGGTCTTCGCTTCAAGATGCCATTCAATCAAATTTCGCAACTGATCTAAATCGATTCCATTTTCATTGAAGGGTGTCACCAAAGCCACTCCAGATCCTCTAAATAACATGTCTTTCATCCTCAAGTTTCTGTACGATCTGCACGGCATTGGCAGCCGCTCCTTTTCGGATATTATCAGCCACCACCCAAAGGTGAAGCCCATTCGGTATTGAATCATCACGACGGACACGTCCGACGTAGACCTCATCTTGACCACTGACATCCAAAGGTGTTGGATAAGCATCACGCATCAAACGAATGCCGTCTTGATTCGATAAAGCTTCGAGGATGTCATTTAATTCAAACGCATTTTCCAATTCCACATTGATGGCCACACTGTGCCCATTGAACACCGGGACACGGACACAGGTTGCGGTCACGGCTAGGTTTGGAAGATCCAAAATCTTACGGGTCTCATCCACCATCTTACGTTCTTCCTTGGTGTCCCCATTGGGTAGAAAGACATCGATTTGAGGGATGACATTATGCAAGATGTTCTTTGGATAGAAGGTAGAAGGGAGTTGTTTGAGATTACGCTCCAAATCATCCACACCTTTTTGACCAGAGCCAGATACCGCTTGGTAAGTGGTGTAGATGACACGCTTCAAGCCCCAAGGCTTTAAGGCATTAAGGGGTAGAACCGATTGAATCGTACTGCAATTGGGATTGGCGATGATGCCATGCCTTGAGCGAACATGCTGCAAATTGATCTCAGGCACAACCAGTGGAACACTTGGATCCATACGCCACTGTGAACTGTTGTCCACAACGATACAACCTGCTTTGGCCGCAATCGGCGCATACTGAGCACTGATTGAACCCCCGGCCGAGAAAAGGGCATAATCAAAACCACGATCGAAACTATGCTCATCCAAGACTTCCACCGGGATGTCGTGATTGTTGAAGCGAATCGTTTTACCTGCAGATCGTGACGATGCGAAACAGGCCAATTCCGAGATGTTTAATGGATATTCCTCTAAGACTTTAATAAACGTTTGACCGACCAAACCAGTCGCTCCGACAATGGCAATGCGCATCTCAGTCCTCCTTGAATTCGCCTTTAGCGATGAATACTGCGGGTCCACTTAAGCGTACGAAATCTTCAAAGATTTTAACACTTAAAGCCCCCCCGGGTACGAAAACCTGCATCGTGGAATCGGTCTGGTGTGTATGATGAGCCATCCATGCGGATGCACAGACGCCTGTACCACAAGACAAGGTCCAACCTGCCCCCCGTTCATGGGTGATGACTTTCAAACTGTTTGGGCTCAAGACTTCCACAAAATTCACGTTGATGTCTTGGGGAAAGACTTCGTGTTTTGTCAGCTGTGGACCCCATGTCTTGATGTCTAAACCCGCATGCGCAAAGACGACAGCGTGCTGTGTCCCCATAAACAAAGGATACACATCGACCCCATCGACGTTCACGGAGCCGGACGCCTCCAGCGTCATCGTCAATTCACCTTCATCCAGCTTTAAACGATCTACAGGGAGATCCAGTACGATATGATCGCCATGCGCTTCCACTGGAATCAAGCCCGCGGCGGTTTCGACAAGGAAGCTTTCTTTTTCCATCAAGCCTTCATCCAAAAGATAACGTACGAAACAACGTAAACCATTCCCGCACATCCGTGCTTCACTGCCATCACTGTTGAAGTAATGCATGCGAATATCCGCACGATCACTCGAACTTGCAACCATCAAACCATCCGCTCCGATGCCAAAATGCCGGTCACAGATTTTTTGTGCGAGTTCTGATGGATTTTCGACAGGTCCTTGGACAAAGATGAAATCATTGCCTGTCCCATGATATTTACTGAATGATCTCATAGATGGAAATGGTCTGCGATCACGTCAACCGCACGCCGTTTATCTTTTTTAGAGAGGGTATACGAGATGCTGATTTCAGAGGTCGTGACCAATTTGAAACCAATGTCCGCGTCACTGAGGAGGGCGAACAACTTTGCCGCAACCCCGGTTTGCGTGCGCATCCCAATGCCGACAACGGATACTTTGACACAATCCTGGTCGATGTCCCATTCACATTGTGGCACCTCATCCTTGATTGTTTTAAGGACAGTCTGAACCATATCCAATTCTTCAAGTGAAGTGGTAAAAGCCACATCCATCATGCCATTGGGGTGTTGGGATTGGGTGATCATATCGACATTGATGTCATTCTCAGCCAAACGAATGAAGAGATTGGCCATGTGTTTTGCCTGTGCGGGTAATTTACGTACATTGACCATCATCACGTTCTCACTGACAGATAAACCACTGATTGATTTTTCTTCCATCGACGCATCACTCTCCTTGATCCAAGTTCCGTGCACATCTTCATGGGCGGAACCGACATACACAGCGGTATTGAAACGATGGGCGATTTCAATTGATCTGGGCTCCATCACTTTGGCCCCTAAGAACGCCATCTCTTTCATTTCTTCAAAACTGATATAATCCAATTTCTGAGCCTTGGGGTATAAACGTGGATCGACCCCATAGATGCCTTGGACATCGGTGTAAATCTCCGCATTGCACCCTAATTTAGAGGCTAAGGCAACGGCGGTTGTATCGGAGCCACCGCGTCCCAAGGTGGTGATATCCCCCAAAGCATTGACCCCTTGAAAACCTGCCACCAAGACGATTTTACCCTCAGATAGATGTTTCTGAATGCGTGAGACATCGATGTCTTCAATGGTGTTGCGTGTGTGCAGACCCTTGGTCTTTATACCGGCTTGGGTTCCAGTCAAACCGATCGCTGGATATCCCATATCGTTGAGAATCATTGAAAATAAGGAGATGGAGACCTGTTCACCGGTGCTTAAGAGCAGATCAATCTCACGTTTCGATGGACTGGAGGATGCTTCATGCGCAAGCTCCAAGAGATGATTGGTGGTTTTGCCCATGGCCGAAACGACCACAACGACATCCATCCCTGCATCTCTTCTAAGTAGGATACGCTGTGCCAAAGCTTTCATCTTTTCGACACTAGAGACGGATGAACCGCCGTATTTTAAGACGACGGTGCTCATAGGCGATCCTGTGTGAGCAGATCTTCATAGGTCTCACGTTTATTGACCAGGCGAATGGCTTCTTCATTCACAAAGATGACGGCCGGTTTAAGAAGGCGATTGTAATGGGAACTCATGGAATAATGATAGGCACCGGTGCTGAAGACACAAAGAATATCGTTGATTTCAACTTTTGGAAGTACGCAATCGTGAATCAAGATGTCTCCAGATTCACAAGCACGACCCGCCAAGGTATAGTGATAATCGGCGGTTTCATCCATGCGATCCACCAATGCGGCCTCATATTTGGCTTGATAGAGGGCTGTACGGATGTGATCCGCCATCGAACCATCCACAAAGACATATTCTTTACCCGAAAGTGTCTTCTTGGTCGCGCCAATGGTATAAGCGGTGATCCCAGCATTGGCTACGATCGAGCGTCCCGGTTCGATGATGATCTTTGGTAACTGCAGATTCAGATTTAAGACTTCTGTATAAACGGTATCCAGTAATTGCGGTAAAGTCGCTTCTAAATCAAGGGCTTGGTCCGCAACGGTGTATTGGACCCCAAAGCCACCCCCAAGATTTAGAACCTCTACGATAATGCCTTTTTCGTCAAAGATGCGTTTGACATAATGGAGTAAAGCTTGGATTTCTTTAATAAAAGATGTCTTATCAAAGATTTGTGAACCAATGTGACAATGCAGTCCTTTGAAGTCAAACTGTTCATTTTGATTCAATTGTTTAATCAAATCCAAAGTCTCATCACTAAAGATACTCATTCCAAACTTCGAATCCAAACGACTTGTCGCAATGTAGTC
>DHGC01000023.1:19060-22555 GCA_002402585.1 Erysipelotrichaceae bacterium UBA4808 | reverse complement strand
AGTCCTACCTTGTCGTCCAAAGCGAGTTGCAGTTCATCTCGTGTCTTGTGATTGCCATGGAAGATGATCTTATTCATGGGAAATTTAGCTTGTTTAGCCGTATAGAGTTCACCCCCACTGACTACATCCAAACTCAAACCTTCCTCATCCACAAGTCGACACATCGCTAAGTTCAAAAAAGCTTTAGAAGCATAAGCGACCTCAGTGTTTACAAGCGTGTGTTTAAAGCTCTGTTTGAATAAACGCATCTGTTTGCGCATCAACGCTTCATCCATGATGTACAGAGGTGTACCAAACTGATGAGCCAATGAACTCACCGCATGGTACCCAACATAAAGTTGGTTGTTATTGATTTGAAAGGGATTGTAGGACATGGGGTGCTCCTTATAGCAAAAAGCCACAAGCAAAAGGCTTGTGGCATACGCGTTCCTTTTGCCCGACCAAGGTTCCAAGCGCACTTACAACCATTTGGGCAAACGGGTGTAAACAGTGATATGTTTCTTAAACATACCCCCAGCAAAGAATGCTTCGGCGATGGTCCCTCATTGATACAATTAATGACGATCGCAGCCTCTTGAAACGTGGTTTATTAACTTTTCACAAACTTTAGCATAGTCCATTCCACGTGTCAATGAAAAGGCTGTAAAACGATGAAAAATCATGTAAGAATAATTTGCAGTCCTTCTACAATTCTTCCCAATTGGATGCAAATCCCATTGTCTCAAGAAATTGAGATCGCGTTAAACTTGGGATTCGATTCATGATTACATCGATTTCTTTTTTTAAGTTTCTTGAGAATCTTTGGAAATCGGATTTAGGAAGGAGCCTTTTAAGAATAATGACGACTGCGAAGAGATCGCTTTTACCAGAAACATATTTGCCATTAACTTTTTTAATTTGCAGTCTTAGATGCTCAGGTGTATCTGGAATCTCATATCCATGTTTTAGTCTTATGTTGTACAATCTTTCTTCATGAGCTGTTATATTTCGAATCGCTCCAAGAACTTTAATGGCTTGTTCAAGTTCATTATTATGAATATTGAAACGTTTAGCAACCTTAATACGTTCATAATCTTTCATTAAGTGATAAAACTTACTTACAGTGCCTAACGAAAGCGAATTGATAAGGACCCATAACGGAAGATAACCATATTCATGCAGATCGTGCTTTATGTAGTCTTTTCGCAAACATGCATTTGAAATCTCACTTTGAATGTGAGCAATCAAGGCACTAATATCATTCGTTCGATTCGAACGATTTGATTCAGTTGCCCCTGTTTGTTTTAAATCATTGAACGAGCTCTTTTTAAGATAATTATCATGTCCATTTACATGCGAAAATTCATATGCGATACTTGATTTCAACTTCGCTTCGATCAGTAAAATTGGCTCAAGGAAGATAAGTCGAATTTTTCGATCGAAGTCAAACAATGCCTTTATTTCATCAAAATTCGTACCATTTTTGAATTTTTCGATCGGAGCAGATTTGTCGATAAATAGATCCTTGTATCCATTGATAATTTTGTAGTAGTTCTCGTTTTCGAGTACCCTCATTGGTAAACCATTCTTAGAAACAACCATACCTCTATTCCTCAAGATACTTAGTTGTTGGCGGTAAGTCTTAAATGTTTTCATTGACATACCTCTTGATAAAAAAGGCCTTGGTCCACACGGGATCCCAAGGCTCAATCTTCGTTAAAATTATATCAAAGTACTGCATATACATCAAGGGTTTACATGATTTTTCACTAAGCTTTAGAATCAAATATCCAACCCTCATCGTTGTGATAAATCATCCGTTTGCTCATTCCACCATCAATCACGATCGTCTCACCGGTGATGAACTTAGCTTTAGAACTGGTGAGAAAACTTACCATCTCGGCAATGTCCTCAACGGTTCCTACGTTTCCAGTGAGATGTTGGGCATGATCTTCAGGGCTCAATGCATTCTTACCCGTATGAATCCAACCCGGTGCAATCGCATTGACACGTATTTTAGGACCTAAACTGTTGGCTAAGGCATGGGTCAAAGCATAGAGACCGCCTTTGGCACTGCTATACGCTTCGGTATTCTTTTGCGATTGAAAGGCACGTGAAGAGAGGATGTTTATGATGCTCGAACCCTCTGGCATATGCTCCTTACACAAAGCAGAAAGATGATAGGGTGCTGTGATGCCGATGTTCAAAATACGTTCAAACTGATCCAGATTCAAATCACTCAAGATGCCCTTGGAACTTTCCATCGCATTATTCACGATGACATCGATGTGATCTTGATGTGTCAGGATGTGTTGCACAAAAAGTTCACGATCTAAACACTTGGACACATCTCCAACAAAAAAATGGATAGGGAGTGCACCTTGATAGGCTTCTTTATCAATCGAGTATACAGTCGCACCTTCTTCGATGAATTGCTTGGCAATCGCTTCCCCAATGCCTCGATTGCCTCCGGTAAGACAGATTATTTTTGTATACATAAATCCTCCTGTCTTTACTATACAACGAAATATGCTTATGCTTAAGACATGAACTTCAAAACAATCGAACAAGCCCAATTTTGGGATCGTTTCTGTACCAAAACCAATCGTCCATTGGATACACCGTGTTACGAAGTTTTTTATTTTGATGACGATGAAGAAACCGCCAATGATCTCTGTGCACGTGTTCTATCGGGTAAGAAAAGGGCAACCTGTTCATCGTACGATTATTACATGGTTGAAGATATCTCGATGCCAAAAGTCGATGACTTCAGCCTATTCACCGATTGGGAGGGTCATCCTAAAGGCATCATCCAAACCACAAACATCGAAATAATAGCCTTTGAGGATGTGGATCAAATTCGCTTTGAGCGTGAAGGGGAAGATGATACCTTAGAGACATGGCATGATGGTCATCTCCGTCATTTTAGATCTCAGATCCCTGAATTCAATCTAAAATCCAAGGTCATCTTTGAAGACTTTGACCTGATCTACACAGAAAATGCGTAAAAGCGCATTTTTTATTGCGAAAAACTTGATTCTCAAAGCAATATCGCTATACTGGTAATGAACATATGTTCATAACACGATGCCAAGACCCAAGAAACAACGCCTGATCGAAATCAACGATCCACCCACTTCCCAATCAAACCAAAAGGTTGTTTTGACTTTGGATGAGTTTGAAGTCATCAAACGCATTGATTATGAACATTTGAATCAAACGCATTGCGCGGAACACATGCATGTGAGTCGTACGACCGTTCAACGCATCTATGCCTCGGCACGACAGAAACTTGCGATGGCTTTGATTGAGAAACGTCCGATTGAAGTGAAGGGTGGGGAAGTTGAGACAATATCGAAACCGCCTGAAGCAGACTACGTCACCATGATGATTGCCTTGGCTGTCGAAGACGACCATTTAGCAGCACATTTTGGGAAAGCTTCCTTGTTGCGTTTGATTGATGTGTCCCATGGCAAAATCATTCAAAGTCGTGATGTGATCGACACCAATCATTTA
>DHGC01000023.1:10417-18959 GCA_002402585.1 Erysipelotrichaceae bacterium UBA4808 | reverse complement strand
GTGAAGCGTGAATTGAATCCCTGTCAAATCTGTCAATAAAGGAGACCTATGGATAGCACCATCTACATCTTTACAGCCTTAGCTTTAGGCTTATCTGTTTATAAAAGCAAACAAAAAACCATGCAAGCCCTCAAAAAAGCATGGAAATCCTTCGAAAACATCCTCCCTCAACTCTTAGCCATCGTCTTGATCATCGGCGTCGCCTTAAGCTTCTTGACCGCTGATCAGATCTCACGTTTCATGGGGGCTGAATCGGGTTATTGGGGTGTTCTCATCGCATCGATTCTGGGTTCAATCACCTTGATTCCTGGCTTCATCGCCTTTCCTTTAGCAGTCGCCCTGCTTAACAATGGGGCAGGGGTGATGCAGATTGTGGCCTTTATCTCAACCTTAATGATGGTGGGCATCATCACACTTCCCCTTGAAATCCAGTATTTTGGAAAGAAAGCCGCATACTTACGCAATGGTTTGGCCTATGCCTTCTCAATCATTGTCGCACTCATCATGGGGGCCGTACTCTAATGCAAAAAACAATTAAACGTTACCGTCTCTTCATCGTGATGGTGCTTGTCTACATCCTTCTCTTCATCTTTGCAAGCGATCTCTTCTTTGGATCCAGCACAAAAGCCTTCGGGAGTTTAAAAGAAATGATGTTGGTGATTCCGCCCATCTTTGTCCTCTTGGGCTTACTCGATGTCTGGGTTCCTAAAGAAACCATGGTCAAGCTCATGGGCAAAGGCAGTGGACTCAAAGGCATGGGTTTAGCTTTCTTCCTGGGCTCCGCCGCTGCTGGACCTTTGTATGGTGCATTCCCCGTCGCCATCACATTACTTAAAAAGGGCAGTTCCTTCACCAATGTCCTGATTCTCATGGGGGCTTGGTCGACAACGAAGTTACCAATGCTTATGTTTGAGGCCGCTTCGCTTGGCATCGAATTCACCGTTTTACGCTTTGGTTTGAATCTAATTGGCATTTTGGGCATCGCCTTCATCAGTGAACTTGTTTTGGGTCACAAAGGTGAGGCAGAAATCCTCCAACGCATCGCAAACAGCGAAGTATAAAAAACACGGTTCAATGAATGCCATTGAACCGTTTATTCTTTGATTTATAGAACTTGAATGACACCTTCTCTACGTAAGCGAATCTGGATGAAACTATTGAATCCAAAAACGTTTTCGAAGGCTTGTTTGAGTTCTTTTGTTTTCGCTTTTGGCACAAACATCAAGATCGTACCCGCAAAGCCACCGCCATGCACACGCCATGCGCCACGGTTTTCCAAATGGTGTTCCGCAAGCATCAGAGCCAATGCCAAACCTTGTTTATTGTCACGTTTGTTCAAGACATTTTGGAGGTAGTGATACGAAGAGTTACCGGATGCGATGATGTGATCCATGAAACGCGGTAAATCTTGGTGCTCCAGAGCCTGCATCAAATCCAAAACACGTTCATTTTCTTTAAAGAAGTGATACCCACGCAAGAGGATACGCGTATCCATGGATTCATGGAGCTTTGGAAGCTCAAACAGGAAATCCTCTAATGAAACACGCGACAGATAATCTTCATTGAAATACTGCGACAGAACTTTGCAGTCCTTTGTGATCTCTGCATAATCATCGGAAAGATCCGCATGCGAACCCCCACTTTGAACCAAGCAGATATCGATATCTTCCAACATGCCACGACTGTCAATCTGCTCAACCTTAGGATTGTGTTTATCGTAGAAATCGATGGCACAGAAACCACCATGGGCAATGACCATTTGATCCATCAACCCACAGGGTTTATTGAAGTAATTGTTCTCAGCTTTTTGCGATAAGATCGCATAATCACTGACACTCAGTTGATCAGAGCCATAATACGCATCCAAAATCTTCGCGATCAAGACTTCAACCGAAGCTGAGGATGACATACCGGAACCTGACAAGACATTACTTTCCACATAGGCGTCAAAGCCACCAATCGTCCCATGAATCACTTTGAAATAGTTTGCTAAACCCCGAATGATGCCCATGGTCGTATAGTATTCATCCTCACGGATTGAAAGATCATCCAACACAACCGGTGCAATTTCATAATCCTTGGAGACCAAACGAATGACATTTTCATCGTTCTTACGGACAAAGGCCACGGTATCCAAATCAACCGCCATTGCTAAGACACGTCCCAATTGATGGTCTGTGTGATTGCCGCCCACTTCAATGCGACCTGAGGCACTGAAGACATCAAAATCTTCTACTTCAGGTACGACTTCTTGAAAGTGGCTCAAAAGGTTGAGATAACGGATGCGTTGCGTTTCAATCTGCTCCGATCCATACAGTTTTTCTAAGGTCTTTTCAAACGCCTCAGTCCAGACATATTCTTTAAAGTTCTTAATTTTCATGATTTGCTCCTTCGAAGGTATAGATGGTTTGTGAAGTGACGGTATGCCCAGCTCTGAGAATCGGAGCTTTGCTTAAGTCGAAATTGATACTGTTCGGGACATGTTGGGTTTCAAAGCAGATCCCACCTTGAGGTGAAAGGAAATTATAGTCATCCTTTTCATCCAATTTCTCCAAGTAATTCCCGGTATACACATGTGCACCCATCTGATCGGTATTGATCACAAGGGTCAGATCTTCGACACGACACTCCGCCATGAACGAAAGATCATGTTCCTTCAAGAAGAAGTTGTCCAAGCCACGACCCTGAACCAACTGTTCATGATTATTGGCTAAACAATCGCCAATCTTCTTGCCATCCCTGAAATCAAAAATCGTACCGGTCACGTCCATGATTGTGCCATCGGTAACGCCATTTTCTGCCACACGATACATCGTCTTACTGTTCAAACGGACGTTGTGATTGGTGATGGCTGCTTTATCTGCATTCAAGTTGAAATAGGTATGCATCGTTGGATCGAAGAGCGTATCCTGATCGCTTTGACCTTTGATATCGATGATGAGTGAAGCGTCCACTAAACGGAATGAGATTTCCATCTCCACGGTTCCAGGATAGCCTTGATCGCCATCAGGACTCGTATGTCTCAAAATCAATCGATCATCCAACAATTGACCCTCAAAGATCGCTTTATCGAAACCCTTAATTCCTCCGTGTAAATGATGACGACCATTCAAAGGTAATGTATACTCTTTTCCATTCAAGCTGAATTTGCCAAACGCAATGCGATTGCCACAACGACCAACACAGGCGCCAAGATAGAAGCTCTGTCTTTGATCATCCGCAAACGTCGCTAAACCGAGAACCGTTTCACGATTCAAAGGTTTGTACACCAGCGANNACATCGTGTGTATCTGGATAGGTACATTTAAGGTTCATTGTGTTATCTCCCATTTCAGTATACCTTAAGCGCTTACAAAATTCGTTGCAAAAAACAACACAAAAGATACAAAAAAGCACAAAATACAAGATTCGATCGGTACTGAAAAAAATCTTTGTATTATTTTCAAATGTTCAGACGATTGATTAATAAGCTATATCTTAATCGTTTATTGAATATGCAACAAAAATACATTTATAGAAAGAAAATATGTTGCATTTTTGGATGATTGTGATACATTTACGATGAAGATGGTGATAGAGATGGAAAGTAAAAAAACGAACACTAAGTTATATGAATTTATCAAAGAAAAGTATAACTTTAGCAAACCTATTTTATTACAGGATGTGTATGCATCGTTTCCTGAAATAAATAAGAACACAGTAAGGTCCATACTCAAAAGACTAAATGAGAAAGAGAAAGTCATTAAAATAAAAGATGGGGTTTACGCGCTACCGAATCCAAACAGCATAATGGGAAAACCTACTGTATATACATCGGATATCATAAAGAAGAAATATATTGGGGATGATCGTCTTATTATTGGTTATAAGTCAGGTTTAAATTTTGCCAATAAGTTAGGATTAACGGCACAAACTGCGAGTGTTGAAACAATCATATCAAATGCAGTTTCTAATCGGAAACGTGAAATTAAACTGAATAATCGAAGATTGATCATTGATGCGCCAAGATATAAAGTGACAAACGAAAACTATCGACTTCTTCAAGTCTTAGACTTACTCAATGAGTTTGAAAGATTGAGTGAAGTCGATCTAAAGCCAGCGTCGAAAAGCATACTCAAATATATTTCGGGTCTGCGCTTAGATGAAGACAACGTAGAGAAAATCGTCTCAACTTATCCACTGGAAGCTCAAGTGAAGTTTTACAAGATCGGAGGACACTATGCGATTGCATCAAAATAAAGATGATTTCAAGACACTGGTGTCACTTGTTGCGGATTACTATGGGATACAAGATTATCAGGTAGAGAAGGATTATTTTGTTTCTGTACTTTTAAAAGAACTATCAGAAGGATCCAATGTTCAGCTTGTTTTCAAAGGAGGAACGTCACTTTCTAAATGTTACAAGGTTATAGATTGATTCTCAGAGGATATAGACCTTGCATTAATGACTTCTGATTACGAGGTTTCCCAAAGAAATCGGCGAAGCATGAAAGAATTTATTCTTTCAAAAATTGAAAACAGTAAGATGGAAGTGATGAATCACAATGAAATCAGGTCTAGAAGAGACTTCAACTCGTATAAAGTTAGATTTGAAAATGTTTTCGACTATGAGGACGATGTTTTTTCTCATATCGTTGTTGAGACGATTGTTGCATACAGGCCTTACCCAACTACTTCAATATTTGTAAATAATTTTGTTACAAACTATTTAATAGAAATGGATCGAAGTGACATCATCAACAGCTATGATTTACAACCCTTTAAAATGCTCATCCAATCGATCGATAGAACTTTTATTGATAAGTTATTCGCGATATGTGACTATCATATCCAAGGAAAATATGAGCGATATTCAAGACCCTTGTATGACTTGTACATGATATGGAAAAGTTCACTGTTAAATATAGATAGGGTGAACGAGATTATGCTTGATGTCATTTACGATCGACAACGTTTTGAAGACAGAAATCCTTCGTGTAAGAAAGGATCACATCCTAATTTGATTCTCAAAGAAATAATCGAAACAGAAGTTTATAAGGATGATTATTTGAATGTTACAGACAAACTTATCTATAAATCTGTTCCATATGAACATTGTACTGAGACGATATTTGAGATAATTAATTTAGGAATCATTCCAGACTTGATTGTTTGAATGCATGCTAATCTAATTTGTGATTAATATACGTTAATTTCTTAGAGATGAGCAGATTCTAACTTATTTTATTCGTATGATCGATAAATTCGATACGAAGTTGTGAGTAAATACTATTCTCATTCGATTTTTAGGAAAATTATCGAGTCGAGCATCCCATTTATTCAAAATGACTTGCTTTGCAGACTTAAGTTATTTTTTTTAGCTAAAACAGTAATATGCTTGTGCGTAATAAAGCTCCGAGATACAATATTTCGCATTTCGCAAACATCGACTATAATAGAAGCGAAAGCGCTTAGAGTGAACATGAAAAAAGATTACACCATTGTACTTGTGGATGATGAAGAAGAAGTTCGTAAACGCATCATCTCTAAAATACCCCAAGATATGGGTTTTGAAATCATCGGTCAAGCCGCCAACGGCTATGATGCGATTGATCTGATCGAACGCCTCAAACCCGATGTCGTCATTACCGATATCCGCATGCCCTACGTCGATGGCATCCAATTGGCCAACATCATTCGTACCGAATACCCTAAAACGAAGATTGCCTTCATCTCCGGTTATGATGAATTTGCCTATGCGAAAGAAGCCATCGAACTCAATGTTTTAAGCTATTTATCCAAACCAATTGCGGAAGAAGAAGTCAAACACTTCTTGCACAAACTTAAGAATATCTTAGATGAAGAATATCAAGCCGTTTTTAATCAAGAACGATTGGATGTCATCTATCGCGAAAACCTACCAGCTTTGATCGAAAACCAGTTCAATACCTTATTGCACTATTCCAACATCAATGACTTGGATCTTGAACGTTTCAAAATCTTTGGTATCGACTTAATGAAAGGTTATTTTACCGTTGGTTTGATTGAAATTGACGCGGATTCTGATTTTTTAGAAATCGAATACCTTCGCATCTTCTTGATTAACTTATTAAAGAAGAAGTTTGTGGACACCAAAGTTTATTCCATGAACAGTGGCTTTGGCTTGATCTTCATCATTCACCAACAAACTGAGGATGTGAAGGGGATCGAGGCCAAACTCTATGACTTGATCTTAACCAAGAAACAGTTCTCTGAAATCAAAGTTTTGATTGGTGTCTCTGAAACCTTTGATGACTTTAAACAGTTCTCCAATGCCTTGCTTCAAGCGAAGAAGTCCTTATCCTATAGTAATTATCTAAACATGGGTTCAATCATCTATTATAAGGACATCGCAACCCGCAAGAAAAAGGATCTTATCTTGAGTAAGGAAGAAATCGATGATATTCGGTATGTCATCAAATTTGGTTCTAAGGATGAGATCGATCAACTTTTCTCCAACCTCATTAAAAACAACGACATCTCCGAAGACTACCTCTTAAACAAACAATACTACTTAGTCAACCTTGCGCATATCTTCATCGAATTCGCAAACAATCTGCACATCGAACTCAGTGATTTGGTTGAGACTGATCTCTTTGATAAACTCTCGTCTTTTAGTCGCATGTCAGAGATGTTTGATTATCTCAAGCAGTTGGTTCTGAAGATGCGTGAGATGAATCTCTATAAGTCACAAACATCGGCTTCCCAAGTCTTAGAAGAAGCCATTCATTATCTGAATAACAATTATACAGATCCACTCTTAAGCATGGATGTGGTCTGTGATGCGCTGGGCATCAGCGTCTCCTATCTTTCCACCTTATTTAAAAAGATGTTGGACACCAGCTTCAATAAATACCTCGTTAAGATTCGCATCGAAAAAGCCCAGGAACTCCTGCGCTTCTCACCACAAAAAATCTATGAAATCGCCCAAAGCGTCGGCTATAACGACGTCTACTATTTCAGCTACAGTTTCAAGAAGTATACGGGTGTATCACCTAAGGAGTATCGCAATGATCAGAAAACTGAGTGATCTTTCGATTGGCCAATCCTTTTTCGTCATTGCCATTTCCATCGTGGCCATTATGCTTCTATTGTCTACAGGACTGACCAATCAGTTGGTCTTTTCACGGACGGATCGTTTGATTGAAACCACATCGAAGGAAATCAACAAACAGGTCATCATGAACTACGAGAACTATCTTTCCAGTGTGATCGATATTTCCAATGTCATGCAGAAGTATATTGTGGATCTGACGAAAAGCAATGAAATCGATCAACTCAGTGAACTCTTGCTTGCGACCACCAATCTTGAGCGCAACATCAAACACATCGCCTTATTGGACGATAAGGGACTCGTCATCGCAACCAGTACCCCTTTGACCATCAATCCACACATCAAAGATATTGACTGGTTCAAGCAAGCATTGAATATGCCCGACATCCATCACTTCAGCAGTCTCCATACTGAGAATCTCATCCTCAATGGCAATGAAGAAGTGGTGACCATCTCTAAACAGGTCCAATACAACATTGGCAGCACCAACCAAACCGGTGTGTTGATGATCGATCTTAGCACCAGCCAATTCAAATCCTTGGCTGCACAAACCAATTTAGGCGACCAAGGCCACATCATCATCACCGACCAGAACAATGGGCTCATCTATTCCTCCAACCCTGAATGTCAAACCGGTCAATGCGATAGTGCACTGATCGCTCAAGAGATTCTCTTGGGGGGGAAACTCACCCTCTGGCAAGGTTTGAACATGTATGTCAACGTCAATACCATCCGTGATACCCGTTGGAAGATCGCCAGTTTCATCAATGTGAATGAGATCATCATGACCAAGACTGAGATTCAATTACGCATGTTTTTCATTTTCATTGGAACCCTGGTCATTGTCGCTTTCTTCTCCTACATGTTCTCCAGACGCATCACCAACCCCATGAACATTTTGAAGAAACACATCGCCAAGATTGAACAAGGGGACTTGGATGCTCGCGTTCAGGTGGATGGACAAAAAGAAGTCATCCTTTTAGCCGATGCCTTCAATACGATGAGCGATCGAATCAAGGATTTGATGCAGAAGGTTTTGAATGAACAAAACGAGAAACGTAAGACACATTTCTTAGCCTTACAGAACCAAATCAATCCGCATTTCCTATACAACACGCTCGACTCCATCGTTGCCTTAAGCGAAAACAACCGCAACAAAGATGTTGAAAACGCCATCATCGCACTTTCCAAATTCTTCCGCATGAGCATTTCCAGTGATATGAACCTGGTTGAACTGAAAGATGAAATCGAGCATGTGCGCAATTACTTAGTCATCCAACAGATTCGTTATCGCAATGCGTTCAAATTCGATTTTGAAATTGAAGACGATGTCTTGCATCACAAGGTCATCAAACTCTCGTTACAACCGTTGGTCGAAAATGCCATTTTACATGGCATCCAACCGGAAGAAGCTTTCACCACCATCCTAATAAAAGGGTATATCAAAGATAATTTCACCTATGTCGAAGT
>DHGC01000023.1:0-10373 GCA_002402585.1 Erysipelotrichaceae bacterium UBA4808 | reverse complement strand
AAACTCTATTATGGTGAAGAAGCCGATCTTTATTTCGAGAGTGAACTCGATGAATACACAAAAGTCATCATGAAGATGCCGATGGAGGAAGAATGAAAAAAATATGGATCTTACTATTGGCCTTATTCTTAAGTGCCTGTGAACCTGCAATCACCTCCATCCCTGTCTTTATCTATGACATGAACGATGCCTACATGGCAGAGTTTGAAGCCAAGATTCGAACGAATGCGATGGGCCATTTCATGGTGACACGCATCGATGGCCAAAACTCACAGATCATCCAGAATGAACAGATTGATAATTACCTCAACGATGATTATCCCGTTCTTATCATCAATCCCGTCGACCGTTTAAGTGTTTATGCGATGATCGAAAAAGCAAAACAAATCGATGCCCATCTCATCTTCTTCAATCGTGAACCCCTTGCGGAAGACATGGCCCTCTATGATAAATTGTTTTACATTGGAGCGGATGCGGCAGAATCTGCGGAATTACAAGCCAGCTTGGTCATGGATTTGTTTGGCAATGATCCTGAACAACTCAATCAATTTGATAAGAATGGCGACAAAGTCATTCAAACCGTCATCCTCAAAGGTGAACAAGGCCATCAAGATGCGGAAGCACGAACCAAGGTCGTCATTGAAAGTCTTAAAGAAGCAGGCTACACCCTTGAAGTCTTGGACATCATCATCGCCAATTGGGACCGCAATACAGCCTATGGACTTACGCAAAGTTTCATGGAGATGTATCAAGCGGATTTGGAGTTGATCATCTCCAACAATGATGCGATGGCCTTGGGTGCGATTGATAAACTTAAAGAAATGAATGTTTTTTTGGATGCCAATCAAGACGGTACGATTGATCGAGATAATGAACCTTGGTTACCAATTGTCGGCATCGATGGCATTGCGGCATCGCTTGAAAGCATCAAACAAGGGTATCTCTATGGGACCATCGTCAATGATTCCGATAACATGGCTAAAAGCATCGTTGAACTCACCGATTGGATTTTACAAGACAAAGATCTTGCGGATTTCCCATATCCCATTACCAATGATAAGTATGTTTGGATTCATTATCAGAAGCTTTCATTGGAAGAATAATGTGCTTTGTGAAATCTGTGTGTAAAAATTCGTAAAATTGATGTCAAAATTCGAATGGTTTGAAAGGGCTTACTTGTCTATAATTTGATTGTGGTAAACACATAGGAGGCATAAATGAAAAAATTATTAGTTTTATTTGCTCTTATCGCGTTGGTCCTTGGAAGCTTAACGGGTTGCGCAAGCGAACCTGAAGTAACTGGTCCAGAAACCGTTAAAGTCGGTATCGCGATTTACAAGTTCGATGACACATTCATGACGAACTACCGTAACGAAATGGAATCCTACTTGACGGGTATGAATAATGACACCGTCAAATACGAAGTCAGCATTACGGATGGTAAGAATGACCAAGCGACTCAAACTGAGCAAATCGACAGTTTCATCGCTCAAGGTTTCAATGTATTGATCGTTAACTTAGTTGACTTGACTGCTGCTAGCACAATCATCGACAAAGTTAAAGCTGCTGGTATCCCAACTGTATTCATTAACCGTCAACCTTCGACTGCTGATATGGGCATGTGGGATAAGATCACTTACGTTGGTGCAAAAGCTGAAGATTCAGGTACCTACCAAGGTGAAATCGCTGTAGACTTGTGGAAAGCAAACCCTGCATTGGATAAGAATGGCGACGGCATCATGCAATATGTAATGTTGATGGGCCAAGAAATCCACCAAGATGCTGCTTTACGTACAGAATATTCAATCAAAAAAGTAGAAGCTGAAGGCATTAAAGTTGAAAAATTGTTCGAAGAACGTGGAAACTGGGACCGTGTATTAGGTCAAGAAAAAACCGCTGCTGCGATCGCACAATTCGGTGACAAGATTGAAGTTGTATTCGGTAATAACGATGACATGGCTTTAGGTGCGATCGAAGCATTGAAAGCTGCAAACATGGTTGTTCCTGTAATCGGTGTTGATGCTACTGCTCCTGCATTGGATGCATTGGAATCAGGCGACTTAGCGGGTACCGTATTGAATGACCACGTTGGTCAAGCTCGTACGTCCGTTGACAAAGCGTTGGCCTTATTGGCTGGCGAAGCTGTAGAAAAAGAATACTGGGTTCCTTACGTCAAGGTTACTCCTGAAAACTATCAAGACTTTAAATAAGTCTTAATAAAATCAAATGATTTAGGAAATCAAGTGCAAATTACCACTTGATTTCCTATTCTAATTAGAAAGAGGTTCCTATGCAGCATCTCGATGTAATCTTAGCAATGAATCATATCAGTAAGTCATTTCCAGGAGTTAGAGCCTTGGATGATGTCTCTTTCCATGTCAGAAGGGGAACCGTTCATGCCTTGATGGGTGAAAACGGTGCTGGTAAATCAACACTGATGAAGTGTTTGTTCGGTATCTATTCAATGGATAGCGGTGAAATCTTATTGGAGGGTAAACCTGTCCGTTTCAAAGATCCTAAAGATGCCTTGGATGCAGGCATATCCATGATCCACCAAGAATTGCAACCCATCCCATATCGCAGCATCGCTGAGAATCTATGGGTCGGTCGTTATCCAATGAAAAAATTCTTGGGACTCATATCTGTTGTGGATCATAAAAAAATGCGTGACTTATCGATCGACTTGCTTAAAAAGGTTCATTTGAAAGTCAATCCAAATACGGCTTTAAAAGAATTATCCGTTTCGCAAACACAGTCGATTGAAATCGCAAAAGCGATTTCGAATGAAGCCAAGATCATCATCATGGATGAACCGACTTCATCTTTGACGCTTCAAGAAGTCGATCAACTTTTCGAAATCATCAATCAACTTCGAAACCTCGGGGTTTCAATTATTTATATCTCGCATAAGATGGAGGAAATTCTACGAATTTCGGATGAAGTCACCATCATGCGTGATGGTAAATATATCGGTACCTGGTTGTCTAAGGAATTGACGATGGAGAAGATCATCAAGAATATGGTTGGCCGTGAACTAGTGAATTTGTATCCGCCTAAAACCAATGAACCAAAAGACATTACCTTGGAAGTCAAAAATCTGACTTCAACCAATCCGCGTTCGTTTAAAAATATCACATTCAATGCACGTAAAGGCGAGATTCTGGGTGTTGGTGGTCTGGTTGGTGCACAGCGTACGGAACTGATTGAAGGTATCTTCGGTTTAAGAGGTGTCACTTCTGGGGATATCCTACTCAATGGGCATAAACTTCACATTAAACATCCTCGTGATGCGATCAAAAATGGGATAGCATTGGTTACGGAAGATCGTCGTGGCAATGGCATCTTCGGTGTCTTGTCGGTTCGTGAGAATGTGGCCGTTGCGAGTTTGGATGATTTCGTGGATTTCCACTTTAAATTAAACAATCGTAAACTCAATCAACTTGCAGAAGCAAACATTAAAAAATTAAGCATCAAAACGCCAAGCACAAAGACAAAGATTTCTTCCTTGTCGGGTGGTAACCAACAAAAGGTCATCATCTCACGTTGGTTGGCGGTTGAACCGGATATCTTCATCTTGGATGAACCCACTCGCGGGATCGACGTCGGTGCTAAATATGAAATCTACAGCATCATGATCGACCTTGCGCGTCAAGGCAAAACCATCATCATGATCAGTTCGGAAATGCCGGAACTCTTGGGAATCAGCGACCGCATCATGGTGATGTGTGAGGGTCGTCTCAGTGGTATCTTGGATCGTGCAGAAGCCAATCAGGAAAAAATCATGGAATTGGCTACGCAGTACATGTAAGGAGCTTCAAAATGAACAACATCTTAAAGAAATTCACGCGTGGAAACATCAAGGATACCTTGGTCGACAATGCAATGTATGTCATCTTATTGGGAATCTTGATCATCGTCTCATTCTTGAGACCAATCTTCCTTTCCACAAACAATCTTACAAACATCATGATGAATGCCTCCATTCGTATCATCATCGCATTGGGTGTCTCTGGTGCTTTGATCACACGTGGGACCGACTTGTCGGCAGGGCGTATCGTAGGGGTAGGCGCCGTTATTGGTGGTACTTTACTTCAACGTCCAGACTATGCGGCTAAATTCTTTCCAGCATTAGGCGATATGCCGGTTGTGGGTGTGCTTTTGTTGGCGGTTACCGTTACGGCCCTCTTGGGTTTGATCAATGGTTTGGTCATCTCTTTCTTGCATGTTCCGCCGTTCATCGCAACCTTGGGGATGCAGAGTATCGTTTACGGTTTGTCCTTGATTTATACGAAATCCCAACCGATTGGGGGTTTGAAACCGAGCTATACTTATCTGGCCTCGGGTCGACTTAATCTGGTGGTGGCCCAGGTCCCAATTCTAATCTTGATTGCTTTGGTGATGATCGCCATCATGTGGTTCTTACTCAATCAAACTAAGTTTGGTAAATACATCTATGCCATCGGTGGTAATGAAGCCGCAGCTGAAGTTGCTGGGGTAAACATCGTTTGGACGAAGATCCGTGTGTATGTCATGGCGGGTATCTTCTATGGTTTGGCAGGCTTCTTATTGGCGGCTAAATCCGGTGGTGCGACGGCGAACTATGGAATCGGTTATGAACTTGAAGCGATTGCGGCCTGTACGATCGGGGGTGTCAGTACCGCTGGAGGTGTTGGGACTGTTCAAGGCATCGTTTCTGGGGTCTTGATCTTTGAAATGTTGAAGACAAGCCTACAATTCTTAGGTGTCACACCAGATTTACAATACGTTGCGATTGGTTCGGTCATCGTCATGGCTGTTGCGATCGATATCCGTAAATACTTGGCTAAGAAATAAAACATTGAGTGTACATTTGTACACTCTTTTATTAGGAGCACCATGGAAAAAATAAAATTTAACAGTGAAGTTTCAATCTCACGCATCACGCAAGGCTTCTGGCGTTTACATCAATGGAATCTGGATGCCAAACAACTTGTCGATTTCATGCATCAATGTGTTGCCTTAGGGGTCACAAGCTTCGATACGGCAGAGGTTTATGGTAACTATAATAGTGAAATACTTTTGGGTGAAGCATTAAGCCTAGATCCAAGTCTTCGTTCAAAAATCGAAATCATTACGAAGACGGGCATCAATAAGCCCCATCCAGATCGACCCTATCGAAATAAATATTTTGATACGACCTATGATAAAATCATTCAGTCCTGCAATGAGAGTCTTCAGAAGTTGAATACTTCGTATATCGATGTCTATCTCATCCATCGTGAAGACCCTTTAATCAATCATGCGGAAGTGGCACGTGCTTTCAATGATCTCAAACAAGCAGGAAAAATCAAAGCTTTTGGTGTCAGTAACTTTGATCCTTTCAAGTTTGAAGCACTTTATGAACACACATCCAAACAACTCGTTACCAATCAGATCGAAATCTCACCCTTGCAGTTCGAACATTTCAATTCTGGGATGTTGGATCTCTTGCAGAAACATCGTATTCATCCCATGATTTGGTCACCCTTAGCAGGCGGTGCCATCTTCAATTCAGATACGCATGAAGCTTGTGCATTACGTAAGGTATTGAAGCCGTTGGCCGATAAATATCAATGTGAAGTGGATACTTTGGTCTATGCTTGGTTGCTTCATCATCCAGTAAAAGCGGCTGTAATCAGTGGTTCACAGAAAATTGAGCGTTTACAAAACTGTGTAAATGCGTTACAAATAAATCTAGAACGCGAAGATTGGTTTGAGATTTATTTGGCCTCTGGTCAACAAGTCCTTCGCTAGGAAGAGGATATATGCTTAAATTAATCGCAATTGATGTGGATGGTACACTACTTGACAGCAAGCATCAATTGCGTCATGAAAATAAAGAATGGATTCGTTTTGTGGTTTCGCAAGGCGCAACCCTTGCCTTAGCTTCAGGAAGACCTTTACACGGTCTTTTTGACGTTTACGAACAATTGGAGCTCAAAGAGGGGAATCATTTTCTGCTTGGCTTCAATGGTGCTCAGATTGCGGATGCGAAGACGCATGAGCTTATTTATGAACAAACCCATTCGATTGAATTGTCTAAGCAAATCTTGCGCTACCTGGAACAATTCGATATCAGCGTCATTCTAAGTAAGGGCAGTGAACTCTATGTTCAAGACCCCAATGCCTACATGTTGGATGTGGAATCCTCCACCAATAAGATGGAAGTGGTCGTGGTTGAAAATCTTGCGGACTTCATCGACTATCGCCCCAATAAAATTCTCATCAGTGGCGAACCCTCTAAATTGAAGACATTACGGAATCAGATTGAAGAACCCTTTAGTGACATCGTTGATTTTATCCCATCCTCACCCCATTTCTTGGAAATCATCGTCAAAGAATGTAATAAAGGTACAAGTGTTGCCAAACTTCAAGAAATCCTGAAGTTAGAGCAATCTGAAGTCATGGCGATTGGGGATAACTATAATGATCTCACCATGATTGAGTATGCGGGTACAGGTGTCGCAATGGGCAATGCCTATTTAGACATCCAAACCAAAGCGGACTTCGTAACCTTGGACAATGATGAAAATGGGGTTGCACATGCACTCAAACATTATTTCAAGCCAGAAATCAAATGTGTTGCGGTGGACATGGATGGGACCTTCCTCAATCGCGAAGGGGACTATAATCGTCCTAAATTCTTTAAATATTACGAAGCCATGAAGGCACAAGGCATCCACTTTGTGGTCGCCTCTGGTAACCAATACTATCAACTGAGAAGTTTCTTTGATGGCATTGCGGATGAGATCAGCTTTGTGGCGGAGAATGGTGCCTTGGTCATCGATCAAGGGGTGAAACTCTTCTCAACTCAATTCCCAAAAGCTGGCACTGAACGTGTCTATGATTACCTTGAAAAACATCCATCTTTAAAGGCTGTGGTTTGTACAGAACAAATGGCGTATGTGCTTGAAGATGAAGAATTCAAGAAAATCATTTCCCGTTACTGTCATAAACTTGAAACCATCGATGACTTTAGAAAAATCTCGCAAACGCCCATCAAAATAAACATCAATTTTCCCGATCATGAGACATCCGAACGTGTCAATGGACTCAATGCGATTTTAGGGGACGACTTGGTTGCGGTATCAAGTGGACATGGGACATTGGATATCATCGTTAAAGGGTATAACAAAGCTCATGGCTTATCATTGTTAGCAGAGCGATATGGATTTACTTCGGATCAGATCCTAGTCTTTGGAGATGGTGGTAATGATAAAGAGATGTTAGCGTATGCAAAGTACAGTTATGCCATGGACAATGCGGCGGAAGATGTTAAGAAGGTAGCCAGATTCAGTGCACCCTCCAATGATGAAGAGGGTGTTCATCAAATTCTAGAATTTTATTTGTAATTGACACACTTTCGTCATATTTGACCACTATACTGTGCCTGTAAGCTTAATTGCTGAAAGGAAATAAACTTATGATGCGAGGATATTTTGCAAACGGTGATCTTGACCGTTTCAGTCGTTTCGACAATAGTTTTGGATACAATATGATGAATTCACCTTATGCTTGGGTCGGTATGTTGATTCATGTGCTCTTGGTGATCGCATTCATCGTCTTGGTGGTGTACATCGTCAAGTACATTTGGAACAGACCTGGTAAAAAGCTTGAAGGCAAATTAGATGCTTTAGGCATTATCAAAGAACGTTATGCCAGAGGTGAGATCACCAAGGAAGAATTTGAACTATTAAAGAAGGATTTAACTTAACCCACGCAAGTGGGTTTTGTATTGTAAAGCATCTTTAACCCATTCTTAATAAGGACTATGTTAAAATAAGTGCAAGGAAGTGAAAGATGAAACGTAAATTGATACTGTTCAGCTTTATCTCGCTATTCATACTAATGAGTTTAAGTGGATGTGTTCCAGGGGATGGTACCTACAACCTCAGTTCGCCAGCCGGATTTCTGTCAGGCATTTGGCATGGTTGGTTGGCACCTTTGACCTTGATTCTCCATTTCTTTGATAACAGTGTTCGTTTATATGAGCCAATCAATGTGGGATGGTGGTATGATTTTGGCTTTTATATGGCCATCATCAGTGGTTTTGGTGGACTTTCACTGTTTAGACGCAAACGGAAAGAATAATATGTGAAAAAAATAATAAATAAAGGAATTATGTTTTGCAATCCGTTATAATTAATACAGAAAGAAAGGTGAAGTTTATGGAAGCTTGGATTTGGCTGATTGTGGTCTTGGCAACCTTGGTTATTGAGTTTGCGACGATGGGCAATCTGGTCTCGATTTGGTTTTCAGTAGGAGCTCTGACCGCTTACCTTGTGTCCTTTTTAAATCCTGGGTTTGGGGTTGAAATTGTTGTGTTCATCGGTGTGTCATTGGTAGCATTTGCAGCGTTAAGACCGTTTGCACTCAAATATCTAACACCGAAACCAACACGAACCAATGCAGATCGTTTGATTGGCATGCGTACGAAACTTGTCGAGGAGATTTATCCAGACAAGTGGGGAGCAATCATTTTAGAGGGCATCCGTTGGTCTTGTTTGGATGAAAAACGTCAAGGCATACCGAAAGATAGTTTAGTTGAAGTTGTTGCGCTCGAAGGCGCAAAAGCCGTCGTTAGACAAGTTAGTTAGAAAGGGAGCTTATTGAAATTATGGAAATTATTGTACAACTGTTTACCACGTTCTTTGTCTTTATCTTAATCGCAGTGTTATTGATGTATTCTGTGCGGATCATTCCGCAGTCGAATGCCTATGTTGTGGAACGTTTGGGGGCATATCACCAGACGTATCAACGTGGCTTGCATATCATCCTACCAATCATCGATCGCGTTGCTGGACGCATCTCCTTGAAGGAACAAGTCAAAGACTTCGCACCTCAACCCGTCATCACGAAAGATAACGTTACGATGATGATTGATACCGTTGTGTATTTCCAAATCTTGGATCCGAAGTTGTATGTATATGGGGTCGTCAATCCAATCAATGCGATTGAAAATCTCTCTGCAACAACCTTACGTAATATCATCGGTGAACTTGAATTGGATGAAACCTTGACTTCACGTGAAATCATCAACTCCAAGATGCGCAGCATCTTGGATGAAGCAACCGATCCATGGGGTATCAAAGTCAATCGTGTTGAAGTTAAAAACATTCTTCCTCCAAAAGACATTCAAGAAGCTATGGAAAAACAAATGCGTGCTGAGCGTGAACGTCGTAGTGTCATTCTTACCGCTGAAGGGGAAAAGCGTTCTGCGATCCTTAAAGCTGAAGGCGAAAAAGAAGCGGTTATCCTGCGTGCGATTGGTAAAAAAGAATCTTTGATTACTGAAGCAGAAGGTCAAGCGCAAGCAATCGAACGTGTTTATCGTGCTCAAGCAATGGGGGTCAAGCTCATTAATGACTCCAATCCTCAACAAGCCTTCTTAACCTTGAAGAGTTTGGAATCCTTGGAAAAGGTGGCCAATGGACAAGCAACCAAAATCATCATTCCTTCAGAGATTCAGAATCTTGCCGGTCTCTTGGCTTCGGTCAAGGGCATTGTCGAAGACGAGAAGAAATAAACATGAAGCAGTCATCACGACTGCTTTTCTTTTTGATACAATAAATGCATGAAAACAATCACATACAAAACAGCACAAAAGGAAGATGCACAAGCCATCTTGGACTATCTCGATCAAATCGGTAAGGAAAGTGATAACCTCACCTTTGGAGAAGAAGGCATTGGTTATACCTTAGAAGATGAAGAAAAGATGTTGGAGAGTCTGGTTGAGAATCCCAATGTGGCAATGATTTTAGCCTATGATGGCAATAAGCTTGTCAGTGTAGCGAATCTCAGTGCTTCTAAGCGTGAACGTACAAAGCATATTTCGGTCTTAGGCATCTCTGTCTTAAAAGATTATCACCGTCAAGGCATTGGTCAAACCATGATGGAAAAGTTGATCGCGTTTGCCAAACAAGCACCGGATACGGAAATCATCCATTTAGAAGTAAGAAGTGATAATGAACCGGCCATTGCGCTCTATACCAAAATGGGCTTTAAGCATTTTGCTCATATTCCTAAGGCAATGAAAATCAGAGGCAAGTATGTATCCGTTGAGGGAATGGCATTAGAACTATGAAATATTTTTTCAAATAAATTGAGCATTTTTGCATTCGTTTGAAACGCTTAATCTATTTACCAAAAGAGCTTGAAAGCTCTTTTTGCCTATGGCAAACTGTAGACATAAAACGGAGGGCAAAAAATGAAAATTGTCACAATCGGGGGCGGAAGCAGTTACACCCCAGAACTCATTGAAGGTTTTATTCTACGCAAGCATGAATTACCAATCACAGAAATCTGGCTGGTGGATGTCGAAGAAGGTCGTGAAAAATTAGAGATCGTTGGCGCAA
>DHGC01000055.1:2050-37273 GCA_002402585.1 Erysipelotrichaceae bacterium UBA4808 | reverse complement strand
GCCAACAAGCCCAAACCAAAACTCATCACATTCAAATAACCCATTTGATTTACCCCCGATATGGATTCAATACAAGCTTAGGCATGTTTGATAAACGTGCCTCTGCGTAACTCTTCAAAAGCGTGTTCCAACTCACCACGCGTATTCATGACAATCGGACCACCGAATGCCACTGGTTCACGTAATGGTTCACCCTCGAACCATAAGAACCGTGCATCCTCCAAGGCTGTCAAGGTGACTTTGGTGCCTTCATTAAATAACACCGCTGATTTTTGTGGCAATACTTTATCCATGTGTTTGAGTTGACTGTTGAAGGTATAGATGAACAAAGTATCATTCATATTCATGGTAAGGGTCAGCGATTGATCCTTTTTTAAACTGATATCCAAAATCCGTGCTTGAACATACTTCGGTTGAATCTTAGGCACAACCCCATCCACCTCACCGGATATGACACGAATGGTATAGCCGTCCTTTATAATCGGTTCCACATGATCCGCTTGGATGTCCCAATACGCCGGTTCACACATCTTGGCTTTCTTTGGTAGATTGATCCAAAGTTGCAGACCCAACATCCGTTGCGTCGGCTTAGGCATTTCTTGATGGATGATACCGGAACCGGCCGTCATCCATTGGGCTTCACCACTGTGAATGATGCCTTTATTGCCTAAAGAATCTTGGTGCTCGATCAGGCCTTCAATCAAATAGGTGAAGGTTTCGATTCCACGATGGGGATGAAAAGGGAAGCCCGCCACATAATCATTGGGATTATTGGAATCAAAGGCATCCAGCATCAAGAAGGGATCCACATCATAGACATTCTGAGCCCCAATGACGCGTGTGAGTTTGACACCTGCCCCATCTTGAGTCGGGTGTCCCTGTATGATTTTCTTTACATTGCGTTCCATCTTATTTCTCCATTCGATCGATGATCTTGAGTTCATACAATTCGTTCAAACTGATCAGACCTGCCGCATAGAAATGTTTGACCTTGATGATTTCTTCATCTGAGACAAAGAAGATTTGATCACTCTTCAAGCAATTGAAATAGTACTGATATGTGTCATCCGTATCCAAGTATTCAATCGCTTCTGCACAAGCCAGTTGGTTTTGTTCAATCAAATCGTAGATTTCGTATCCACCATAAACGGCTTTCGGCTCAAGTTTGTCGAAACGCGCAAAAGGATCTGTACTTTGACAGGCAGCTAAGAAAAGAAGTAAAAGTAGAATTATCTTACGCATGGTTGTTTTTATCATTATAGCACTTTAATCCAGTGTACATTAATCAAAAGCCCGTGCTATTGTGCACTTTAATCCAGTGCACATTAATCAAAAGCCTGTGCTATTGTGCACCCAAAACCAGAGGAGTGCTATAATGAGTCTAATGATCAAGAAACTCAGCATCTACAGCCTTTATTTCGCGCTATGGCAGGGAATCGCCATGGTGGTGAACAGACCCGTGATTCTTCCAAGCTTTGTGGATGTTTTTTTACGTTTGATCAATCTCTTGCTTACAAGTGATCTATATCTCCATGTGTCCATGACGCTTATCCGCGTCATCCAAGGTACAACCTTAGCCTTTATCTTGGCTTTGATCGTGGCACTTATGACCCATGAATCCAAACTCCTTAAAGATCTTCTAAGTCCACTCATTCTCATCACAAAAACCATCCCCAATATCACCTATATCCTCTTGGTTCTCATCTGGTTCGCACGCGAACTCTCTGTCATTGCCGTCAGCTTCTTGATTCTTTTTCCTGTATTGTACAGTCAATTCAAGACGGGCTTGGATCAGATCAATCCAGAACTGATTGAGCTCTTCAAGCTTTATCCTGAAGGCTTGGTACACAAGGTGACCAAAGTCTTGGTTCCACTCATCAAACCTTATCTCTATGCGGGTTTAAAGAACGGTCTTTCATTAGGCTTCAAAGTCGGTGTCATGGCTGAAATTCTCGGTCAGGTTCAACCCGGTCTAGGCTATTTGATGCACATCGCCCGCATGAATTTCGAAACAACCGATCTCTTCGCCTATACCGCCATTATGATTCTTGTGGTGGTGATCATTGAGAAGGGCATCGCTCTCTTTTTAATCAAAAAATAGCTTAAGTGCAGAAAAGTGGCGAAAACATCAATAAATAAGTGCAAAAAAGTGGCAAATAATACTGAAATGCACAAAACATTTTTCCTTTAATAAATATAAAGAAGAAACTGATGATAGATTAACATGTATATAAACATGTTTTTAATTTTAAAATCGTACGTAATTATTTAAAAGGAGTCAACAACCATGCCAAACATTAAGCCGATTTCAGATTTAAGAAACTATACAGAAGTATTAAGTGAAGTGAACGAAAATAGTCCAGTTTATTTAACGCGAAATGGAAGAGGTGAGTATGTAATCATCAAACTTCAAGAATTGGACAGATTAAAAGCAAGGATTCAACGATTAGAGAAACTTGCGGAAGGAGAAGCTTCCGTACAAGAAAATGATTGGATCAGTACAGGTGATGTCGATAAGATGCTTGGACTATAAATTGTAGTATGACGAGCTACTTGTGTTTGCTATTTGAGCCTAATATCAAGCTTCCTTCCGGCACTTTGAACAATTTCATTCAATACTTTGAAACTAACGTTATAATGTCCAGACTCTATACGAGCAATATAGCTTTGCTTTTTACTTGATAAGAATGCTAATTCAGATTGTGTAAGATTCTGTTCATTTCTCAATTGTAATAGTAGTCGAGCAGCTTGATAGGCGTCTTCAGATTGAGTCCACTCTTCTTTGAACGATTCATTTTCTAGACGTTTCTCAATATATGAGTTAATACTATTTTTCATTTTGACTCCTTTCACGATATTCTTTTCGAGATCTCTTCGCAATTTCAATTTCACGTTGTGGTGTTTTCTGGGATTTCTTTGTGAACCCGTGAGTAATTACATAAACCTGTTTTAAATAATGAAAGTAAATACATCTCTGGATGTTCCTTGAGAATCGAACACGAATTTCAAACAATCCATCTCCCAACGGTGCAGTGTACGATTCAGGTACACCTTCAAAACCAAACTCTTCAATCAATTGGAGTGTCCTAAGTAGCTTTGCCGCATCCTTGTCACTTAAATTATCCAAGAAATCATAAAAGGGTTTCTTACCGTTTACTGTTTCATAGATTTCGAATTGAACGTTTGGTATGTATATATTATAACATATAAGTTATAATATTCTAGATGTAAAAAAGAACCGAAGTTCTTTCTTAATCATTGAGTTTAGAATTCACAAAAACCAAGACTTCATCGATGTTCACCAGTTGAACATCTTTTTCATTGCGTAACTTGACTTCAACTTGCCCGTTCTCAATCGTTTTACCAACCGTGATCCGTACAGGCACACCAATCAAATCCATATCGTTGAACTTGACACCGGCACGCTCGTCACGATCATCCAAGATGACATCGACTTTTGCTTTCTGTAGTTGCGTGTATAAACTATTTGCTAATTCGTTTTGGGCTTCTACTTTGGTGTTGATCACAACGATTGCCACTTGATAAGGCGCAACGTTCTTTGGCCATACGATGCCATAGTCGTCATGGTGTTGTTCTACGATGGCAGCCATGCATCGACCTGGACCAATACCGTAGGAGCCCATGATGACAGGATTGAGTTGATTGTTCTTATCCAAGTAGTTTAAACCCAAGGCTTTGGCATACTTGTCACCCAGTTTGAAGATATTGCCGATTTCAATCCCTTTTGAGAATGTGATGTGCCCTTCGTTGCACTTCGGACAGACATCGCCTTCCTTGATATTGCGAATATCAGCGAAGATGTGAACTTTGAAATCGGAAAGGTTGACGTTCTTGAGATGCGTGTCAGTTTTATTGGCTCCAACCAAGAAATTGGACATTGACTTGATGCGAAGATCCGCAACAACCTTGAGTGTCGTATTAACAGGACCTGCAAAGCCCACTTTTGCGTTGGTTAAGCGAACCACATCATCATTTTCTGCCAATACGACCGATTGTGCATTGAAGAGCTTTTGAAGCTTGACTTCATTGATCTCATCATCGCTACGAACCATGATCAAATAGAATTCATCATCGATCTTATAGATCATGGATTTGGTCATCTTCTCAACGGGAATACTGTAGTTATCGACCAAATCCTTGATCTTACCGACATTGGGTGTATCGAGTTCTTCGATGGCTAATGCCTCTTCTGCAGGTACGATGGTTTCAACACAGCGTGCCACTTCAATGTTCGAAGCATAATCACAGTGATCGCAAAGAACCAAAGTATCTTCACCAATGTCCGTTACGGCTTGGAATTCTTCAGAAAGAAGCCCACCCATGACACCGGTATCGGCGGTGACGACCTTATAGTCCAACCTCATGCGATCAAAGGAGTTGCGATACGCTTTATCCATCTTGCGATAGGAGACTTCCAAGCCTTCTAAGTCCGCATCAAAGGAATACGCATCTTTCATGATGAATTCACGCACACGAATCAAACCGAAACGAGGGCGTGGTTCATCTCTGAATTTGGTTTGGAACTGATAGATATTGAAGGGAAGATCCTTATAGGACTTCACATTGCTCTGCGCTGCCATTAGGAACAATTCTTCATGAGTTGGACCTAAGACGAAAGGTTTACCAAAGCGGTCTTTCAAAGAAAACATACTGGAGCCAATCAAAGCACGACGGCCACTTTGTTCATAAATTTCTTCTGGAATCAAAGCGGGCATCAAGACTTCTTGAGCACCACTGTTGTCCATTTCCTCACGGATGATCTGTTCGATCTTCTTGAGCACACGATAGCCCAAGGGGAGATACATGTAGATGCCAGAAGAATTCTTCTTGATCATCCCACTGCGAACTAGCAGATTGCCACTGAGGGAATCTTCATCTTTTACGTTTTCGCGTAGGGTATAAAAATAACTGTTTTTAAGTTTCATAGTTGACCTCTGAATCATTTGGTATTATAGCATATTCCATTAAATGTGAAACGATGAAAAGATTGCATAAACGGTTAGGATCAATAAAGAAAACATCATTTATTTCACTTAAAACACATGTTTGAAATGCTTGTTCAGATGTAAAATGAAGATAAAGAATTGTTATCAACATAATGAACAACAGAAAGAAGCACAATCATGTTTGAAGAAAGTATGCATCCATCTTTTGATGGGACTCTTTTGCGTCTGCGCAAAGACAAGGTCGACCATCCCAAAGCCGTCGTCCTCATCGCCCATGGTCTTTGTGAACACTTGAATCGTTACGACTATGTTACGGCACAACTTAACACAAATGGTTTCAGTGTCTATCGCTACGATCAGCGTGGACACGGTAAGTCGGAAGGTGCCAAAGTCTTCTTTGGTGACTTCAAAGAAATGGCAGAGGATTGTAACAGCGTGTTCAATGTGGCCGCTCTTGAAAATCCACATTTGAAGATCTTTGTCTTAGGTCATAGTATGGGCGGTGAAACGGTCAGTCTATTTGGAACACTTTTTCCAAAGCATGCGGATGGATTCATTCTTTCCGGTGCACTGACCCGCTATAACAACCCACTCATGGGCAAAGATTTCCCAATTCCAGCACCTGTTGACCACTATGTCGAGAATGCATTGGGGGCAGGGGTGTGCAGCGACCCTGCAGTCGTGGAAGCGTATGTGAATGATCCCTTGGTTGAAAAGAAGATCTCCATTGGGCTCATCAATGAAATCTATAAAGCCGTTCAATTCTTGCGTGAACATCCACATGACTTTGTGGATCCCGTACTCATCTTGCATGGGGCAAAGGATGGTTTGGTTTCCTATAAAGACTCCTTAGCGTTCTTCGATGAAATCGCATCCGAGGATAAAGGCTTACAGATCTATCCAAAACTCTTCCACGAAATCTTGAATGAACCTTCTAAAGATGAGGTCATTGCGGACATCGTGTTGTGGCTGAATAAACATATTTAGTAAAATCAGCGAAGGGGGGACGTTATGGATATCGTAAAAACACTGCTTATCATTGTACTAATTTTGGTTTTGATCGGCATCGTATACAACGCTTCACGCTTATGCCACAAGCTTTATACCGTTACCTACAAATCAACCAAGAATCCTATTTGGCGAGCAGTCAAAGCTGGATTTAGGTCGCTTGCATTTGCGTTGGTGAATTTGATGGTGAGCGAGCCTTATGAAGGGTGATCCATCATGAATTGGGAAACATTCATTTTGATTTTCATTATCTTTGCAATTGGTGTTGTCATTTATGCTTTGTTTAATTCCGCAAAGTATTACCAAAAACGCTACGATGAGTCCAAAATTGTCGAACCCCGCATCTTGAGAATGATTCTCTGTTTTTTGATGGCGATGCTCTATGCGCTTGTCGCCTTATCCGGTGTGGATCCTTTAAAAGGACTTGAAAAATAAATGTTTGACATCCTGTATTAATCGTGATTAAATAAGCAAGTTGATATCGGTATTTATCGATGAGCGTCATCGCAATGCGTTTGACAGGTCTAGATAACTATGCTATATTAAACAAGCAATAAACGTGGAAAGAAGAAGTTCCTGCTTCTCACCCGATGGCTGAAGTCATGGGTATCGTGCTACAAATGGTTATTTTCTATGAACCAAGTACATTTAGCGGGACCTTTGTGCCCGCTTTTATATTGTAAGGAGGTATATTTATAACTAATAAGAAACCCAATAAGTCAGACGAACTCGTAAATGAAAACATCCGTTTCAAAGAAGTGCTTGTCATTGGTCCCAATGGTGAACAGCTGGGCGTAAAAATGCGCCGTGAAGCCTTGGAAATCGCCTATGAGTATGAAATGGATCTCTTCTGTGTGGCTCCTCAGGGGAACCCGCCTGTCTGCAAGATTCTTGATTACGGAAAGTACCGTTTTGAACTGCAGAAGAAGACAAAAGAAGCTAAGAAGAACCAACATGTGACGGAAGTTAAGCCACTTCGTCTATCACCCGTCATTGATAAACATGATTTCGACACCAAGTTGAAACATGCCCGTGAATGGTTGGAAGACGGAATGAAGGTTAAACTCGACATGCGTTTTAGAGGTCGTATGATGACACGAATCGAAGTTGGTCAGAAGATCATGAACGATTTCATTCAAGAAGTGTCCGACCTTGCGGCAGTTGACAAACCTGCCATTATGGAAGGTAGAACCCTAAGTTTGGTTCTCAATCCAAAGAAGACTAAGTAAGAGGAGAGCATCATGCCAAAAATGAAGACAAAAAAGGCTTTGGCAAAACGTGTCAAAGTAACGGGTAGTGGTAAACTGAAACGCTCACATGCGTACGTATCCCACTTCGCGGCCAACAAATCGCATAAACAAAAAAGAAAATTACGCAAATCAACATTGGTTCACGGTACGGACTACAAACGTATCAAGTTGATGTTACAGAAGTAGGAGAATAGAAAATGCCAAGAGTAAAAAATTCGGTCGCGACACGTGCACGTCGTAAGGCCATCTTAAAACTTGCAAAGGGTTACTTTGGAAGTAAGCACACGATTTACAAAACAGCGCATGAACAAGTCATGCACTCCCTCAAATACGCTTACAGAGATCGTCGTCAACTAAAGCGCGAAATGCGCAAACTGTGGATCGCGCGTGTCAATGCAGCAGCTCGTATGAATGACATCAGCTATTCCAAATTGATGCATGGTCTGAAGTTGGCGGATATCCAAGTCAACCGTAAGATGTTATCTGAAATGGCAATCCATGATCCTAAGGGGTTTGCGACCGTCGTTGAAAAAGCTAAAAAAGCGTTGGACAAAGCAGAATAAGAAGCCTTCGGGCTTTTTTTGTTATATGATAAGAATATGAAAAACATCTATGAATGTCTGCGTATCGCGCAGCGTATCGCTAAACAACACCCTTGGAACACGTTCAGTGACTTGGATTTCTTTGAACTCAAGGCGTATGGTCAAGAAAGCATCTATGTTTCCATTTTAGGCAATGCCAAGAACACGTATGGGCTCTGCTTTTATCAAGGGGATAAGGCGTTCAATGATTTATTGATTCTCGTTGATAATCCAGAGATTCCGCCCCTGCAGAAAGTGCGTTATCAAGATGCCATCGTCGTCTATTTTGATGCGGTTCAAGACATGGAACCAGCGGATTTGAATCTGCTCAAGGAAGCGGATATTAAGCTTACGAAGAAGCAAATGGGTGCGAGTTTGCGACGTTTGAAGCAGAATATCCCAAGCAAATTGAGTGACGCGGAACTGCTTCAGCTTGTAGGCTATCTTTCCATTTTTGAAAAGGCTTTGGAGCGCTTCCAAACCAAACTGATCCGAGCTCGATTTGAAGAAGGTGAACTTCTGAGCTATCGTCAAACCGCCAAGGGCGATTGGCGCTTAAGAACTTCACAGCTCAAGATCGAATATCACAGTTACACGACACCACTCTTTGACTTCTACCGTGCCAAAAACTTGAATCCCAAACGGATTGAACAACAGATCGAGATGGATGTGGCAATCTTGGATGCGCTGATCGATGAAGAGGGTCAGGAACCGTATCTTGCGCGAGCCGTGTTGGTTGCGAGCGTCAATGATGAAATGATGCTCACATCGGAGGTCTTAGAACGGGATATCGACATCAATGAGGTCTATCTGGATGCTTTGATGAACTTTGTGGAAGAACATGGACGTCCGAGTCTGCTCATCGTTCGTGATTATGAAGCCTTAGCCGCATTGGAACAATTGGCAAACATCTTGGACATCCCCATTGCGGCGTTCGCACAGTTGCAGATCATTGATGATTTCATTGAACAGATGCATACGTTAGAGAAGCAAAAAAGATTCAATTAAAAAGAAGCAAATCATATCTGCTTCTTTTTTCATAGGATGGTATCGAATTTGTGTTGGGCGATTTCGAGATAGACCTCATCCTTGCGCGCTTCATGCATCATGCAGGCCCAGGTGCACCACAATAGATTATGGAATTGTTGATAATTGAAAAGATCCTGTTTTTCTTCATCGTTTGGAATCCTTCCAAAATAGGCTTGAATAAAGCGATCGATCTCATCCTGTGATAGAACATTTTCAGTCACAAAGGACATCACATCAAAGAATGGATCATTGTCTCCTGCATATTCGTAATCAATTAAATAATCGTGTTTGTCTGTGAAACAGATGTTTCCAGGAACCCAATCGTTGTGGCAAAGCGTAAAAGGACGTTTGTGCTGTGCAATGCCACTCAGGATGGTCATGGCTTTTTCATCACTGATCATGGGGTTTTTGACTTGTTTACGATACATTTTGTAGCGTTGGATGGGATCGAAATTTTCACCGATGCACTGTTGAATACTATGGAGTTTACGCATCAATGCAGCTGTACGTTCAATCTTATCTGCTCCATGATATGCTGTGAAGGTCAAAAGATCCTCCACTGTATCCGTTATTTTAAGGCCTGTCTTTTCATCAAAGTAGCGCGTGGGTAAATTGATGCCCATATCTTCCACAAGCCGCATGGCCTTAGCTTCATGTTCGCGATGCACGATTTGTTGGTTCTTGGGGTAAGGAATGCGTACAATCACATCATGATTTTTCGTTTTAACACGATAATTGCGATTGGTCAAACCTTTTTTGGTGTCAATGATTTCTAGGGGGGATTCATTTAAAATCAAGGTTATGCGAATTTGCCAGTGCTTTTCCATAGACCTATTTTAGCATAGTGCACTGTTTATGCTAAAATAAGTTCGATATGAACATTGCCCTCGTCAGCTTAAATGTCAGCTATATCCATAAGAATCTTGCCTTGAGATGGTTGTATGTCACGAAGCCAAAACATCTTGATGCACAGATCTATGAATACACCACCCAACAGGTGGATCTTTGTGCTACAAAGATCATTGAAGATAAACCCGATGTGGTTGGTTTAAGTACGTATATCTTTAATGTGGAAGCCACCAAAGAACTAATTACCAAGCTTAAAACAAGCTTACCACAGCTGCGCATTTATCTCGGAGGTCCTGAAGCCACCGCCAATCCCAATCCCTTGTGGGACTATCCCATTGATGGTATCTTGATGGGTGAGGGGGAGTTTAGCTTTTGGAAAGCCGTTGCAGGAGAATACACACCAGGTCTACAAACATCACGCGGAGCATCTTCATCCGTTCTTCGCACCAATCTAATCGAATTAGAACGTTTGGAGAGCCCTTACTTCTTGGAATTCGATCAAAAAGACATGGATAAACGTTATCTCTATGCCGAAACATCAAGAGGGTGTCCTTATGGTTGTGCCTATTGCATGGCTTCTTTGGATCGCCAAGTACGTCTATTCTCTGAATCGTACATGGATGCCTTCTTTGATCAACTTCAAGATACACAGGTCAAGCAAGTCAAGTTCTTGGATCGAACCTTCAATGTGGATCCCAAACGTGCTCTACGTTTAGGCAAACAATGTCTAAGCATGCCAGAAGCGATGCAGTTCCATGTGGAATTGGTCGGTGATACCTTACATCCAACCCTCATTGATTTCTTTAAAGGCGATGCCGTTAAACGTTTCCGCATGGAAATCGGTGTCCAATCCTTTCAAAAGAAAACCTTGGAAGCAGTGGGCAGACCCTGTGATCTGGATAAATTGAGTACGGTCATCCGTGATTTCGCAATGGTCGGTGCGCACCAACACACCGATTTGATTGCAGGCCTTCCGTTTGAAAGTTTGGATTTGTTCAAAGCATCGTATCGTAAACTGATCCATCTCGAACCCTTTGAAATACAGGTCGGGATCCTAAAACTCTTACATGGGACTGTCTTGCACCGTTTCAAAGAGATCTATGGCTATACAGCAGAATCCATCGCACCGTATCAGATCACCGATTCCAAGTGGATGGACAGATTGGATATCGAAGCGGTCGAAGCCGTAGCCTTGGCTACGGAGAAATGCTATAACTCAGGACGATTAAAAAAAGAATTGGATGCGTGGTTCAAGGAAGATGTGGAGCCTTTTGATGGGATGCTTAGAATCGGGAAAGCACTCATGATGCTATCCCATCCGTATCANNAGAGCCTTTGTGGAAGAAGCGTACTATCGTCAAAATCGCACACGACCCAGTCCTTTGTTTCCTATGGAAGTGGATATGGCGATGTGTAAACGTCTAAGCAAAACCGATGAACGTTTGCACCATGCCATTATCATGAAGCAGGATGCCCGCATAAAAGCTGTCTTGTATAAACACCAAGCTCAGCTTTGGTTTGAATGTACGGAAGAAGGAGAAATCATAAATGAAGTTACTCTTAGCTACACAAAATCCCAATAAAGTCATCGAACTCAAACGATTGAGCCACAATCAATTGGATGTCGTCAGCTTAAGCGATCTGAACATCGAAGAAGATGTGGAGGAAACAGGGCAGACCTTTGAAGAAAATGCACGCTTGAAAGCACTGTGGGCTTATCATAAAACAGGCATCCCTTGTATCGCGGATGATTCGGGTTTGGAAATCACAGCACTAAATAACGAACCTGGCGTTTATTCAGCCCGTTACTTAGGTGTGAATACACCCTATCCAATCAAGAATCAAATCGTTCTGGAACGCATGCAAAAGCAAAGCGATCGCAGTGCCCGTTTCATTTCAGTGGTTTGTTTAGTGCTAAGTGAATACGATGTGCATTGTTTCGAAGGCATCATGAAGGGTTCAATCGCAACTGAAGCCAAAGGCTCCAATGGCTTTGGATACGATCCCATCTTTCTTCCTGAGAACCATGCATTGACGTATGCGGAAATGGATCTAAGCACAAAGAATACCTTGAGTCATCGTGGTCAAGCCTTTCGTAAAGTCATCACCTATCTAGAAAGTCGAGCGGAATATGAAAAATAGAAGTCTAGCCCTGATCTTTGGTTTGAGTATTTGGATCGTAATCCTCTTGGGTGTCATCCATATCAGTTCACTGGATAAAGCCTTTTATCGTGAACAATACCAAAAAAATGAAGTTGCTGAAAACATCGGCATCAATGATGTGGATTTAACCAAAGCCACTTCGGTACTTTTAGAATATCTTGAAGGTAAACGGCAGGATTTGACGGTGTTTGCCACCATCGATGGTGTATATCAAGAGGTCTTCAATACTAAAGAAAAAGATCATATGATCGATGTTCAAGTCCTATTTGTTAGAACGATTTGGATTCGTAACATCGCCTTAGGTTTATTGCTTATGGTAGGTGCTTATCTTGGTTTTACAAAGAAAAAAGAAGCCATAGAAATATTGTCCAAAGGGTTCAAAGAAGCATCGATGGTTTTGGGTGTCGTCTTTACCTTTATTGTGCTCTATGCGGTCCTGGATTTCCAGAATTTCTGGATCTTGTTTCATAAATTATTGTTTTCAAATGAGTTATGGTTGCTTAATCCGTATACAGATAATCTAATCTTAATGGTTCCACTTCCATTTTTCTTCAGTTTGGTGAGTTTGATTCTCTTTAGATCCTTGATGGCTTTAGGTCTTGTGTTCACCTTGGATTGGGGTTTGACCCATCAAGGCTATGATCATCGTTTCCTCAAATGGTTTGCCTTGATCACCATGACCATCGATCATGTCGGACACTTCTTATTTCCAGAATACATTGAACTAAGGGTGATTGGTCGTTTGGCTTTTCCCATCTTTGCGTATCTCTTCGCTCTGACTTATCGCTACACATCCAATCGCAAACGTTTGTTGATTCAATTGAGCGTAGCTGCCGTTCTCACTCAAGGTTTACTCTATCTGACGAATGTTAATGAGTTGGTCAATATCTTCTTCCTCTTCATGTTGGGCTGGTTAGCCTTTGATGCGATGGATAAAGGGCGTATCTGGTTGATCATCGTCATTGGAGCTTTAGCGGATTTACTTGGTGTGGATTATGGCATGTATGGAATAGCGGTTCTAATCATGTTCTATGTCTATCATGAACAGCGGAATAAACAGATGCTGGGCTATGGAATCATCACTTTGATGTTTGTCTTATTACCGTTATTATCACCTGAAATGTGGCCGATGGTCCCCAGCATCATCCATGATTTCTTTGGCTTCTATTGGCGTTATTTCATTCAAGCCTTATCCATCTTGGCTTTCGGTTTATTGTTCTTTTACAACAAAAAGAAACCTGAAGCGTATGCGAATAAACAAGTGGCTTTTGTCGAGAAGTATTTCTTCTATATCTATTATGCTGTTCATTTAGCCTTATTGGGCTTCTTAAGGGGTATCCTATGATTCATATCGTCTTATTTCAACCTGAGATCCCACAAAACACAGGGAACATCATGCGGACCTGTGCGGCGACCAATACACGTCTACACATCATCAAGCCCATGGGTTTCAAATTGGATGAGAAGAGTGTCCGTCGCAGTGGCATGGATTATCGGGAAATGGTTGCGGCTGAAGTGTATGAAGATTATGCGGACTTCAGTGCTAAGAACAGCGGTCGTTATTTTTTCATCACACGTTATGGTCAAAAAGCACCTTCGGATGTCAATTTCCAAGCGCTTAACGAAGATATCTATTTGGTTTTTGGACGTGAAAGCACAGGAATTCCTAAGTCGATTCTTAGACCGCATCTTGATGATTGTCTACGTTTACCCATGGTTGCGGATGCACGGAGCTTGAACCTAAGCAATACCGTTGCAATCGTCGTCTATGAAGTCTTACGTCAACTCGATTATCCAGGCTTGTCCCCCGTCGAAGTCTTGAAAGGGGAAGATTGGCTGAGTCATGACGAGCTTTAATCGTTGGTTGAATCATCCCAACCATCGACTTTTTGTGTTTGTCTTGGTTCTTTTTGTCAGCTCGTGGTTTGTGGTACTACCACAAGTACGCTTGGGTTTATTTCTCTTAGAGATCAAGAGCGTTCCTCAAGTAGCGAATCTCAGTCAAATAAAAGAACTAACATGGGCCACACGTTTGGTTGCGAATGCTTTGGACACGGGTTTCAACTTGAGCTTGTTTACTGAAAGCATTTATGGCATCGATCTTGTTTTTTGGACGCTATTGATTTTATTCGCTTGGTCTAAAGCTGGGTTCTTAACGTGGATCTATCAAAGCACACTTGTTATCCAAGTTTTCATCAATCTGCTGTTTATGGTTCGCTTCTGGCAATTGAGTGTCGCAACCAATCCTACAGCTGCTTTAGCGTGGCTAGCACAGTTGGCTTATCTCCATGTGATCCTTGGATCCATCAGTCTTTTGCTTATGGCAAGTGGCTTTGTTTGGTTGCTTATAAAGTTGGATGCGAATGCATTGCACGAGGATGAAGAAGTCTAGTATAATGAAACGCGAGGTAAGATCATGTTGGAGAGCGTAAGCGACTACATTGCGACAGGGGTACTGATTGTTCTGTTGATTGGGACATTGGCTTTTGTCTTACGTATGTTCCTCCATCATCGAACCAAGCGTTTGATTGAAGAAGAAATAGAATACTATCAAGAATGGTAAAAGGAGGACATTGATGTTTACCAAAGCGATTCATTCGAATAATGCCCCGAAGGCGATCGGACCTTATTCACCAGCCGTTAAACTCGGCGATTTTGTATATTTATCTGGACAATTACCAGTTGATCCAGAAACAGGCTCCATCGTTGAAGGTGGCGTACAGGAACAAGCCTATCAAGTTCTCAAGAACATGGAAGCTCTTTTAGCTGAAATGAACTTGGAAATGCGTCATATTGTGAAGACTACGGTTTTCATGACGGATTTATCTGGATTTGAACTCATGAATGAGATCTATTCCACGTACTTTGCAGATCCATATCCTGCACGTACAACGGTTGAAGTGAAAGCTTTGCCAAAGGGTGCTTTGGTTGAAATCGAAGCGATCGTCATCGATACACTCCTTTATGAACACCAATTTGCACAACAGCATGAACATGGTGATAGCTGCAGTTGTGGCGATGAAGGCTGCGGAGAAGAAGGTTGTGGCGAGGGCTGCAGCTGTGGTAGTGAAGAAGAAACGTGTACCGATGGGACATGTTGCGGCTAAATGCCGCTTTTTTTTAGGAACCAAGCTGGATTCATCGTAATTTAAGGTATGCTCCATACGATCAAAGTCATCCAATACAACTCTAAAAGCAAATGCAGTGAACTGTGGGGCGACACATGGTTTCAGATCAAGAAGAAACCACTCGCACTCTTAGAAGATTATTGCAGTAATTATGGATTGAGCGTATCAGGCAGTCAGGGCGCCATCCGTAAACATCTCAATATCCTTCATAAGGTACCCATCTTGGTTCATCCATTATTGCAATGTTACTTTTTACCCACAATGGCTCCGCAACACAACGAATGTATCTTTTTGAATGCTAAACGTATTCAAACTTATCACGCACTTAAGTGCGATACATTGATTGTTTTTGATGATCAAACAACGATGGTCGTCCATTTGGGTTATCGATCCATCAAGAAGCAGATTGAACGAGCAAAATCCATGGCCAATCATATCCAAAATCAGTATCAACTCGACCATTTAAGTCTTGAATCTTCATTGAACACAGGTATAATGAGAATATTAAGTTAAACAAAATGAAAAATCCACTCTACAAACACATCAAAACAAGCATCATCATCACGATCTCTGCACTCATCGCAGCCATAAACATCAACGTCTTTGTTTACTCCGGTAATTTCTTTCCAGGCGGTTTTTCAGGAATCTCCGTATTGATCAATCGTCTGGGACTCCAATATTGGAATATTGACATTCCGTATGGCATCCTCTACATCCTGTTAAACATCTTTCCAACCATCTTGGTTTTCAAGTATATTGGTAAACGTTTCACGCTCTACTCTATACTTCATTTCACCTTAGTGAGTATCTTTACTTTGATTTTACCTATGACTAAATTGGAATACGATATCATCTTGATCACCATTTTTGGTGGGATTTTTGCAGGAATCAGCGTCGTCTTGGCTTTGATGCAGAATGCTTCCGGAGGGGGGACAGATTTCATTGCCATCTATGCTTCCAATCGGTATCGTAAACCCATTTTCAACTACATCATGTATGGCAATATGGTCATTCTTTCCATAGCAGGTGTTTTATTTGGCTGGGAAGAAGCACTCTATTCGATCATTTATCAATTTGTCGTGACACAGGTCATTGAATCTCGTTATGAACGTTATAAATACATGGCTCTCAACATGATTACGGAACATCCCAATGAAGTCAGTGCTATGATTTTCAAGGCGACACGTCATGGCATCACCAAATTGTGGGGAGAGGGTGGTTACAGTCAGAAACCCAAATGCATGCTTTATATGGTGGTCAATGCATTTGAAGTGAATGACGTTGTGCAAGCTGCTAAGAGTGCAGATCCCAAGATCTTCATCACGATTTCTAAGGCGGATAAGATCATTGGAAATTATTTCTTAAAGCCGATAGAATAATACTTGCATACACAACAGAAATATGTTTTAATTTTGAAGACTTATCAAGAGCTGGGGTAGAGAATTAGCTCAATAACCCCACACCAACCTACAGCGATGCAAGGTGGTACTGCTAATCCACGATAAGGGATCTAAACATTTCAATGTGAAGCCCTGTCGTGTGCAGGGCTTTTGTTTATGTAAGGAGGAAACACATGAGCCGTAAGTATTATTTTTCATCCGAGAGTGTCACTGATGGACATCCGGATAAAGTTTGTGATCAGATTGCCGATGCGATCCTAGACGAAGCTTTGAAATTGAATCCCCATGCGAAAATGGCGGTTGAGGCAACCATTAAAGATGGTGTCGTACTTGTCTATGGTGAACAGAACTTAGGACCTGATCTTAAAGATGTGAAGTTGAATTATTCAAGGATTGCGAAAGACGTCTTAGCCGATATCGGTTTGGATGAAGATCAATACAATGTGATCACATTGGTTGGTGATCAATCTGCTGACATCTTCAACAAAGTCGTTCTTGGTAATGAAGTCGCAGCAGGGGATCAAGGAATCATGTTTGGTTATGCGTCCAATGAGACGGCAAACTACATGCCTTTGGCCATCGATACCGCACACAAACTATCCAAGCGTTTATCTGATTTGAAACGCGAAAATAAGCATATTCGTCCAGATGGCAAGACGCAAGTCACCGTCTTGTATGAAGACGAAAAACCCGTCGCCATCACTAAGGTCGTGGTTTCGACACAACACGCTGAAGCCATCAATCTTCAAGATTTGAAAGACTTGATTTTGAATGAAGTCATTCTCAAGGTCATCAATCCAAAATGGTTGACCCCTGAAACAGAGTACATCGTCAATCCAGGGGGACGCTTCGTCATCGGCGGATCCTTTGGCGACAGCGGGACCACAGGTCGTAAGATCGTCGTGGATACCTACGGTGGGATGGGACGCATCGGTGGCGGCTGTTTCAGCTCCAAAGATCCTTCCAAAGTCGATCGTAGCGCAGCGTATTACTGTCGTTATGTCGCAAAGAACATCGTAGCGAATGGCTTGGCCGATCGTTGCGAAATCCAAGTTGCCTATGCGATTGGTTTGACGAAACCTCTTTCTGTATACATCAATACGTTTGGGACGGAAAAGGTCGATATCGACGCTTTATATGCGATTGTTGAGAAGAACTTTGATTTCTCTGTATCCAACATCATCCAAGAATTGGATCTATTAAATCCAATCTACCGCAAGACAGCGAATTTCGGTCACTTCGGTCGTGATGGCTTCACTTGGGAAACCGTTAAAGAATTGGTTAAGTAGTTTCAAGTACACCTCTCAATGGGGTGTTTTTTTATGCTTGCGCTGCCTGTCGTGTTTATTTTATGGTAAAATAGTAAAATCTACGCTTAGGAAGGAATTTCTATGACCATTACACAATTACTGGGTCAAAACCGTAAACAATTCTTCCGCTACATCACCGGCGCTTTGCTTACCACCGTCAATGGATTGAGTCAGACATTTGCCTTATCCATTGCCTTTGGGATCATCGAAGCACCGGAATCGTCCATCGTCCCACGTATCGTCGGCATGTTTTTCTTTGCCGTCCTACCCATTCCACTTCAGTATTTATCCCGCTTCTTACGCATCGGTTTCATGCGCGATGTCTTGATTCAAGTACGCTCCTTGGCATACCAAAAGATCATGCATCGTCCAATTGAGGTCTTTAAGAAGCAGTCCAAGGAGAGTGCCATGGCAATGGTCGTCTCCGACATCAACTTGTTTGAGAAGGATTTCTTTTTAGCCATTCTGAACATTGTCTTTAGCTTCGGAAGTTTCCTCATTGGTGAAGTCATTCTCTTCATCATTTCTCCAACCATTGGGTTTGGAACACTGATCGCCAGCAGTCTGCTTTACATCGTCGTGCGTTTCTTTGAGAAACCGACCCGTGAAATCAAACGTTTGACCCAAGAAGCCAACGTGGACTATACGAAACAGTTGACCAATGTCTTACAAGGCTTGGAAGTCATCAAATTGTATCGTGTCGAAATGAATTTCAAGAAACCTTTCTATCAAATCGTTCAGCACTTGGAAAACATCAAACAAAAGGCTTTTCGTTTGGATGAGTATCAAGGAAATCTCAATGTATGGATCGCTTCCAGTTATCAGACCTTGGTGTACATCTATGCGACCTACTTATTCATTCAAGATGAACTGTCTTTGACGGCGTTGATTCTGGTTTTTAATTTGATTGGTCAATTGATTTGGGGCATGATCAATGGGTTCAATTTCATCAATCGTTTCAAAGCTTCAATGGATATCTTTGAACGGATCACCAAGGTTGAGGATTATCCATATGGCTTGAGTGCATTCAATTTCAAGAAGGTCTTAAAAGTTAAAGATCTAAGTTTCGCCTATGAAGATAAAGTCGTGTTGGAACATGTCAATTTTGAAATCCAACCCAAGGATAAAATCTTGATCACAGGTCCGTCCGGTGCGGGGAAGACGACACTTTTGAACTGCTTATCACAAAGTTTATCGAGCTTTACAGGTGAGGTGTTCTATGATCATACAGAAGTTCGCGCCATTGATCCAAATGCTTTTTTATCAAACTGTGGCTATATTCGTCAGAACCACTTTCTTTTCAACGACACCATTAAACAAAACATCATTTTGAATCAAAAATACGATGCGGAGAAGTTTGCCTTATGCCTCAAACAAGCCGCACTCAGTGAGTGGATTGAAAGCTTAGAGCTAAAAGCTGAACATAAACTCGAACAAGACGGAGCCAACATATCAGGGGGTCAGCGTCAGCGCATCAGTATTGCGCGTGCTTTGTATCATGATAAGGAACTTTTGTTTGTGGATGAGCCCTCTGCCAGTTTGGATGATCAAACCGCTTTGACCATCTATGAAACCCTATTGGCTTTGGACAAGACTGTAATTTTGGTCGCACATCGTCATTTGGACTACCTCAATCAACGCTTCGCAATCAAACTGGAACTTACGAAAGCAGGTGCCCACCATGCATAAACATGCTTATGGATCGAAACCTTGGCTTGTGATCATCACCGTATACATGATTTTGATTACCGCCCTCAATGGGTACAGCATCTACCTGCTACGTTTCATTACCGATTATGGCTTAGCACGTGAAATGGATAAACTGGTAGATGTGGCGATTCAGATGCTTATTATTTTGGCTATACTCTTGGTTTTGGAGTTGATTGGAACACCGTTGCGTTCTTTGTATCTATCGAAAAGCATGGTTCAAATGAAACAAGCTTACATCGATCGTGTTCTTGACCAAGACATCACCCAAGTTCAAAAGGAACAGGTGAATCGTTATCTCTCCAATCTAACCAATGATTTCGATCGCTATGAGCTGAAATTCATTAAAAATTTGATGCAGCTGATTTTTGTTGGATTACGCTTTGGTATGTCCGTTGTCTTGTTGGCGATGGTACATTGGGGCTTGGTCGTGGTTGCGATGGTCTTGTTGGTTGTCTTCGTTAAATTAACGTCGCGAACGAGCAAGCCCGTTCAAAAGACCGAAGCCAAGAAATCGGCTTCACTCGAAGCCTATACTGATTTTGTAGATGAGAGTCTGCAGGGCTTTGAAATCATCAAGCAGCACCAACTTGAAACGGAACGCTATGAAGCCTTCCATGCGCATGCGGAGGCTGTTCAAAATGACAACTATAAGGTTGATGTCAAAACGACGCAAGTCGATGCCTTAAACAATCTGGTTCAAACCTTGGTTATGTTTACTTTGATTGGGGGTGGTATCTTGGTTGCACGTTCCACTTCGCTCTCATTAGGAAGTTTAATCGTCATTGTTTCGAGTTTTGGCAATGCGATGTGGCCGCTATCTGAATTCAGTCCTTTACTTTCACAAATGAAGGGGATTTCACAGGTTCTGATTGATTTTGATAAAAATCTGACACGTCCTGTCTATTACAGACCCATCCGTGTTCAATCATTTAATGAACTTATGTTTGATCAAAATGATTTGGGATATCCAGATGAAGAAGGATCGATTCTAAAAGATGTGGATCTAAGCATCAAGGCAGGTGAAAAGGTCTTGATTGTCGGTCGCAGTGGTTCGGGTAAGAGTACCTTGCTTAAAACCATCCGTCAATCCTTGGTTCCTAAAAAGGGTTTGATCTACTTGAATCAAAAGGATATTCAAAGCATCGATCCTCATGACTATCATCGTTTGTTTTCGACGGTGGATCAAATTGGTTTCATCTTCAATGGTACCGTTAAAGACAATCTGGATCTTTATCAAGCCATGGATCCCACTATCTTGGAAAATGCCATGCATAAGGTTGGCTTGGAAAGTTTGGATTTGAGTCAAGAACTCATCAATAATGGTTCGAATCTATCCGGTGGTCAGCGTGCACGTTTGATGTTGGCTCGTGCCTTGTGTTTGGACAGTTCTATCATACTTTGTGATGAGATTTTTGCGAATCTTGAGTATAGCATTGCCAAAAGCATTGAAAATGACTTGTTAAGGGTAGAGAAGACGCTTATCAATGTCAGTCACATCATCTTTAAAGAAAGCCTTGGACGCTATGATCGCATCTTTATTGTAGAAGAAGGCTTCGTTCAAGAGAGTCATGATCTAAGCAATATCTGGTCACGGATGTTGGATGAAAACTAAAAGGAAATCCATTGGACTTCCTTTTCTTTACTCGAAGCGAAGTGCTTCGACAGGTTCTAATTTACTGGCGGTATACGCAGGATAAAGGCCGAACACAACCCCAATCGTCAAGGAGAAGACAAGTGAGAGCAGTACGGCATCGAGTCCAAGGATGACGTTGAAATCAGTAATGTAGGTGATTACGAGGGTACCCAAGTAACTGATGACTAGACCAAGGATGCCACCTAAACTGGTGATGATCACAGCTTCAATTAAGAATTGAGCCAAGATCTGGGATTGACGCGCACCCAAGGCTTTGCGGATCCCAATCTCTTTGGTTCGCTCACGCACCGTGACCAACATGATGTTCATGATACCGATACCACCAACAATCAATGAGATTGAAGCGATACCGGATAAGAGTGTTGTAAGCAAGGCCATCAAGGTATCCAAGACACCTAAGATTTGAGTTTGTGAGAAGGCACGATAGCTGTTCTCAGAGGGCATGATGGTTTCAAGATAACCAAGGACCCGGCTCAGTGTCAAATCGACGGTATCTTCCGATGCGGCTTCGATGTAGAACGTTTTGTTGCGGGTGTTGAAACCACTCATCCGACTGGCGAAGCGCATGGGGACATAGACCATCAAGTCATTGTCACCACTGAAGTTGGTTCCACGTTCTTCCGCAACGCCCACCACAGTGAAGGGCATGCCTTTGATCATCAAGGTTGAACCAATGATGTCTTGATTGGGTAGAAGTAAACCAGGAATTTTAGAGCCCAAAACCACTACCGGTGAATCATAAGCGAGATCATAACTATTTAAGAAACGGCCTGTGGTCATTTCGAGACTGTTGATGGCTGCGTACTTATCGTTGACGCCACTGATCGACACATTCACGCTTTGACCTTCAATCGTGTAACTGACTTGAGATGACACCAACTGTGAATAATTCTTAATCAGCGCGGCCTCTTTGATGTTGTCAAGCCAATCATTGGGTAGACTGCCTTCGCGGTCGGTAATGCTCACAAAAATCAAATTGGATCCGATGCCACGAATTTGATTCGCTGCTTCTTCACGGGCACTGTTGCCTAAGGACATGAGTAAGATAACAGAGGATACCCCGATGATGACCCCTAAGGTCGTCAAGAGAGCGCGAATCTTATGCGCCAGTACCGAACGTATGGCAATGGCGAAGTACTCTTTAAGCATGGTGTTGGACCTCGTCTTGAATGACCTTGCCATCGCGTAAGGTGATGATGCGATTGGTGTTCTTCGCAACTTCCAAATCATGCGTAATGATGATCACTGTTTTGCCACTTTGATTCAATTTCTTCAATTGATTCAAGACTTCATGACCGGTCGCTGTATCCAAAGCACCTGTTGGTTCATCCGCTAAGATAATGGCAGGATTGTTTGCGAGAGCTCGTGCGATGGATACACGTTGTTGTTGACCTCCGGAGAGTTCAGTCGGTTTGTGATCCATGCGATCCCCTAATCCAACGAGATTCAAGAGTTCTTCTGCCTTTTCCTCGCGTTTTTGTTTTGGAAGTTTGGCATAGGTCATTGGCATCATCACATTCTCAATCGCAGTGAAATTGTTTAAAAGATTAAACTGTTGGAAGACGAAACCGATTTGTTGATTGCGGATGTCTGCGAGTTCATCTTGATCGTAATCTTTGATTGAAATCTTATTCAATTCATACAAGCCATCGGTTACGACATCGAGACATCCAATGATGTTCATCAACGTGGATTTACCACTGCCTGAAGGTCCAACGATCGCAACCATTTCACCTTCATTGATGTTGATGTCGATGCCATCCAAAGCTTTGACGACGTTATCGCCCATGAGATAACGTTTCGTAACGTTTTCTAAGCGGATCATGGATTGCCAATGACTGGGAAGAGGGAAGCCTTTTCAATAATAAGGACTTCTTTACCTTCCAAGTCGTCTCCAATCACTTCGACATAGAATGCATTGGCTAAACCAGTCTCAATGGGCAAATAATACTCTGATTGAGGTCGACGACTGTTTTTAAGCCATTCTGAGGATACGAGATAGCGCTGTGTCCCTTCCGTTAAGATGGCTTCAAATGGAACGATAAGAATATTTTCTTTGGTATTGGTCACGATTGAAGCGCTACCGCTCATGCCTAAAAAGACATTCGCATCGGCTTCATCAAATGCAAGGGTTACAGGATAGGTCGTATAGTCTAGGTTTGTGTTACCTACATAGGAAATCTTAACGATTGATCCTTCGAAATGACGATCGATGGCTTCGATATAAATGTCTGCCGATTGACCAAGGGAAAGCTTATGAATATCGGTTTCCGTGATGTCGACGGTCAATTCCAATGCGTCGGGATCGGCAATGATGAAGCCTGTACTCAATCCACTGGGAATGGAAGTGACGATGCCATCGCGCGTTGCGATGATTTTTACATTGGGTTTCATGCTGGATTGATATTCACCCAGTTTTTGATTCTTATTCACAACATCTCCGACTTTGACATCGATCTTGGTTAAACTGCCATCAATAGTGACACGTGTTTCTTGAGCAGCTTCCAATTTGCCATGGACATAATAATCACCATAGCCTTCTAACTGCATCTTACTTACAGCACTCATGCCAACTCGAACCATCTCTGTATTGCCATCAAAACTAAGTGTCACACCAAAGGTGCTTTGTGGACCCATGACGGTCGCAACTTGATTGATTTTTGTTACAGAACCATAAAAAGTTTGATCAACAGCCGAAACATAAACTTCGGCATATTGGCCTAAAGCAATGCGTTTGAGTTCAGTCTCAGCGACTTGAATAACCATTTTAAACTGATTTGAACCTGCGATTGCCAAAGTTGAACCCAAAGCACTGGGCACTTCCGTTACGATACCACTAACAGGAGCATATAAGCTGTTTGTGCTGGATTGGCGTGTGTATTCACCCAAGATATCACCTTTGACTACGACATCACCTAAAGCAACGAGCGTGTCTGTTACGCTGCCATTTAATTTGATGCGATCTTCATTGGATGAGGTAAGCTTACCGGTTGCTAAGGCTATGAGTTCGATCTTACCTTTTTCAATGGTATAGATTTTTAAATCTGTCGGTGTTTGATTTCTAAAGCTCATTAGGAGTATGACAAGCACCAATGTTAAGACAGCTAGTGCAATCCAAATGGACTTGCGACTTTTTTTATTCTTTTTCATGTTTGGTTCCTTCTTCTAAATTTAAGTGGCAATAAGCGACGATACGATCCAAGATACGATTGAAGAGCTCACTGTCTTCAGACCCTAAATAATCTGCCAATTCCTTTAATCCAACTTCAAATATTTCTGAACCTTGTTTTAAGAGATCTTTTCCGTGTTCAGAGAGTTGAATCAAGCTCGAACGTTTATCATTGGGATCTTGGATCCGCTCAATGAGTTCATTCTTCTCTAAGGTATTGATCAATTGCGTTGCGGCTGGTGCACTCACTTGATAGTTGTCTTTGATACGACTAATGGCAACGGGTCCATCCTTTGTGATTTGTTGAATCATAACAAGATGCTGAAAATGTGCACTTTGAGCTTTCATGGCTTTATGCATCAATAAGCTATCCAATTGTCGCAAATGACGCAGGTTATAAATCAATTTTTCGATGTTTTGCATGGTGTTTTTGTTCATATGCTTAAGTTTATCACTTCACGCATCATTTGCATCAAAGATGCACTAAATTCATTAAAAACCAAGTATTTCCACTTGGTTAGACTTCTAATTGATGTAACTTGGTAATGCTCATGCGTGTTGTGAGCCGGATTAACAACCAATTCACAAAACTGAAGAGAATAAAGATGGTGATGACAGTAAACCAATTATTCGGTAGATACTTCATCAACAAGAAAGGAAGAAAACTTAAAGCAAAGGCTGGAATCATGGTGAAGGCCGCATTGAGATTCTGTTTGACAGCCGCAGCTTCTTGTTCCCACACGAGTTTAGGTCGAATGAGATCCACAATCATACCTAAGTAGTTCATGAAGATCATTCCTTGAATCGACATCACCAATATCAAGATAATTACGATGGGATGTATTCTGAGTAGGGTCACAGCCGCGATAAGGGAGAAGAGAATACCTAAGAAACTCACTGCAAGCCCACTGGCAATCTTCGCTTGGATTTGTTTGACATAGGACATCGGGATGTATTTCATGAAGAAGATGTTTGTACCTTCACGTGAAAGAGCCGTCGGTGTAATCAAATTAAGTGAACTCATCATCAAACCCAACGCCACTCCAGCAAAGCTCACCATTAAGAGTAAGTCAGGATTGGTCCAATCAATACTTTTAATGAAAGTTGAGAATTCTTCCTCACCACTGACACTGCTGCCGATTGAAACCAAAAAAATGATGGGGAGGATGAATGCCGTAGCGATATTGTTCAACAAGTAAATGGGTGTGCGGATCATCAAGCGCATTTCTTTTAAGAAATAGCTCATAAGCGCACCTTTGGTCGATGTTTCTTTTTGATAGGCTTTGAAATTGAGTTTCTTACGACCCGCCGCTGTTTCATTGACACCGATGATGCCAATGAAGTAGACGATCTTACTGATGTAAAGGAAGACAAAGACGACCAGTGCAGTAATGACTAAGAAGAGCATGAAACTCAACCAAGAACCATCCACTAAACTTTGAATCGCAAAGGGAAGATTCGGAAACATGAATCTAAAGATTGCGAGAAGGGAATTATTGCCTTCCGTCAACATCTGCAATAATTTTTCCTGTGATAAGCTCGCGGTGCCGCCTACGACCATGTTGATACCGATGGCAAAAGCTAATGCAAGAAAGCCGCTCGCATAATTGAAGAGATCACGATTCTTGAAGAACGGCACGAAGGCCATGATCACCATGATGATGATGGCACCGAAGGCAAGGGGTACAACTGGGCTTAACAACAAGATGATCAATGCCTTCACATAGAAGAACACATCGGGATTCATGACTTGGATGTAAGCAAGTAATACCGGTATTGCCAACATGAAGCTTGTTAAATATTCATACACAACCGATAAGCAGAATTTACTTAGAACGATCTCCTCAGCTTTTAAAGGAAGTGCCAATAAGGTTTCACTGTCTTTACTGAAGTAATAGACCGCAGGAACCAAAAAGATGGACATGAAGAAAGTAACACTGCTTAGTGCAATGAACAATAGACTTATAACCAAACCTTCTTGTTGGATTGGAAGCAACATGTACATGCCTTCCTTGGCCAACATATAAAGTGAGAATAAGGTGGGCATGAATGCCACCACCAGAAACAAGCCCATGAATTTATTCAACTTACTGCGTTTTGTACGTCCATCCAGTAGATTGAAAGTGTTCTTGAGCATGACGATAAATAAAGCTTTAAACTTACGCATTTGAGGTGACCTTCAAGAAAATGTCTTCCAAGGAAGCATTGGGATGGTCAAGTTTCAATTGTTCCAAGGAACCAAAATAGAGGAGCGCACCTTTGTTGATGATGGCAACCTTACTGCATAGTTTTTCCGCAACTTCCAAGACATGGGTTGAGAAGAAGACGGTCTTACCCAAAGAAACATGTTCACGCATCATTTCCTTGAGGGCGAATGCGGATTGAGGATCCAAGCCGGTCAAGGGTTCATCCAAGATCCAAATTGAAGGGGAATGAATCAAGACACCCATGACCACGATCTTCTGACGCATCCCATGGGAGTATGATAAGATCTTATCGTTCAAGGCACTGGTCATTTGAAAGGCTTCCGCATACTTAGTGATGCGTTCGCGACGTGTATTCTCATCCACATCATAGATATCTGCCATGAAGTTGAGATATTCAATACCTTTCAAGCGTAGAAAAATATCGGGTGTATCCGGAACGAACCCAAACTGTTGTTTGGCTTTGAGGGGGTTGGTTTGAATATTGATGCCGTTGAGAAGGATTTCACCTTCATCTGGATTCAAGATCCCAGTCATCATTTTCAAAGTCGTGGTTTTACCTGCTCCGTTGGGTCCGATGAAGCCAATGATTTCGCCGGCTTCGACAGTAAGTGAGAGTTGGTTGACAGCTTTGACCTGTCCAGCGTAGGTTTTAGAGATGTTTTTAATTTCAATCATGAGGACTCCTTAAATGAACATTGAAATGCTAAGCATGATAATCGAGAAAACAGCGAGACCAAAACTTAAGTACATTTGACGATCGAGTAAACGATCCTTAGAACGTACGATGTTGGATATGTTCATAAGCGCGTTGATGCCAAACATGGATAGAAGCGCCAACCACTTCGGTGCCGTTCGATTCACCGATCCACTCAATGAGAATTGCATCGGAATAACATCCGGAAGAATCGGATAGAGGATGGCAAAAGCAATGACTAAACCAAACATTAAGAAGGTCAAGACGCGGATTTGTTGACTACGATTTAGATTTTTCATACGTTTAGTCTAGCACTTCCATACTTTGATTTAAATACTCAATTAAGCAGGTTGCCCGTGCTTCATCTCGATCCAATAGGGTTGTTTGCGTGAATCGATCCGGATCCCCAATCAAAATCAACGATTTACTGGCCCGTGTGATGGCTGTGTACAACAGGCGTTTGCTGTGCATGAATCGATGTTCAGGCACGATGGGGAGGATGACGATGGGATACTCACTGCCTTGTGCTTTATGTACGGAAACACAATAGGCCAAGGTGATGTTCATGAAGTTTTCAGAGGTATATTCCACAATGCGTCCATCGAAATCCACTAGGATGCGATTCTGCTTCAAATGGTCTTCACTGGCATAGACGACTTCCGCAAGAATACCAATATCGCCATTATAGACATCGTCGTTGGGTTGATTCTTGAGTTGTAAGATCTTGTCATCTTCGCGAAAGGTGGTTGTCCCGACTTTTAGTTCACGTTTTGCGAAAGCGCTTGGATTTACAACTTTTTGGATCGCATGATTCAAATTATCGATACCGGCCAGACCACTGTACATGGGAGCCAAGACTTGGATATCTTGAATACCGTAGCCCTTACTAAGGGCTTGTTGAACAAGATTGATGATGATGTTTTTAACTTCAACCGCGGGTGCTTTGAACCATTTGATGTCATGGGTCAATTGTTTAAAGTCTAATTCTTTGATCCGCATCTGATGCGCAAGCTGGATGACATCCGAACCTTCCTTCTGACGATAGATGTGTTGTAAGGTGATGACGGGAAAACGTTTGGATGCGATCAGATCCCGTAAGACCTGACCCGGTGCGACACTGGGTAACTGGTCCTGGTCTCCAACCAGAATGATTTTCTTGACTTGAGCAGACGCATCCAACAAGTGACTGAACAACCAGGTGTCTACCATGGAGAATTCATCGATGATCAGACAATCAATCGCCAAAGGTTGTTTTTCGTTCATGCCGAACGTGTTGGTTTCCAAATCCCATTTCAATAAGGAATGGATGGTATAAGACTCCACCCCATTGAGTTCAAACAAACGCTTGCTGGCACGTCCTGTTGGTGCTGCACAGGCCAGTGAATGACTGGGATAGAGTTGTCTAAAGAGTTGGATCATCGCACCGATAACGGTGGATTTACCTGTACCTGGACCCCCGGTCATGATGGTGAAAGGACTGTTGAAGAAAGTATGGATCGCTTCTTTCTGACTTTGATCGTAAGTAATGCCAATGGCTTGTTCATGCAGTTCAATCCGATCATCCAAGATCATTTCATCAATGGGACTGAGATCTTGAAACGGAAACTGACTTAAGAGATGCGCAATGCCTTGTTCAGCTTTGTATTGACTTGGATGATAGACTTTATCATCCAAGAGGATGAGTTTGTTTTCACGGACACAGGTAAAAAGAATGGCTTCAAAGTCACTTTGAAAATTCTTCTCAAAAAGTTGATTCAAATGATCATACAAGACATAGCTATCGCCACGACGCATGCATTCTTCCATCGTCATGGCAATCAGTGCTGCGCTTAAGCGACGTGGATCATCCAAATCAAAACCCATGGATAACGCAAGCTTATCCGCTGTCTTAAAGCCGATGCCATCCACTTCTTCAATCAAACGATAGGGATTGGCTTTAACCAAAGCATAGGCTTCCTTACCATAGACACGATCCAGACGCATGATGTTGCGTATACCCAGACCATGGGTGGTGAAAAAACGAATCGCTTCCTCATCTTCACCATAATTCAGAAGTCCTGCTTTGATGCTATCTTCTTTCTTAGGGGTATAACCTTTGACATTTCTGATCAGTGAACTGTCTTCTTTAAGGAGTTTTAGACTCTCTGCACCAAGTTCTTCCACGACGCTTTCCGCAAACTTCTTGCCGATACCCGGAAAAAGTGGCGAAGAGAGGAAAGTGATGATGGATTCAGGCTCATTGGGTAAGACTCGATGAAAGGTCTCAATCTTGAATTGCATGCCAAAACGAGGATGTTCGACATAGTTTCCTTTCAGATTCAAGAGGATGTCATGTGCCATTTCAGGAAGATAGCCCGTGATGGTCACCAACTTCTCATTGAGATCATACAGACGAAAACGCGCTACAGTGTAGCGACTTTGTTCGTCTTGATAAATGACATGGCTTATTTTACCCTGAATTTCAATGGGATCCATTACAAGATACTCGATAGATAGATGGCGAAGACACCGATGGCATTGTTTACGAAATGGATGAGGACAGGTGTGTAAAGACTCCTACTTTTAATATACGCATGATTTAACCAGAAACCCAACATGAAATAGGTGGGTAAGAAGACAAGATCCATATATTGTCCATCAAAGAGTGATGGGTAGATATGGGCCATGCCAAAGAAGAAGGAACTGAATAGGATCGCAAACATTTGCGAACGTTTTTGAAGCATACCAAAGAGTAAACCTCGATACATGAGTTCTTCCACGATCGGAGCGAAAATCAAGGCTTGAAACACTAATAAAAGGGGATAATCTCCAAAAATCTTGATTAATTCACCTTGGTTCTGCGAACCATCCAGACCTGTAAGCGTTGTAATAACATAATTCAATACCATCGAAGTCCCCAACATTAAAGGTAATGTGATACCAATGGTTTTGATATTCAACAAAAGTTCTTGCTTGAAACGACGTCCCATCTCAATCCAAAAGTCTTTTGTAAGATAAACACTCAATACAAGAAGCACGATGGAATAAACCAAATCAACACGTGGATCACCTAGAAGATCCATCATGTTCGATCGTGCTAAGATCGCAACGATGAGCATCGGATACAAAGCATAGGTCCCCATGGTGAAATGAAAGAGCAGAAAGATGATCTTCTTTTTCGAGAAGGGTAAATCAAAGGCTCGCATTCGTGACTCCTGCAATGGCTTCACTCAAAGAGCGTCCGTTCGTATAAATCTCATCGATGACACCACCACCTAAACAAACATGATCAAGGTAGAAAACAGCTTCTTGGCCAGGTGTTACAGCGGAAATACCTTGTGGATAATGGACCCATATCGAACCATCTTCACGCCATTCGATTTGAACATCTTGGTCCTTTTGACGATATCTAAATTTCGCTTTGCAAGCGAATGCTTTTTCAGCGTGCGGATTGAACCAATTCAAATCTTTGACCACACATGACGTGGATTTTAACCAAGGATTGTCTTCATTGCGAGCGACATAAAGTTTATTGGTTTGAACATCCTTGCCAACGACAAACCAAGGTCCTTCAAAAGCATTGATATCCAAGCCTTTGCGTTGACCGAGGGTATAGTACAACACACCAATATGCGATCCAATGATCTTACCACTTTCAATATCGATAATTTGACCACTTTTAGCCGGTAGATAATTGCGTAAGAATTCTCGGAACTTACGTTCACCAATGAAACAGATGCCTGTGGAGTCTTTCTTCTTAGCGACATTCAATTCCAGTTTGAGTGCAATCGCTCTTACTTCGGGTTTTTCAAGTTCACCTAAAGGGAAGAACGTTTTCTGTAAGGCTTTTTGATCGATCTGACACAAGAAATAGCTTTGGTCCTTATTGGTATCCACTGCCTTTAATAATTCAGAATGATCCGCATGATGTTTGACACGTGCATAGTGTCCTGTTGCAACATAGTCAAAACCACGCTCTTGCGCGAATTTGAAGAAGGCATCGAACTTGATGTATTTATTGCATAGGATATCGGGATTGGGTGTGCGTCCACGTGCATACTCTTTTAGGAAGGTTTGAAAGACATCGTCCCAGTATTCATTGATGAAATCGATACGATGCAAAGGCAGGCCAAGTTTCTTGGCGACTTCGACGGCATCGTTATAGTCTTGTTCCTGCGTGCAAATGGCTTCATCCAAGGTTGGGTTACCCAAGATGTCATTATTGGTCAAAGAATCCCAATTGCGCATGAAAGCACACTCAACTTCATGACCTTGTTCTTTTAAGAGATATGCTGCGACGGCGGAATCCACACCACCGGAAAGTCCAACTAAAATTTTCATAAAATGATTATACCATAATAAAAAAAGCTGTTCTTCTAAACAGCTTTCAGACGTGGTTGATTTGCTTGATCAAGGCTATCACGTGTCTGTCCACAGTGCCCATAACTTGGGCAATCGGGCGTACATGCATCGCAAGCGACACGACGTAATTCTTGAGGTACAAAGGCACCGATTTCTTCTTCATCATACCCAACTAAGAAGTTGCGCTCATTGATGATGATTGGGCGTTTGAGAATCGAAGGATTCTGTTGTACGAAACGCACAAGATCTTTAACCGACATTTCTTCGATATCGATTTGTTTTTCTTGGATGATTTTGGAGCGTTTCGAGATGATGTCTTCGGTTCCGTTTTCACTGCGCATCAAGAGATGACGAATTTCATTTTCATTTAACAACGTTGAAAAGATATTCTTCTCAATGTATTTTAGATTACGATCTTTTAGCCATTGTTTTACCTTGCGGCAACTGGCACAGCCTGGGGAAGTGTATACAACAATCATGGTATGTCCTCCATATTTCATAATTATACACAGACTCCTTACTTTTTAAAAGAGAAATTTATAAAAAGTGAAGAATATCACACTTCTATGCATTTTTATCCATACAATGATTACTTATGTATCTAAGTTAATACGTTGAATTTAATCGATTATACTTGAAAATTGATATTAATGTAAAACTATTTTCAATATTTTCTGAAAGTTTCAAAAAAAATGTAAATTTCAATTGACGCAAGTGTATGGCTTCTGTACACTTTAGCTATCTTTTAAGGGGTTTATATGGAAAATACAACACAACGTAAGTTTGGCTTAATCACAACCATTGCGATGATTGTCGGCATCGTCATTGGTTCGGGGATCTTTTTTAAGACCGATAACATCTTGCAAGCCGTCAATGGCTCGGTCTTCCTCGGAGTCCTTGCTTGGGCACTCGGTGGTTTTGGCATCATCTTTGGTGGCTTGAGCATCGCGGTTTTGGCACGGCGTGATGAACATGTTGGGGGTTTGATCACTTATTGCGAAATGACCTGGGGTAAACAACTGGGTTATTTGGCCGGTTGGTTTCAAACGATTCTTTATTATCCAGCATTAGTCGCGGTCATATCATGGGTCGGGGCGATGTACATGTCCTTGTTGTTTGATTGGACCAATCCAGCTTTGTTTTTTGGTTTAAACATAGGTTCCATTCCAGAATGGGTCTTTCCATTCAATTTGACGCAGTGGATCTTAACCTTGATCATCTTTGCCTTCTTCTTTCTCTTTAATCTCTTTCAAACGAAAGCAGCTGGTAAGTTTCAAAATATCTCGATGTTTACCAAACTTGGAGCCCTCGTACTTTTAGGTTTTTTAGGCTTGTTCTTTGGTGATCCAGTTGCCGTGAATCATGTGACAGATTTAGGTCATATCGGGGCTGGTTTCTTTGCGGCCTTGGTCCCAGTTGCATATTCGTATGATGGCTGGCAGGTCGCACCTTCCATTACACATGAAATTAAGAATCCTAAGCGGAATCTTCCTTTAGCCTTGACCTTCGCGCCTTTGATGATTATGCTTATCTACATCAGTTATTTCGTTGCGATCAATGCGGTCTTGGGACCGGATCAAGTCTTGGCCTTGGGTGATGGGGCTGTCTCCGTCTTTGCGGAACAATTCCTTGGTCCAATCGGTTATCGCATCGTCTTATTGGCCATCGTTATTTCTGTCTTAGGAACGGCCAATGGTTTGATCCTTGCTTATATACGCTTACCTTATGCTTTGGGTGTCCGTAATGAAATCATCGGAGCCAAACATTTCGCGAAAGTGGATGCAAAGACAGATGTACCGATGTTCGCTGGACTCTTCACCTTTATCGTTTCGTTGATATGGTTGTTTCTACACTTTGCGGCAACCGTGGGTGTCATTCATCTGAATTGGACGATGTTCACGGGCATCAATGTCGATGAAATCGCCATTATCCTGATCTATCTTTTCTTGGTGTTGATCTTCATGGGCATCATCAAAGAATTCATCCATGGTAAAATCACCTCGAAATTGGAGGGCTTGGTCTTCCCACTCCTTGCCATCTTTGGAGCTCTAACCGCGATCTATGGGGGTTTCTTGAATCCTTCGGTTGCCATCTATCTGATCATCTCAATCGTAGCCATCTTATCTGGCTTGTTGGTTCGACCTAAAAATTAGTGTGTTCGCACACTTTTTTTATGCTAAACTATGAAAAAGACCGTGAATGAAGAAAAGTAGTCTTTGTCTAGGACACAAGCGATATCTTGATTGGTGCGAAGGATACAAGAGACAAAGATGAAGTGGACTTCAGGAGTTTAAGCAAGGCTTACGCGAACCAGCGTTATGGTGAAGTGATCGATGTTCGATAAAGAGGGTGGTACCACGTTGAAGCGTCCCTGTTGAACATTTTTTTATTGGAGGAAACAAACATGAAACGCATGTTAAGTGGCATCAAGCCAAGTGGTCAATTGACCTTGGGTAACTACATCGGAGCCCTCAAAGAATTTGTGAAATATCAAGATGAGTTTGATATGTACGTCTTCATTGCCAACCTGCATACCCTAACGGTCTATCAAGACCCAGAAACATTGCGCAAGAATCTTCGGGACACCGTTCTTTTGTATCTGGCCTGTGGTTTGGATCCAAAGAAAACCAAGATCTTCATGCAATCCGATATCATGGAACAAGCTCAATTGGGCTTCATTCTAAGCTGCAACATCTATTTGGGTGAACTCAATCGCATGACCCAGTATAAAGATAAACTGAGTAAAGGTGAAGAAGGCTTAAGTTCTGGTTTTTATGTCTATCCAACCTTGATGGCAGCGGATATCCTAGCGTATCAACCTGATTATGTTCCTGTTGGCGATGATCAGAAACAACATGTCGAGCTCACACGTGATGTGGCGGTTCGCTTCAACAATCGTTATGGTGAAACATTCAAGGTTCCTGAACCTTTGATTCCCAAGCAAGGCGCACGCATCATGTCTTTAAGTGATCCAAGCAAGAAAATGAGTAAGTCCGATGCCAGCGATAAAGGCTGTATCTATCTCTTGGATGAACCTAAAGTCGCACGTAAAAAAGTCATGTCGGCGGTTACGGACTCGATCAATGAAATCAACTACGATCCTAAACATCAACCCGGGGTCGCCAATCTTTTAACCATTCACTCCGCACTTTCTGGAATATCGATTGATACATTGGTTGAACAATTCAAAGGTCAAGGTTATGGAACGCTTAAGAAAGCTGTCGCCGATGAAGTCGAGAAATTACTGATCCAACTTCAAACTTCTTACAAAGAACTCCTCGATCTAAACATCCTCACTGAGGTTCTGGTTCAGGGCAAAGCCTCGGCACAAGGCATCGCACATGCGACGCTTGTGGAGGTGCAGACAAAAGTGGGCATTGAAATTTAAGGGTTCTGTGCTATACTTATGACGAAATCGTACTAAAGAAGAGTAAGGTAAGCCGCTTTTATAGAGAGGAAACGTGTGGTGAAAGTTTCCAAGCTTAATATCTGAAGCCACTTTAGAGAGAAGTCAAACTTCCGTCTTGTCCGCGTTAAGGAAAAAAGCTGTGTCGAAGGACAAAGCAGGATGGTACCGCGTGTTAAACGTTCCTGTAGGAACGTTTTTTTATTGGAGGAAAGATATGCAACATCGCAGTGGAAATGAAGTCAGACAGTTGTTTCTAGATTACTTTAAAAAGCAGAATCACATGATCGAACCTGGAGCTTCCTTGGTTCCTGTGAACGATCCCACTTTATTGTGGATCAACTCCGGCGTAGCCGC